>MPMT01000004.1 GCA_002238645.1 Alphaproteobacteria bacterium bin52 | reverse complement strand
CGAGAGAGGCCCGATTTCCACTCCCGCCTCCATGGCGGCGGGGCCCGTCACCCGGACAGTTCCATCCGTGTGCCCGGCCCGAAACACTCCGCGAATGTCTCCTTGAGTGTCACATCCACCTCGGGGATGGAGACCAGCACCCCGAGATCCTCGAGGCTGGTCACGCCCCCGTCCCGGACACCGCAGGGAACGATGCCCCCGAAGTGCTCGAGGTCCGGCGCCACGTTCAGAGACACTCCGTGCAGGGTGACCCAGCGCCGGATCCGGACCCCGATCGCAGCGATCTTGTCCTGGCGCGCCGGTGCGTTCCGGTCGGTTCGCCGCACCCAGATCCCGACCTGGCCCTGTGAACGGATACCGGTGACGTTGAACCGGGCAAGGGCCGTGATCACCCATTCCTCCAGCGAGTGCACGTAGCAGCGCACGTCGGGGCGACGTCGCGCAAGGTCCAGCATCACGTAGGCCACGCGCTGCCCCGGTCCGTGGTAGGTGTACTGCCCGCCACGCCCGGTGCGGTGGACCGGAAACCGTCCGGGCGACAGCAGGTCGCCCGACCGTGCACTGGTCCCAGCGGTGTACAGCGGCGGATGCTCGAGCAGCCACACGAGTTCCCGCGCGTGCTTCCACCTGATGTCATGCGCGCGATGCTCCATGTCCCGGACGGCTTCAGCGTAGTCGACCGGGCGGTCGGAGAATCGCCACTCGATGACGTCGTCAGGGCTGCGGCAGCCTGGCATCAGCGGTCGCCTGCTTGATTGTCCCGTCCGGATTTGCTAATTCCCCGCAACCTCCGGGGGGTCGGGGACCCGGCCGGGAGAATAGTGCGGTCGTGGCGGAATTGGTAGACGCGCAGCGTTGAGGTCGCTGTCCGGGAAACCGGGTGGAAGTTCGAGTCTTCTCGACCGCACCATGCCCCGCCCGGTTGCGGCACCGGGCCGGGCACATGTCCATCACCAGGCAAAGACGATCAGGACCGGCTTGACCACCCGCGCGGGTGCGCGACAGCAGGGTGCGCAAACCGGGAGGCGGAACAGCCATGGCGAGCGACGGAACCCGGGAGCGGGATCGTTCACGTCGCGGTTCGGCCGCAGCACACAAGACCTTGACCCGTCTGCGCCGGGAACGGCGGCGGCGCAAGAAACTCGAGCGCCAGGTCAGGGAGCTGCGGCGCGAGGTCGCGCATCGCGAACCGAAGGCACGCGCCAGGCTCTATGGGCTTACGCCGGAACTCGAGGAAGCGGTCGCACGCGCCATCGCCGAACGCAGGGGCAGGCGGCTCTATCGGCTGGTCCGGCCGCTTCATCCGGCCGACTTTGCCGATCTCATCGAACGCCATTCCGGAGAGGACCGCAGGCTGCTGGTCACCATCGTCGGCCGTTACTTCGATCCCGACATCCTGAGTGAACTCGACGAGACGGTACGAGAGAGCGTGATCGGGCACCTCGACGACGAGGTGCTGGCGAACTCGGTCGTCGCACTGGCATCGGACGACGCGGTGGACGTCATCGGTGAACTCGACCGTGAGGACCGGCAACTGGTTCTCGGCGCGTTTCCGGAGAACGAACGCCTCCTGCTCGAACAGGGACTTGCCTACGACGACGATTCCGCCGGCCGCCTCATGCAGCGGGAACACGTGTCGGTCCCGCTGGAATGGACGGTCGGGCAAACCATCGACTTCCTGCGAACCGGGGGGGACCTGCCGGAAGACTTCTACGACCTGTTCGTCGTGGACGACGACGGCCGCCCGCTTGGCAGGCTGGCCCTCAGTCACCTGCTGCGTTCCAAACGGCCGGTCCTCGTTGCCGACATCATGGACCCGACCCTGCACATGATACCCGTCGACACCGACCAGGAGGAAATCGCATTGCTGTTCCGGCAGTACGGGCTTGTCTCCGCACCGGTGATCCATCCGGACGGAAGTCTTGCCGGCATGATCACTGTCGATGACGTGGTCGAGGTGATCGACGAGGAAGCGGAAGAGGACCTGATGCGCCTTGGCGGCGTGGTGGAGGATGATCTGCACGGCGGGTTGCTGGACACCTCGCGCTCGCGGTTTTCCTGGCTGGCGATCAACCTGTGCACCGCAATCCTCGCCTCGATCGTGATCGGACTGTTCGAGTCCAGCATCGAGAAGATGGTGGCGCTGGCGGTCCTGATGCCGATTGTCGCGTCGATGGGCGGAAACGCCGGCACCCAGTCACTGACCGTCGCGGTCCGCGCGCTCGCCATGCGCGAACTCACCCCAACCAACGCGACGAAGTTCATCGTCAAGGAAACCGCCGTCGGCTCGCTCAACGGGCTCGCCTTTGCCGTGATCGCCGGCACCGTCAGCTGGTTCTGGTTCGGCGACGAGCGCATCGCGCTCATCCTTGGCGCCGCCATGATCGTGAACCTGCTGGTGGCCGGGGTGATGGGCGCGCTGATCCCGATCGGTCTCGACCGGTTCCGGCTCGACCCGGCTATCGCCTCGACGGTGTTCCTCACCACCGTCACCGACGTCGTGGGGTTCGTGAGCTTTCTCGGGCTTGCGGCCTTGTTCCTGCTGTAGCGCCCGGCATGTGCGCGCTGGCGCCGGGACCATCGCGCCGATAGGCTCTGCGCCTGATACCGGGACAGCCCGCAACCCAGGAGCGCGTGCGCAATGGCCAGGAACCTCGCCGTCGATCTCTACAGTGACACCCAGACCCGGCCGTCACCGGCAATGCGGGCGGCGATGGCCGGCGCCGAAGTCGGTGACGAACAGCGCGACGAGGATCCGACCGTGCTCGAGCTCTGCCACATGGTCGCGGACCTGCTGGGAAAGGAGGCGGCCCTGTTCCTGCCGTCCGGGACCATGTGCAACGAGATCGCCTATCGCACCCACACGTCACCGGGCGACGAGATCATCCTGCACGCCTGGAGCCACGCCATGCATTTCGAGACCGGAGCTCCCGCCGCGCTCTCGGGCGTCATGCTGCGCACCGTTGACGGTGCGCGCGGCATGTTCGGTGCCGAACAGATCCGCGGCGCCATTCGCAGGGTCGGCAACCACCAGCAGCGTTCCCGGCTGCTCTCGGTCGAGAACACCACCAACCTCGGCGGCGGTGCGGTGTGGGACCTCGATGACCTGGCCGCGGTGACGGCTGCCGCGCGTGCCGCCGGTCTCGCGACCCACATGGACGGCGCGCGGCTGATGAACGCCGTCGTTGCCAGCGGTCAGTCGGCGTCCGCCTTCGCCCGAGACTTCGACTCGGTGTGGATCGACATGAGCAAGGGTCTCGGCGCGCCCGTGGGCGCCGTGCTGGCGGGCTCGACGGAGTTCATCGCCGAGGCCCGTCGACACAAGCACCAGTTCGGCGGCGCCATGCGACAGGCGGGGATCATCGCGGCCGGCGGCGTCTACGCGCTGCGTCACAATGTCGAGCGCCTGGCCGAGGACCATGACAACGCCCGTCGCCTGGCCGAGGGGATCAGCAAGGTGCCCGGCGTGCATGTCGACCTGTCCGCGGTCGAGACCAACATGGTGTATTTCGATGTCGACGTGGAGGCTGAACGGCTCTCCGGGGCACTGCTCGGACACGGGGTGCGGATCGGACCGATGGGGCCGAACCGGTTGCGCGCCGTGACCCATCTCGACGTCGACGCGAACGGCATTGCGACCGCCGTCAATGCGGTCGGCGAGGCGATGCGGTCGCTGCGCTCCGGTGACTGACCGGGCACGGGCATGACCCCTGAAGCCATCGGCCGGTTTCATCCCCGCGCAGGCCGGTTTCCAGCCGGAACCGGGAATTCCGTGCGGCCGTTCCGGGCGCGCGCCAATCAGGCCCCGACGGCGCAGGCCATACGGCGGGGGTCGGCACCGCCGCCCAGTGTTCCCCGCTCCCGGTCGGCGTCGATCATGCAGACCGACCCGGCCAGCCATATGTGATCCGGCCACCACTCGATACCGTGCCCGCGGCGCGCGAGGTCATCGCCAACACCCCTGCCAAGGGCGGATTCAAGCTTCAGCAGGCCGGGGTAGTAGGCGTGCGGTTCGAAGGAGGAGGGAAAGCTGTAACTGGCGTACCGGGGAGCGGTGACAGCCTCCTGGGCGGACATGCCGTGGACCACGAGGTTCATCAGGCACTGTGACATCGCCTGGGTCTGCACGTCGCCGCCGGGAGTGCCGAAAGGCACGAAGCGCGTTCCCCCGTCAAGGATGGCGAGCGCC
This sequence comes from Alphaproteobacteria bacterium bin52, assembly GCA_002238645.1. Taxonomy (GTDB): domain Bacteria; phylum Pseudomonadota; class Alphaproteobacteria; order Thalassobaculales; family Thalassobaculaceae; genus Bin52. The sequence goes on along the minus strand of MPMT01000004.1, from coordinate 85,587 downwards.
GGGTTCGGGGTCAGGCGCGGCCGCTTGCCGGGTGCGAGCGCCGATGCGTGGGCCGGGTCCGTCCACGACTGGCACCCTCGCGACGAGATCGCGAGGCCGACGCCAGGCGCCACCGTGCCGCCGTAGGCCCCGTCGGACGGTGTTGCCGAGAAGACGTTGCCGTCCTCGTCAACGACGCAGATGTAGGAGGTGTCAAGCGGGGCCGACGGCTGCTCCCGGGTCGGGACGGGAGCCGCGGCAAGCGGGCGGTGCGGTCCGGCGTCACCGGGTGGCGGCATTTCCGGCATGGCGCGGGCCATGTCGATCTGGGCCCGACGCAGGTCGGCGTAGGCATCGGACAGCAGTGTCGCGATCGGCACGTCAACAAAGCGCGGATCACCCAGCCAGGCGTCCCGGTCCGCCATGGTCAGCTTGACCGCCTCCACCGCAACATGGACCGCGTCGGCCGAGTTGTGGCCCAGCTTCACGAGATCGTATCCGGCAAGGATGTTCAGAACCTCGATCAGTGCGGGACCCTGGCACCATGGCCCGCAGGCAAAGACCTCGGCGTCGCCGAACCGGCCGCGTACCGGCTCCTCGATCCCGACGCGGAAACCGGCGAGGTCCTCGCGCGTCATCCATCCGCCTTCGGCTTCCTGCCATTCGACGATGCGCCGCGCGATATCGCCCCTGTAGAAGGCGTCGCGCGCGCGAGCCAGTCCGGCCGGTCGCCCACCGTGGCGGGCCGCGGCCGTTTCCTCGTCCGCCATGAACTGCAGCGTTTCGGCCGCCTGTTCCTGGATGAACAGCTCCCCGGTGCGCGGTAATCGCCCGCCCGGCAGGAAGATCGCCGCGGTATCGGGCGCGGCGCGGAACTCGCCTTCGTGATCGGCGATGATCCGTTCCATCAACGGGTACATCGGAAAGCCGTGCCTCGCGTAGCGAATGGCTGGTGCGGCAACCTCGCCGAAACTCATCCGGCCCCACAGTTCCAGGGCCGTGATCCAGGCATCCGGCGCGCCCGGTACCACGGTCCTGAGCACGCCGTTCGGTATCGCGCCCCCGTGCTCGCGCCGGAAATGCCCGATGTCGGCCGCCTTCGGCCACCAGCCGAGACCCGAAATCGTGGTCACCGTCCCGGAGCCGGCATGGTAGACCATGATCGGGGCCACGCCCGCGACACTGACGAGGTCGCTCTCCAGGATCCCGAGCGCCAGTCCGCCGGCAACGCCGGCATCGATCGCGTTTCCACCCGCTTCCAGCACCGAGAACGCGGCGCTCGCGGCGAGCTGGTGGCCGGCCACGGCCATGTGCCGCGTCCCGACCATCCCGGCCTGTCCGACTGTCATTGATGATGGTCTCCCGTTCCGCCTTCCCCGCAGGGACCGCACAAGGCTGTTGGCGGCATGATGCGCGAGAGTACGGGGTAAGGCGAGGGCCGCGAGCGGCAGGAACGTCGTCATGGCCCACATCTTCGGCCGTTCGGGCGCGACGTCACCGCGCGCACCTGTGCCGTGCCCGGCGTGGAGCCGGCGCATCCCACGGGGAGTTGCGCGCGGCGCACCGCAGGCCGGTGCGTACCGGCCATCCCGACCGCTGAGGGCAGGCAGGTCGAGGTTTCCGCATGTTTCGGGCAGGCCGAGCCCGGCCCGCCCGCGGTCGTCGAGGGTGCAGCCGCGCACCCGATGGTCATGCACGCGCAGGGTGTCGGACCGGCCCATCACCACGATCTGCCTGCCTGTGCCGACGGGCTGGCGCAAGGGCGTCACGTGGGGCACCGCCGACCAGGGTCCGGCCCCGCACTTCCCGTTCCCGGCAGGACCGCCGGTCGGCATGCCGAGGTCAGGGGAAGCGCACCTTGGCGGACGGGAGAGGTCGGATTGCAAGTCATGGCGCTACGGTTGCGTATCGGCTACCCTGCGCGCTTGCGCATTCAGCCGGAGCAGTCGTCATGCCGGACACCTTCCTGTCCAATTCCCAGATCGTGAGCGCCTACCGGGAGAAGACACCCGGGTCCGGAACCCTGGCCGCCGAGGCGGCCGAACTGCTGCCCAGCGGCATCGCGCATGATTCGCGCTACCTGAAGCCGTATGCTCTCTACATCGAGAAGGCGGCTGGCCCGCACAAGTGGGACGTCGACGGCAACCGGTATGTCGACTACTTCGGCGGACACGGCGCGCTGCTGCTCGGACACTGCCATCCCGAGGTCACCTCGGCGGTCAACGACGCGATGGCGGCGGGCACCCAGTTCGGCGCCAACCATCCCCGCGAGGTCGCCTGGGCACAGCAGGTGATCAGGATGGTTCCGTCGGCGGAGCGGATCCGGTTTACCTCGTCGGGCACCGAGGCCACATTGATGGCGCTACGGCTCGCCCGGGCCCATACCGGGCGCAACAAGGTCATCCGGTTTCGTACCCATTTTCACGGCTGGCACGACCACATGACCGCCGGTTTCTCGAGCCACTTCGACGGTTCCGCGACGGTAGGGGTGCTCGAACCGGTCGCGAAACACATCGTGCTCGCGTCTCCCCAGGACCTCGACGACGTTCGCTCGATCCTGGAGAACGATGACGACATCGCGGCGGTGATCTGCGAGCCGACCGGCGCCTCGTTCGGCATGGTGCCGATGGATGCGGCGTTTACTTCCGGCCTGCGGGAGCTGACCGCGCGCCACGGCGCACTGCTGATCTTCGACGAGGTGGTCACCGGGTTCCGCTGCAGCCCCGGCGGCGCCCAGCAGGCGTACGATGTGACGCCTGATCTGAGCACCATGGCGAAAATCCTTGCCGGTGGTCTGCCTGGCGGCGGCGTTGCCGGTCGCAGGGAGATCCTCGATCACCTGGATTTCGACCGCTCGGCGGAGGCCGGCCGCGAGAAGATCGATCACCCGGGAACCTTCAATGCCAACCCGGTCTCGGCCACCGCCGGACTCGCCGCGCTCAGGATCATCGAGGCCGGCGACGCCTGCGAGAAGGCGAATGCGTCCGCAGCCTGGTTGCGTGAACGCTTCAACGAGATCCTGGCCGAGGAGAACGTTGCCTGGGCCGCCTACGGGACCTTTTCCGGCGTCCATCTCTACATGAATCTCGATCGGGACCCGGTCACGCCCGGGAACATCGATCCGGCCCTGATCCCCTACGAGAAGCTGAAGAAGCGGAACAGGCAGCAGGTCATGAAGCTGAGGCTCGCCATGGCGGTCAACGGTGTCGACCTGTCGAATGCGCCGGGCTGCCTGCTTTCGGCAACCCATACCCGCGACGACCTCGAACTGACCGCCGACGCGTTCCGGGAATCGCTGCGGATGTTGCGCCGCGACGGAGAGCTCTGAGCCGGTCAGACCCCGCGAAACTCCGGGACGCGGCGCTCGGCCATCGCGCGTACCCCTTCGCGAAAGTCCTCGGTCTCGCGCAACCGGTTCTGGATCACGAGTTCGTGATCGGTTGTCTCGCGTACGCGGTCCGCAAGGCCGGCGCGCATTGTGGCCCGGGTCTCGACCACGCCCAGCGGCGAGTTCTCCGCGATTTCGGCTGCCAGCGCCTGCGCGGTGGAACGGACCTCGGCCAGTGGCGCCAGCACATCGGCCAGTCCCCACTCGACCGCTTCCTCGCCCTTGATCCGGCGGCTGGTGTAGAACATCAGGCAGGCCCGCTGCTGGCCGATCAGTCCCGGCAGGGTGTGGGTCAGGCCGAACCCGGGATGAAACCCGAGCCGGGTGAAGTTGGCGGAGAACCGTGCCTCCGGCGCCGCCACCCGGAAGTCGGGAACCAGCGCCAGGCCGAGACCGCCGCCGATCGCCGCCCCCTGGATCGCTCCGACAATGGGCGTTCTTGCCCCGAACAGCCGGACCGCCTCGAGGTAGAGATGCGGTGCGCGGACCCCGTCGCCGTTTTCGGACCGGCTCGACGAACTCGATCCGTCGGAACCGAAGTTCGCCCCCGCACAGAACGACTTGCCGGCGGAGCACAGCACCGCGCACCGCAGCAGCGGATCACCGTCGATGATGTCCATCGCATCCGCGATCTGCTGGATCAGGGCGTAGTCGAAGAAATTGTGGGGCGGTCGCTGGATCTCGATGGTTGCGACATGACCCTCGGTGGTCACGCCGATGTCGGCAAACCCGGGAAACGCTGTCATCTGTACCCTCCGCAAAACTCCCTGCGTCGACTTCATCGAGTGACCATCAGGGCGTCGACGATCGATACTCCCGAACCCGGCGGGTGGACAAGCACCGGGTTGAGGTCCACTTCGGCGAGGTAATCCCCGACCGCGACCGCGAAACGCCCGAGTTCGCACAAGAGCGCGCACAGGGCATCGAGGTCATGCCGGGACGGATCCAGCACTGCGGCTCCCCTGAGCCGGTCGAGGGATGCGGCAGCGTCCGACATGTCGAGCGGAGCGGCGGCAAGCGCCACGTCCCGGCCGGTCTCGACCGCGGTTCCGCCGAAACCCACCAGCACCATCGGCCCGAACCCGGACCTGTTCTCGATCCCGAGGATCATCTCGAGCCCCGGCCGCGCCATCGGCTGGACCAGGATGCCCTGGATGCGGGCGTCCGGATGACGCTGCGAGACCTGGTCGAAGATTGTCCCGAAGCCCGCCCGCACATCTTCGGGTGTCCGGCAGCCGAGAACCACGCCGCCGGCAGCCGACTTGTGCGGGATGTCGGGAGACTGGACCTTGAGCGCGACGGGTCCCCCGATGAGACCGGCGGCACGCGCGGCCTCATCAGCATCGGCGGCGAGCCGGCCCGGCTCGAACGAAAAACCGGCTTTGGAGAGGATCGACATCGCCTCGACCTCCGGAACCACCCGCGGTGCGCCGGCCAGGGCGGAGACCACCGCCGGGGCCACCGGCCGGCAGGAGCCGGCGGGAGCGGCGAGCGCCCGGTGCCGGGCCCGCGCGTGGATCTCGAGCGCCGCGATCGCGGCAGGGGCGTTGCGCATCTCGGTGACAAGCGGCACTCCCGCCCGCGCCAGCGTTCGCGCGGCATCGGGATGCGGCAGGGTATAGCTCCAGGCGATCACCGGCTTGGTGGTCTCTGCCGCAAACCCGGCGAGCGCATCGGCTTCCGAGACCAGCGAGTGGGGATTGCGGGCCGAGGTTATCAGCAGGATCGCATCGACGCGCGCGGATGCGGCAATCATCCGGGCGATACGGGCATACCCGAGTTGCCGGATCACCCCCGCGGTCCCGTCCACCGGGTTCTGGGAGGTGCCGTAGGGCGGCAGGTGGACGTCGATCCGCGCCCGTGTCTCGTCATCGAGCACGGGTACTTCCAGGCCGGCGTCGACGCAGGCGTCGGCAAGCCAGCCGCCGGCGCCCCCGGAACCAGTGAAGATTGCCACGTTCCGGCCCGCGGGCGGCCTGTTGCCGAAGGCGGCAAAGCCGGCGGCGATGTCAAGCATCTGGTCGAGATCTCGTCCCTCGATCACGCCGTGGCGGCGGAACATGGCCTGGTAGATTTCATGTGAACCGGCAAGCGAGGCGGTGTGTGACGCCGCCGCCCGGGCCGCCGCCTCCGACCGGCCGATCTTGGCGACGATCAGCGGCTTGCCCGCGCGCAATGCCCGCGCCGCGACTGACGCGAGGCGCGACGGGGTCTTCACGTCCTCCATGAACAACAGGAAGATGTCGGCACCGTCGGTGTCAACGAGGTACTCCACCACATCGAGGCTCTCGAGGCAGGCCTCGTTGCCCGTGGTCACGACGTGACTGAACCGCAGGCCCTTTCTCCGGCCGCGATCAAAATACGCGAACCCCATGCCGCCGCTCTGGGCCACGGCCGCGATCCGGCCCGGCGGTCCGGCGTCAGGCACCAGGACCAGCCCGTCACCGTCCAGCGCCGGGCTGAAGGTGGCCGCGAGTCCAAGCTCGAACACCGCCAGCCCCTCGGAGTTCGGTCCGGCGACGATGAGGCCGGTCCGTTCGCTGATCTCCCGGATTTCGCCCTGCAGGTCACGGCCTTCATCGGACGGCTCCTCGGCGAATCCCGAGGCGAGGACGAGTGCCGCCCGCACTCCGGCAGCGGCACAGTCGCGCAACACGCCCGGCACGTGTGCCGCGGGAATGACGATGACGGCGAGATCGACCGGGCCGGGCACATCGGCAATGGTCGCGAATGCCGCGCGCCCCATGATGGTGTCGTGCGAACGGCTGACCGGGTACAGCTGGCCGGCAAATTCGTGCCGCGCAAGGATGTGCATGATCCGCCCGCGCAGGGTGCCGGTATCGGGCGAGGCACCGATCAGCGCCACGGACCGCGGCGAGAGCAGCGCGGACAGGTCGGGCACGGATCCGCTCCCGGTCAGCGCAGGCCAAGTCCGCGGGCGATGATCCCCCGCAGCACTTCCGTCGTTCCGCCCTGGATGGTGAGCTTGGGCGCGATGACGGTGGCAAATTCCAGCAACTCGTCGAAGGTGGCGCGGTTGCCCGGAGCCACGTCGACAAAGGCGGCCATGTCCCGGGCCCGGGCCGGGAGCGCCTGTTCCCAGACAGTGCCCAGGTCCTTCACGATCGACCCCTCCAGGACCGGTTCCTTGCCGGCCTCCAGCATGCCGGCGACCGAGACCGACATCCGCCGCAGCGCGTGCAGCTGTGCGACCAGTCGCCCGATGCCCTCGGCGCCACGCGTATCGGGATCGCCGCCCAGCACGCGGACCAGTTCGGGCAGGACGTAGAAGGTCTCGAGGAACCGTTCCGGTCCGCTGCGCTCGTAGGCAAGTTCGCTTGTCGCCTGCTTCCAGGCGCCGTCGACCTCGCCGAGCACGTGGTCATCGGGGATGAACAGATCGTCGAAGACCACCTCGTTGAACTCGTGCCGGCCGGCCATGTCGTGCACCGGGTTGATGGCGATCCCGGGTCGCGACAGGTCGACCAGGAACTGCGTAAGACCGTGCCTCCGGTTCTCCGCCGTGGACGGCGAGGTCCGGAACAGTCCGATCATGTAATCGGCATTGTGCGCGTTCGATGTCCACAGCTTGGTGCCGGAGATCAGGTATCCGCCGCCCGCGGGTGTTGCCCTGGTGCTGGCCGCGAACAGGTCCGAGCCCGAATTGGGCTCGCTCATCCCGATGCAGAAGCAGCATTCGCCCCGGGTGATCCGCGGCAGCACGTCGCTCTTGACGTGCTCGGGCGCGTACTTGAGCAGGACCGGTCCACTCTGCCGGTCGGCGGTGAAATGAGCCCCGGTCGGAGCATTGGCCACCCTGAACTCCTCGGTGACCACGTAGCGTTCGAGAAAGCTGCGCTCGCCGCCACCGTACCGCTTCGGCCAGGTCATGCCGATCCAGCCGCGGGCTCCGACGCGGCGCGAGAAGGCGCGATCAAAGCCGCTGCGCATCACCGATGCCGCAGGGTCGAAGCCGCCATTGGCGATCTCCCCGGCGAGGAAGGCGCGGACCTCGAGACGGAGTTCCTCGGCCTCGGCGGGCAGTCGGAGCTGGTCGAACTGGATTGCGTGGGACATGGTTGTCTTTCTGGCCTGACGTTACCGCGAGGCGAGCAGGGGCCACAGGTCGTCGGCGCCGTTGGCGGCCACGAACCTGCCGAGCCGGACCGCCCACTCGCTCTCGCTACCGAAGTCGTCGCGCCAGGCCCACAGGCGCCGGGTGAAGCGGTGCAGGACGTGTTCCTCGGTAAACCCGATGGCCCCGTGCACTTGGTGCGCGATCGCGGCCCCGGCGCCCGCCGCCTCGCCGGCCCGGATCTTGGCCGACGCTACCTCGAGAAACAGGGCGTCATCGCCGCCGGTTCCGGTGGCAACGGTGTCGGCCGCCGAACCGGCCGCAGCCACAGCGGCCGCGGTCTCTCCGGCCAGTCGCGCCAGGTTGTGCTGGACCGCCTGGAACCGGGCGATCGGGCGCTCGAAGGCGACCCGCTCGCGCGCGTAGTCGCCTGCGAGTGCGAGGACGGACTCGAGCGCTCCGCCAATCTGGACCGCGCGGACGGTTGCGCCCATCAGCGCCAGGCAATCCGCATCCGGGCCGGAGCCGAGCGGCGCCAGTTCGACCGGTCTTGCGCCGTCGAGTTCCACCAGGTCACGGCCATCGTCCCTGAAACCCGGACTGGTCCGGATCGTGCACGCGGAACGGTCAACCCGGGCGACGGTCGCCGCACCGTCGCGATCGGCGAGAACCACCAGGGTATCCGCCGCGGCGGCGAACGGGATCGCGGCGGCCTTTCCGCCAAGGGTGCCGTCACCGCGCACCGTGACGGTGTCGCGAAGCCGTGACGGCGCCACCGTCATGGGGCCGGACGGGCACGACAACCCCGCCTGTGCCAGCAGCCAGCCGGCAAGCAGGGTTTCCGCAAGCGGCACCGGCACGGCGAACCGGCCCGAAACCGCGAGGACCTCGAACCCGTCGCCAAGCCCGGCACCGGCGCCGCCGTGCTCCTCCGGTACCCAGGCAAGCGTGAGCCCCGATTGCTCGATCGCCTCCCACAGCGTCTCCTTCCACTGCCCGTCGCGGGCGGCATTGACCGTGCGGGGATCGCACAGGTCCTCGAAGATGCGTGTGGTGGTATCGAGCAGCAGCGAATCTGGCATCACGTTTCCCGGGGCCTGGCACGGCCGCAAACATAGTCCGCGTCCCGCACACCTTCCATCACGTCGACGATATGTGACGCCTCAGCGCCGGCCGGCAAACGGCGTGCGCGGATCCTGGCCGAGCAGGCGCAGGCGGAGGAAATTCAGCAGGCTGATCACGCCATACTCGCGGACCCGGGTCCTGTCGCCCGGCAGGTGCGTCGTCTGGAACTCGATACGCCCGCCCAGTGCGAGACCGAGGTGAACCGTGCCGACCTGCTGTCCCTCCTGTTCCGTCGGACCGGCGACCCCGGTGGTCGAGATCCCGACATCGGCTCCGAGCTGCCGGCGAACGCCCTCGGCCATGGCGCGGGCGGCATCGGGCGTGACCACCGGGCCCTCGGGGACACCGAGCAGGTCGAACTTGACCTCGCTGGCGTAGGAGACCACTCCGCCGCGAAGCACGTCGCTCGCTCCCGGAACCGAGGTCAGCCTGGCGGCGACCATTCCACCTGTCACCGACTCGGCCACGGCGAGGGTGAGACCCCGCTCGCGCAGCAGGTCGAGCACCACCGATTCCATGGTCTCGTCGTCGGTCCCGAACACGTACCGGCCGATGATGGCCCGGACCGCCTCCTCCTCGGCGGCCAGCACCCGGGCCGCCTCATCCCCGGTCCTCTCCTTGACCGTGATTCTGACCTTCAGTCCCTCGATGCCGCTCGCCTGGAACGCAATCGTCGCATGGCCGGCCTGGTCCAGGTGCGCCATGCGCTCGGTCAGCATCTCGTCCAGCCCGGATTCGGTCTGGCCCCAGGTCCTGAGAACGCGGCTCCTGATGACCGCGGTCATACCGGCACGACGCTGCAGGTCCGCCAGGACACTTTCCGACAGCATCATGCGCATCTCGAAGGGAACGCCGGGCACGGCGTAGATCACCTTGTCACCCACCGGACAGATCAGTCCGGGCGCGGTTCCGGGCATCTGCGGAATCGCGCTGGCACCGACCGGGATGTCCGCCTGGCGCAGGTTGTTCTCGCTCATGAACCGGCCGCGGGATTCGAACCGGTGCCTGATGCGCCCGGCGATCTCCTCGTCGCGGACCAGCGCGACCCCCATGACGTCGGCGATGACCTCACGGGTGATGTCGTCCTGGGTCGGTCCGAGTCCGCCGGAGACGATCACCGCGTCGGCCCGCCCGAGCGCGCCGCGGATGGTGTCATGCATGCGCTGGCGGTTATCGCCGATGGTGATGTGGTAGTGACAGTCGATCCCGGCAAGCGCCAGCTGCTCGCCGATCCAGGCCGCATTCGAGTTGACGATCTGGCCGAGCAGCAGTTCGGTGCCGATCGCGATGAATTCGCAGCGCATGGCGTGGTCTCCGGTTACGCGGACGGGGGAGGGGTCAGGGCAGGCCGGCGCCCGGGACTTCGACCCGCGTGAACTCGATACGGCCGGAACGGGCCCGGGCGATCTCGGGCCCCGAACCGGTACAGGTGCACAGGTACAGCGTGCGGCGATCATCACCGCCCAGCATGCAGGCGTAGGGCGCGCGCCCTTCGAGCCGGATCCGCTCGGCAACGGTGCCGCCGTCCCGGAACCGGACAACCTCGCTGTTGTGCGGGTCCGCCACCCAGACCGCACCCTCGGCATCGAGACAGATCCCGTCGGGGTACATCGTCGCGGTTTCGGCGAAGATCCGGCGGTTGACGAGCGTGGCGCCGTCGCAGATTCCGAAGACGCAGAGCCGCCGTGCCCTGGTCTCCGCGACGATGAGGGTCCGTCCGTCGGGAGTGATCGCGCAGCCGTTCGGAAACCACAGGCCGCGGGCCGCGATGTGACAGGACCCGTCCGGATCAACCCGCACCAGCGTCGTGCTCCGCGGCTGCTCGCCCTCGTGGCGGTTGAAACCGAAATTCCCGACCCAGGCCCGGCCGGCCGCGTCGACCACCATGTCGTTGCACCAGTACCGGGCGTGGCCGGAAAGATCGGCGTACGGGTGCAGGGCACCGCCCGAAAGGCGCAGCAGAGCCTGGTCGCGCATCGAGACCACGAGCAGGCTGCCGTCCGGCAGCCAGCCCAGACCGGACGGCTGCTGCGCGACCTCACACACGGTCTCGGCCTCGCCCTCCGGGTCGACGGCGATGACCCGGTGCGAATAGAAGTCCGAGAACCACAGGCGTCCCTGGTGCCAGCGGGGTCCCTCGGGGAAGGTGAGCCCGTCCATCAGGGTCTCGAGCCCGCTCATGGCCGGCCCGCCCCCGGAACCTCGACCCGCATCGTCTCGATGCGGCCGGTCGGGTTGCCCACCCGGTCACTGTTGCGCCAGATGTTCGTGCAGATGAACAGGGTGCGCCGATCGGCACCGCCGAGCGCCACCGCGTAGGCGCCGCGCTCGCCGGTCGAATACCGCTCGGCAACCGCCCCGCCGTTCCGGATCCGCAACACTTCCTTGTTCACGGGATCGGCGATCCACACGGCACCCTCCGCATCCATGCAGATGCCGTCCGGCACCCAGGTGTATCCGCCGTCCGCCCAGCTGCGCCGCGCCACGAGCTCGCCCCCGGCTGTGATGTCGAAGGCGGTGAGACGCCGACCCCAGGATTCGGCCACCACGAGTGTCGAGCCGTCGGGCGTGATCGCAATCCCGTTCGGAAAGAACAGGTCGTCCGCCGCCACCGCCGCCGTCCCGTCCGGGTCGACCCGGACCAGGGTGGTGGTCCGCGGCTCCTCGCCCGACCTGTAGTCGAACCCGAAATTCCCCACCCATGCCCGGCCGGCCTCGTCCACCGTCATGTCGTTGCACCAGAACCGGGCAAGTCCGGACAGGTCGGCGTGCAGTACCAGGCCGCCGGGATCGAGCCGCAGCACCGTGCTGTCGGTCATGGACACCACCAGCAGGCGCCCGTCCGGGAGCCAGCCAAGACCGGAAGGCTGGTTCGCGACCTCGCACACGGTCTCCGTCGCACCGTCGCAATCCGCGGCGATCACCCGGTGCGAGTAGAAATCGGAGAACCACAGGCGCCCCTGGTGCCAGCGCGGTCCCTCCGGGAAGGTGAGTCCGTCGATCAGGATCTCGGGTCGTGGCATCGGCATGCGGCGTCAGTCGGGGAGGGGGAAGCGCTCGAGCACCGACGCGTAGTGTGGCTCGTTGTCGATTTCGAGCGTTGCAAGGACCCGGACCACCGCGCAGTAGAATGCGATGGCAACCACCAGGTCGACGAGGTGTTCATGCGACAGCGATGCCTCGAGAACGGCAAACTCGGCATCGGGTATGGCAAGGTCGGTCACCATGGCCCGGGCGGCCGAGAGCACCGCGCGATCGAGGTCACCCAGTCCGCTCTCGCGGCCTTCCGTCTCGGCCGAGATCGCCTCGATATCCGTCGGCGTGACCCCGAACTGCTCGGTACCGAGACGGACATGGTGGGTGTACTCGTACTCGCTGCGCGCCAGGTACCCCACCTGGAGGATCGCCATTTCGCGCAGTCTCGGATCGAGCGTGCTGGTGTGGCGGATGTAGCCCCCGAGACCGGACAGCGCCCGGGCGGCCCCGGGACTGTGCACCAGCTGGCGAAACAGGTTGATCGGCCGTTTCAGCAGATCGCGGTCCTCCGGCGCGAGGTCGCCGGGATCAAGGTAGGGCAGGCGAGCCATGACCGTCCTCCGCCGAAGTCAGCCGCGGGGCCTCGCCGACAGCGAACAGCCGCCGTCGACCACCAGATGATGCCCGGTGACGTACCGGGCCCAGTCGGAACAAAGGTAGACGACCGCCTTGCCGATGTCCCAGCCTTCGCCCTCGACGCGCAGCAGCGAGGCCTCGCGGCGCTGCGCGCGGTGTTCCTCGGTCATGCCCGGCCCGTAGACCATCGGCGTGTAGACCGGCCCGGGCAGGATGCAGTTGACCCGGATCCCCTGCGGCCCGTGGTCGACCGCCATGGCCTGGGTGAGCGCGAGAACCGCGCCCTTCGAGGTGGTGTATGCGGTCAGTCCCTTCGGACGCGTCGCCGAAATCGACGAGATGTTGACGATCGATCCGCCACCGGTCTCGATCATGGCTGGTATCGCGTGTTTCGACATCAGGAACATCGGCCGCACATTGACAGACATGACCCGGTCCCAGGTTTCCTCACTCTCGTCGACCACCGACAGCCTGCTGCCGATCCCGACATTGTTGTCGAGGAAATCGAGACGGTGCCACCGGGACACGGCGGCATCCACCGCGTCCCGGCACCCGGCGCCACTCATCAGATCGGCGCTGAATGCCTCGGCCTCGCCGCCGCGCGCGGCGATCATCGCGACGGTCCGTTCCGCACGCGGCCGGTCGCGGTCGACGACGAGCACGCGGACACCGGCATCCGCCAGCAGGATCGCGGCGGCACGGCCGTTGCCGATGCCGTCATTCTCCGCTCCTCCGCCGGCAACGATCGCGACCTTGCCCTCCAGCCCGAGGTCGAGCGAACCGGTCATGACTTGTTCTCCAGCGTTGCGTTTCCCGGACCGGACAGTGCGGAGCATTGCGCGCCCCGTCAAGCAACCCACACCGATCCACGGGCATTCATCACGGAGCCGGTGCCGGGTTCGCGCCGTCAGGTACCGTGCTCGTCCTCCGCCCGGTTCCGGTCGCGGACCAGCGCCAGCAGCCGGCGGTCACGCCAGCGGGCCCGGTCGGCGAGTTCTTCCCGTGCCATCACCTGCCGGCGTTCAGCCTCGAGCCGCGCGTAGCGCTCTTCCGTCCACGGACGGAACTCCGACTGTTCTTCGGCGATCTGCGCGAACGCCGGCCCGAACCGCTCGAGGTAGTCGCGAATTCCCCCCGGCGCGTTGAGGTCGATTGTTTCCATCGGTCCCATGAACGACCAGCGCAGTCCGAGCCCGTGCTTGACCGTCTTGTCGAGATCCTCGCCCGATACCACCCCGTCCTCGATGAGCTTGAAGGCCTCGTTGAGCAGCGCCACCTGCAGACGGTTCAGGACGAAACCGCGCATCTCCCGGCGGATGGTGATCGCCGCCATGCCGATCCCCTCCATGAAGTCCCGGGCGTGCCGAACGGTCTCGTCGGTGGTGTCCGGACCGCCGGAAACCTCCACGATCGGCAGCAGGTGCGGCGGATTGGCCGGGTGGGCGACCACCATGCGGCCGGCGCCTTCGAGACCATTCGCGATGGCGCTGCAGGGAATGGCGGAGGTTGAACTCGCGATTACCACGGAACCTGGAACAACCGCGTCCATGCGACGGAACAGCTCGCGCTTGATCTCCAGGACTTCGGGCGCATTCTCCTGAACCCACCCGGCTCCCTCGAGCGCATCCTCGAGCACGTCGGTGCCCGAGATCCTGGCCATTGCCTCGCGGCTGTCCGCGATCAGCCCGATCCGTTCGAGCTCGGCAAGATCATCGGCAAGCCGCGAGCGGGCCGCCACGAGCGCATCCGGTTCCGGGTCGTACATCGACACCTCGCACCCGGACCGGGCGAACAGCATGGACCACGACCGGCCGATCAGTCCGGACCCGATTACCGCGACCCTGCGTGACATCCTACGACCCTCCCGGGGCATTGACCGGATGAGCGGGCCGCCCGCCGTCGAGAACACGGACGATGTCGCCTGCTGCCACCCGGGCGATGGTCTCGAGGCACTCCCGTGTCGAGCCCGCCATGTGCGGTGTCATGATCACGTTGGGGGCGCCATACAGCGGGCTGTCCGGATCCGGCGGTTCCCCGTCCAGAACGTCAAGCGCGGCCGCCCCGACATGCCCCTGCTGCAGGGCCTCGGCAAGCGCGGTCTCGTCAACCAGGTTTCCGCGGGCGCAGTTGACCAGCACCACGCCGGGTTTCATTCGCGCGATGCTGGCCTCGTTGATCATGTGACGGGTCGCGGCGATTGCCGGTGCGTGCAGCGATATGATGTCGGCCTCGGCGAACAGGGTGTCGGTCGAGACAGGTTCCGCGTGTCGCTCACGGATCTGCACGGCATCGAGCGCCGGATCGGCCGCCACCACCCGGGCTCCGAACGCCGCTGCCAGTCCGGCGACCCGGGTGCCGATCTGTCCGATGCCGACAAGGCCCAGCGTCCGTCCACCGAGTTCACCTCCGAGAACGCGGGCGCTGTCCCACTGCCGGCAGGACCGGGTCGCATGGGCCGCATCGGGGATGCCGCGCAGCGCGCTGAGGACGAGCGCGATTGTCAGTTCGGCCACAGCGTCGGCATTGGCGCCCGGCGTGTTGGTCACCTGCACGCCGCGCTCTGTGCAGGCTTCGACGTCGACCGGGTCCACTCCGGCACCATGGACAGCGACCACCCGAAGATCGGGGAGCAGGTCCAGCAGTTCCCCCGTGACATAGCCCGATCTGAGCAGGATCCCGCCGGCGCCGGCGAACCGTTCCGCCCAGTCCACGGTTTCCTCCGCGGAGAGGGGAGCGTAGGGCAGGGCGACAGTTCGCACCTCGTGCCTTTCCCCGACCGCATGGCGCACCGGGGCCTCCAGGATCGGCAGTTCCGGTGTCGCGGCGAGTGCAATCCAGGGTCTGGAAGTCGGCATGACCGTTCAGTATCCCGAGTCACCGGCACTGGCGTCGCAGTCTAGTGTGCGGCTCCTGCCGATGGAACCGGTCACGTCGACGGCTCCAGCAGGTCGAGCACCCGTTCGGGCGGGCGGGCGATCACCGCACGGGAACCGGCGACAACGATCGGGCGTTCAAGCAGGATCGGATTCTCGACGATCGCGGTCAGCTGCCCGTCATCGTCGAGCCGCGCGACCGCGTGTTCGCGGTATGCCGCCTCCTTCCTGCGCATCACGTCATGCGGCCGGCAGCCGAGCAGTGCCAGGAGGCCGGCAAGCGTCTCGCGGTCAGGAGGCGTCTTCAGGTACTCGATGATCACCGGCTCGATGCCGTGTTCCCGCAGCAGCGCCAGCGCGCCGCGCGACTTGGAGCAGCGGGGATTGTGGTAGATGGTGACGGTCATGGTCCTGTGATCGCGTGGTGATGCGCAAGGGTGTCCGGCATCTTCGCCACCCCGGGAAACAATGCAAGCCTTGCCCCTGACGCTGGAGCGGCTCCCGGCGTTCGGAGTTGTGTGGTATGTCGGCGCCGATGAACCCACCCTCGGCGGGAGACCATGATGAACCATCGCCAGCTTGGCCGGTCGGGACTGCGTGTCTCGCCCCTGTGTCTCGGAACCATGATGTTCGGCGGTCCAACCAACGAGGCCGAAAGCCAGGCCATCATCGCGTCCGCGCGCGACGCCGGGATCAACTTCATCGATACCGCGGATACCTACGTGCAGGGAGAATCGGAACGCGTCGTCGGCCGCTGCATCCGGACCGAGCGCGATCGCTGGGTGCTCGCCACCAAGCTGTGCAACAGGATGTCGGACGATCCGAACGGTGGCGGTCTCGGCCGCAAGTGGGTGATGCGCGCCTGCGAGGCCTCGCTGCGCCGGCTCGGAACCGACCACATCGACGTCTACTACCTGCACAAGGAGGATCACGACACCCCGCTCGCGGAAACCGTCCGAGCGATGGCCGACCTCGTGCACGCGGGAAAGATCCGCTACTTCGGCGTTTCGAACTACAGGAGCTGGCGGGTCGCGGAAATCTGCTGGCTCTGCGACCGGTACGGCATCGACAGGCCGGTGGTCAGCCAGCCCTACTACAATGCGATGAACCGGATGCCGGAAATCGAACACCTTCCGGCCTGTCAACACTACGGCCTCGGCGTCGTGCCCTACAGCCCGCTGGCGCGCGGGGTGCTGACAGCCAAGTACCGTCCCGACGCCGAACCGGAGGCGGGCAGCAGGGCGGCGCGCGGTGACCGGCGCATGATGCAGACGGAATGGCGCAGCGAATCGATCGAGATCGCCCAGCGCATCCGGGAGCATGCCGAGGCCAGGGGCGCAACCCCGGTCGACATCGCGATCGGGTGGCTGCTGAACAACGCCCTGGTGACCGCTCCGGTGACCGGACCGCGCACCATGGAACAGTGGCAGGCGTACCTTGGTGCGCTGGACTACGATTACGGCGCCGAGGACGAGGCCCTGATCACGTCACTGGTCCCCCCGGGACATCCCTCGACCCCGGGCTACACCGACCCGCAGTACCCGATCGAGGGCAGGGTCAGCAGGGTCGGGACGGCACCGGTCACCGACCGGTAAACTCCGGGGTCCGCCGCTCGGCGAAGGCCGCCTCGGCCTCCTTGTGATCCTCGCTGAACCACAGTGCCGGGAAGAGCCGTTTCTGAAACTCCCGGACGCGTTCGAGGCCGTCCGTCTCCCGGATCACCCGCTTGGTTGCGCGCAGTGCCAGCGGCGCGCCGACCCGCAGATCCGCGGCCCAGGCACGGGCCGCCCCGAGCCCCGTGCCGCGTGGAACCACCTGGTCGATGATCGCAAGCTCGCGGGCTTCTGCCGCGGACACCTGCGCGCCGGTCAGCATCATGCGCGAGGCAACCCGGGGCCCGCAGTCGCGGACCAGCCTGTCGATGCCGTTCCAGGCCGGGATGATGCCGAGGCGGACCTGCGGCCATCCGATCCGGGCATGCTCCTCGGCAATGCGGTAGTCACAGCACAGGATGATCTCCGCACCCCCGCCGAGCGCGTAGCCGTTGATCGCCGCGATGACCGGGCAGTGCAGCCCCTCGAGCATGTCCATCGCCCTGCGCGTACGGTCGAACCGCGAGTTCAGTTCGTCCTCGGAAGCGATCAACCGGTACTCCTTGACGTCGCCGCCGGTGCAGAAAAACCGCTCCCCTGCACCGGTGATGATCACCGCATGCACGGTCTCGTCCCCGGAGAGGCGACCGAGTTCCTCGAGCAGGACCTCGGTCAGGCCGCTGCTGATCGAGTTGCCGGCACCGGGCCGGTCGAGCGTGAGCACGACGATGTCGTCCGCCCGGTCGCATCTCAGCATGGTCCCAGTCCCTCCCGGCCCGCCTCTGGCAGACTCTCTCCCGGCGATCGCCCGGATAGAGTAGAACGGCCGGTGGACGGAACACCAATCGGGAAGACTTGCCATGACACTTTCGACCGGGGCACGGGTGCCCGCAGACATGGAAGCGGCCGAGTGGCAGGCACGCTGCGATCTCGCGGCCGCGTACCGGCTGGCGGCGCTCTATGGCTGGACCGATCTCAACAACACGCATTTCTCGCTTCGGATCCCGGGACGAGGGGACGAGTTCCTGCTCAATCCGTTCGGCATGCTGTTCGACGAGATCACCGCGTCGTCGCTGATCCGTGTCAACCGCGACGGTGAGGTCATCGGATCGAGCGACTACCCGCTCAACCCGGCCGGCTTCGTGATCCACGGCGCAATTCACCTCTCCGACGAGCGGCACCACTGCGTCCTGCACACCCACAGCCGCTTCGGCACCGCGGTCTCGATGCAGCGACAGGGACTGCTGCCGGCAAGCCAGAAGGCGCTGACCATCTCCGGCTGGCTGGGCTACCACGACTTCGAGGGCCCCGCACTCGACGCCAGCGAACAGCCGCGCATCGTCCGCGACCTTGGTGAGAACCGCATCCTGATCCTGCGCAACCATGGCCTGCTGACCGTGGGGCAGACGGTGGGCGAGGCGTTCGTGTGGATGTACCGGATCGAGACCGCGTGCCGCCAGCAGATCGACGCGCTTGCCGGCGGGTCGGAACTGATGCCGATCTCGCCGCAGACCCGCGAGAAGTCGGTGCGCCAGGGGCGTGCCATGTACGGCAAGGGCGGCTTCATCGAGGCCGGACGCGAATGGCCGGCGCTGCTGCGTCAGCTTGACCGCTCGGGGCTCGGAGACTTTGCCCGGTGACCGCATGCAGAACCTGACCGCCTTCCTCGCCTATCACGCCCGCCTCACGCCGGATCGCTGCGCGGTCATCTTCGATGACCGCCGGATCAGTTACGGAGAGCTCGAGAACCGGGTTCTCTCGCTTGCCGGGTGGCTTGCCGCGCGCGGGATCGGAAGCGGCGACATCGTCGCCCTGGTGATGAAGAACTCTCCGGCCTTCCTCGAGTTCGCCTTCGCCGTCAGTCACCTCGGAGCGGTCCTGCTCCCGGTCAACTACCGACTTTCGCCGGAGGAATTCACCTACATCCATGACCACGCTGGGGTAGTGCTGATCGCGGCCGACAGCGAGTTCGCTTCCATGGTCGAGGGGTTTGCAGGCGCCGTCCTGCTGGACGCGGACGCACGGGGCGACACCCGCACCCTTGCCGGAGAACGCACGCCACCACCACCGCCCGTTCCGCGTGGATCCGATGACCTGTACCGGCTGATGTACACCTCGGGCACCACGGCGCATCCGAAGGGCGTCATGCATTCCTACGCAAATTCCTACTGGAAGTGCGCGGACCACGTCATCGCGCTCGGGCTTTCGGCTTCCGACCGCCTGCTGGTGTGTGGCCCGCTCTACCACGTCGGGGCCTTCGACCTGCCGGGCATCGCGGTGCTGTGGATGGGAGGAACCTGGTGCCTGCTGCGGGAGTTCTCGCCGGCGGCCGCGCTCGGAGCCATCGAGCGCCATCGGCTGACCTGTGCGTGGCTGGCACCGGTGATGCTGCGCATGTGTCTCGACCTCGACGAGGGAAACCGCTACGACCTCGCCTCCATGCAATGGGTGATCGGAGGAGGGGAGAAGACGCCGGAGGCGCGGATCCGGGCTTTCGGCACCCTGTTTGCCAACGCGCGCTACATCGACGGATACGGACTGACCGAGAGCTGTAGCGGCGACACCCTGATGGAGCCGGGACGCGAACTGGAGAAGATCGGTTCGGTCGGCCGTCCTCTCGCCCATGTCCGGGTCCAGATTCGCGACGACGACGGGCGTCCGCTGGCGGCGGGACAGACCGGCGAGATCTGCCTTGCCGGTCCCCGCATCACCCGGGGCTACTGGCGTGATGCGGAAAGGACCCGCGAGGCGTTCCACGGTGACGGCTGGTTCCGCACCGGTGACGTGGGTCACCTGGACGGGGACGGGTTTCTGTACCTGACCGACCGGAGGAAGGACATGATCATCTCCGGCGGAGAAAACGTCGCGTCCTCGGAGGTCGAACGGGTGCTCCACGAGTACCCCGCAATCGCCGAGGCGGCCGTGATCGGCCGTCCCGACGAGAGGTGGGGCGAACGACCGGTCGCGGTGGTTGTCCCCCGGACAGGCGCCGGGATCGTCGAGGATGACGTCATTCGCCACTGTCGCGGCGCTCTTGCGGGTTTCAAGGTTCCGAGCGAGGTCCACGTCGTCGGCGAACTGCCCCGCAATCCCTCGGGGAAGGTGCTGAAGCGCATCCTGCGCGATGCGTTGGCGGCCGGGAAAACCGTGGAGTGAGCGCCGGGTTCATTGTCTACGTGCTGGCTGTCTACCTCGCAGCCGGCATGGTCAAGGGTGTGGTCGGGCTCGGTCTGCCCACGATCTCGCTGGCGCTGATCGCCGCGGTCTTCGGACTGAAGGAGGCGATGGTCCTGCTGCTGGCGCCGTCGCTGGTCACGAACGCCTGGCAGGCCGTGACCGGCGGACGGCTGACGGCGATTCTGCGCCGCATCTGGTCGCTGCTCGCCATGCTGTGCCTGGGTGCATGGCTTGCCTCCGGCGTGATGCTGAAGAGTGATGCGACCGCGCTTGCGATCGGGCTTGGCTGCGTTCTCGTCATCTACTCGGGCGTCAGCCTGTTCACACCCCAGATCGCGGAGCCCGGCCGCCGCGAGACCTGGATGAGCCCGCTCGTCGGGCTTGCCACCGGGGCAACCACGGGATTTACCGGCACCTTCGTGGTCCCCGGCGTGCTGTACCTGCAGGCGCTGGGCCTGGGCAGGGACGGCCTGGTCCAGGCAATGGGGATCTGTTTCACCACCGCGACCGTCGCACTCGGACTGTCACTCGGAACACGAGGCTACATGCCGGGTGACCTTGTCATGCTGTCGCTGGCGGCGGTGGTCCCGGCCATGCTCGGCATGGTGCTGGGAAAGCGAATTCGGACCCTGCTCCCCGAAAACCGGTTTCGCAGGATCTTCTTCTTCACTCTGGCGCTGCTCGGCGTCTGGATCGCCATTCGCTCGACGCTGTTTCCGATGACAGGGTGAATCCGGCGTCCGGCGGCGCCGAATCCCGGTCATGGCCTGCTTGGGCTGGAGTCGAAGTGCGCCCGTTATGCTAGGATACGAACAGGCATGACCGTGCAGCCGACTGTCGCCCCGCACTGCCGGAGACCGTCGGCAGGAACCACATGAGTTCGACCGTGCAGGTGACTTGAATCGGGGAGCTGGTGTCATGGACGAAGCATCCAGGTCTGGCTGGGCAGGATATCTCCAGTTCGGAGTCATCGCCGTCGTGGTCGTCGCGGCACTCTACCTCGCCAGGGCGCCGGGTCCGGTCGACCTGGTTTCCGGGAGTGCGCTGCAGGCAAGCGAAGGCGCACCGGAGGTCACCGTGTTTGCTCCGGAACTGACCAGCCGCGCCCTGCCGGTCGAACTCACCGGCAACGTGAGGGCACAGCGCAGGACGACCATCATCTCCCCGGTGGTCGGGCGCGTGGCCTGGATTTCGCCCGATTACAGGAACGGCGGCTCGGTGAGCGCCGGCGAACCGTTCATCAGGATCGATCCCGCAGCCTACGACCTCAAGGTGCGGATTGCGCGGGCGGAACTGGACAAGGCCCGGGCAATACTTGCCGAGACGCGTAGTGAACGGGAGGACGGCGCGTCCCCGGCCAGTCTGCAGGCCGAGGTCGACAAGCGTGCCGCGGAACTGGAACTTGCGGAACTCGAGCTCGCGCAAACCGAAATTTCCCTGCCTTTCGATGCCCGCGTCATCGCAACCGATGTGTCGGTCGGGGAACTGGTCGGCCCGAACGAGACCGTCGGAAAGAACGCGGAGCTGGGCAGGACCTACGAGACCGGCAACCTGCAGATCCGCGCGCCGCTTCGCCAGAAGGACCTCGCCTATCTCGATCCGGTGATCGGACGCGAGGCCGTGGTGAGAACCCTTTCCGGGACCCATGCCGCAAAGGTAGCCGCAGTCTCGGCTGTCATCGCCCGGGAATCCCGTCTGGCCGCCGTCATCCTGGAACTCGGGGACACGGTCGGGGCGCCGCCGATCCCCGGTTCGTTCGCGCAGGTCAGCATCAGCGGTCCCCCGGTCGACGACGTGTTCGTCGTGCCCGAGGCGGTGCTGGGCTCGGAGAACCGGGTCTGGACGGTCAGGGACGGATCCCTGGTTCCGGTTGTCGTGGACGTGCTGGCGCTGACGTCGGAGGGCGCGATCGTCAGGAGCTTCGATGCCGGAGCAGGTGTTGTCCTGAATGCGCCGGCATCGGCATGGAACGGAATGACGGTATCGGCGGTCTCCAGGTAGCCGGCGCGCCCTGAATCGATCGAAGGACCCGGGAGTGCGAGGCCATGGCCAGTAGCGAGCAGCCCCGTGGCGGGAATGCAAGCGGTCGGGACAACGGTTTCGTTGCCTGGTTCGTCGCGAACCCGATGGCAGCAAAGTTCCTCTACATTGCCATCCTTGTGGGTGGCCTCGTTGCCGGGACCCAGCTCGTGGTCCAGCAACTCCCCGAATGGGACCCGCGGATCGTCCGCGTCGCGATCACACTGCCCGGCGCAGCACCCCGCCAGGTGGAGCAGGACATCACCCGGCGGGTCGAGGAAGTGTTGGTCGGCCTTCCGGGTGTCGACCGGGTCGTCAGCCGGGCTGTCGAGGGCAGGGGCGAGATCGATGTCGAGATGGCTTCCTTTGCCGATTCGGAGGCCGTCTTCAACGACGTTGCAACAGCGGTTGACGCACTGAAGGCCTTCCTGCCGGCCAATACCGAAACGCCCGAGGTCAAGTTCTGGCGCTGGTCACTGCATGCCCTGACGCTTGCCGTCTCCTCTCCCTCGGCGGACGAGAACACCCTGCGAAACGCCGCGGAGGAGGTGCGTGACCGTCTTCTCGCGCTTCCCTCGGTGTCCCACATCGAGTTCACCGGTGCCCGGGAACGGGAAATCGCCATCGAACTCGACGAGGAGCAACTGCGCCGATACGACCTGTCCGCACGCCAGGTAGCCAAACGCGTGCGCGAGACGTCGACGAACATCACCTTCGGCGAATTCCGCACGGACTCGGACACCGTCATCCTGCACACCGATTCCCGGCGCGCATTCGGCGCCGAGTACGCCGACATACCCTTGATCACCAGAGCAGACGGAACCGCTGTTACCCTTGGTGACGTGGCGGTGATCCGCGACGGGTTCGTCGAAGCCGGCAAGTTCGTCAGGGTCGACGGGGTTCCCGCGATCCTGGTGAGTGTCCGCGCGTCGAAACAGCAATCGATGCTGGAGATCGTCGACGAGATCAGGTCTCTTCTTGACGCCTACGTACCGCCGTCCGGTGTCTCCGTGACGACCTGGGACGAGAATGCGACCGCGGTAACCGGGCGCCTGACCAGGATTGTCGAGAACGGGGTGATCGGCATCGTCCTGGTCTTTCTTGCCCTGTTGCTGGTTCTGGACCTGCGCGCCGCGTTCTGGATCACAGCCGGAATCGTCCTGTCCTTCGTGGGTTCTTTCGTGCTGTTCGGGCTGGCAGACCTGACCATCAACGTGGTGTCGGTGATCGCCTTTTTCCTGATGATCGGCATCGTTGTGGATGATGCGGTTGTCGTTGGCGAGAGTATCGAGACCGCACGCCAGAGGGGCCTGTCCGGCAGGTCGGCCGCCGTGGCCGGAGCCAGGGCGGTCATGGGCCCGATCGTGGTCGGGACGATCACCACCCTGATCGCGCTGGCCCCGTTCTTCTTCGTGAAACAGGAAGAGTTCCAGATCCTCGCGATATTCTCGTTCATCGCACTGTTCGTCCTGACCGTCTCCCTGTTTGAAGCGTTCCTGCTGCTTCCGGGCCACCTGGCGCACGACCGTCCCTGGTCGCTGCGACCGCTCAGCACCATCCAGGGCTGGTGTTCGCAACGGCTGGACCGTTTCCGCGACATTGTCGTGGTCACCGGCGTTTCCTGGTCAATCCGGCACGTCTGGCTGTCGCTGTCGTTGACCGGCCTGGTCATGCTGGCAGCGTTCGCGCTGTTGCATGCGGATGTGGTCCGGCTGAATCTGGTCCTCACCTCGGCATCAATGCGGGCCGACTTCGTACAGGCCGACATCCGCCTGCCCGCGGGATCGCCAGTCGGCGTGACTGCACGGGTCGCCGAACGGTTTGCGGCAGCCGGAGAGGCGATCAACGGCTCAGCGGCGGAAGGCAGCCTTGTCAGGGACGTGACCATCGTCGTGGGAGAACAGGCAGGAAAGGCGCGGGGCGACCATTCCGCCGGCGGTTACGGAGAGAACGTCGGGTCGGTGCGCCTGCGCCTCGTCCCCGACACGGAACGGACCGCCACTCCCAAGGACGTCGAGAGTGCGTGGATCGCTCTCGTCGGCGATGTTCCGCAGGTTGAAACGGTGACCTATCAGCGCACCAGGTACAAGACGGTGCCGAACATCGCATTCGCGCTGCAGCATCCCGATCGGGAAACCATGCACGCCGCGGCACGCGAAGTCGCCGGGTTCCTGGAAGACATGCCCGGAGTGAGCGGCGTGTCTGACGGGCTCGGGCTGGGCAAGCGTCAGTTCGAGGTCAGGCTCACTCCCGCGGGCAGGGTGGCGGGACTGACCCCGGCCAAGGTCGGTCTTCAGCTCCGGTCCAACCTGCACGGCGTCGAGGTCCAGCGAATTCAGCGCGGGCGCGAGGAATTGCGTGTCATGGTGCGGTACCCTGAGAACCAGCGCGACAGCCTGGGTGACCTGGCCCGTGAACGCATTCGCATCTCTCCGGGACGGGAGATGGCCCTGCATGAAGCGGCCACGCTGGTCGAACGGCGCGGCACGCCCCGGATCGTCCGCATCGACGGGACGCCGGCAGTCCAGATCCGCGCCCACGCGGATGGACTTGATGCGTTGCCGCGTGCCGTCATGAGGGTAGTGGAGACGGAACTGCTGCCGGATCTGCAGGATCGCTGGCCCGGGCTCCAGTTCAGCCGCGACGGCGGTCAGAGGAAGATCCAGTCGCTGTTGCAGTTGATGGCGATGCTGTTTCCGCTTGCCGTCCTGGCGATGTACGGCCTGATGGCGGTGCTGCTGAAGAGCTACTGGCGGCCACTGGTCGCGGTCCTGGGCATTCCCATGTGCCTGGCGGGCGGTATCGTCATGCACCTCGTGCTGAACTGGGATTTCGGGATCATGTCGCTGTTCGGGATCTTTGCCGTCTCCGGCGTGGTCATGAACGACGCGCTGGTCCTTCTCGATCGCTACTCGAAACTGCGGTCGGAAGATCCGGATCTCCCGGCCGTCGCGGCAATCGCGGCAGCGACGCGGTCGCGTTTCAGGGCGGTTTTCCTGACAACGCTGACCACAGTGCTCGGGCTGTCGCCGCTGCTGTTCGCGCGCAGCGACGAACTGGTCTTCATGGTGCCCTTCGTTGCCAGCATGTTCGGAGGCCTTGTCTTCTCGAGCATCTTCGTCCTGTTCGGGTTGCCGGCGACCATCATGATGGTCGAGGGACGCCGCGAATAGCCCCGCTGCCAACAGTCAGAGGACCGGAGATGACTGCGCGCAGCCGGAGGACTTCCGGCAGGTCACGACCGGAACACGCGTTTCCCCCGGGACGGTCGCCCGGCGGGCCGCATCCGTGCGGACACGCCCGCGACGCGGGATTTCGACTGTTCTGCGGGCCGGCGACACCGGGCGGGCCGTGACGGGTACGGGGACCGGCACCTGATGGCCGCGATCCGCCTGGACCGGGTGTCCCGCACGGACCGGCCGGAAGGGTGCCCGACCGTGCACAGACTTTTCGCGCCGCACCCACTCGCCGGACAGGACCGGCTGCGCAGCGACGCGGGAGTGTGGTACATGCGGATCCGCGCCGTGCGGCGCGTTTGCGCGCACAGCACGGGGAGCGACCGGTGACAATGCCGGTGGGCGGGCAGGGGCCGTCACCCGGGAGAACGGCCGGTCCCGTCGCTGTCGACCGGCGCGGGCGGCGCCGGCGGTTCCTGCTACGCGCCGCACTTCCCGTTCTGGTGCTGGGTGGCGCGGTCTCCGCGTTTGCGGCACTGATGCAGACCAGTGTGACACTCCGGCCCGAGGCGCCGGGAGAACGGGTCTGGACCGTCGAGACCGCAACCGTGACCCGGGAGACTACCCGGGCCCGTATCCCCCTGTACGGTCAGGTCGTCGCCGGACGGTCAGTGGAGCTGCGCCCTCTCGTGACCGGCCGGGTCACCGCGGTCGGTCCGAGGTTTGCCGAAGGCAATCTGGTCGCGCGCGGCGAACTTCTGCTCACGATCGACGCCTTCGAGTACGAGACCGCACGAACCCTGAGGAGCGCGGACCTCGCGGAAGCCCGGGCCGGACTGCGTGAGGCAGAGGCCGACCTCGCCGCGGCCAGGGAGCAGGTCGTGCAGGATCGCGTCCAGCTCGAGCTTCTGAGGAACGAGGCCGAGCGCAGGCGGCACCTGCACCTGCAGGGCGCCATCTCCCAGAAGACCCTGGACGACGCCGTGCTGGCATTCAGCCGCCAGCAGCAGGTGACCAGCCAGAGGCGCAGTACCGTCACGCGCTCGCAGGCCCGTGTCGAACGCCAGCAGGCGGCGGTCCTGCGCACCGAGACCGCGCTCGCCCGCGCGGAACGGGACGTCGCGGAAACCCGGCTCGTGGCCCCCTTCGGCGGCTGGCTGGTCGATGTTGACGTCGAGGTCGGCAAGCGGATCAACACCGGCGAGCGCGTGGCCCGCCTCGTGGATGCCTCGAGGCTCGAGATTCGCATGACGATCCCCAACAGGATTTTCGGCGAAATCGACTCGCGCGACGGCGCGATCGGCCGGCAGCTCGAAGCGGTGTGGCGAACCGGTGACACGGTCCGCCGTTTTGCGGCCCGGATCCTGAGGCTGGAGGGCGAGATCGATGCGACGAGCGGCGGCATCGCGGTCTTCGCCGGGCTCGAGGACACGGGCAGACAGGACAGCCTGCGCGCCGGCGCCTTCGTCGAGGTCAGCCTTGAAGGCCCGGTCATCCGCAACGGCGTACGCCTGCCCTCGCAGGCCGTGTTCGACGACGAGCGGGTCTACCGGATCGGAGCCGACAACCGGCTCGAGAGCGTCCCGGTGGTCGTTAGGGCACGAGAAGACGGAACGCTGCTCGTGCAGGGTCCGCTCGAGAACGGTCAGCGGATCGTGCTCACGCGGTTTCCGGAAATTTCCCAGGGTGTCAGGGTGACGGAGCCGTGATCGCGCTCTTCGCCCGCCACGCGACCGCGCCGAACCTGCTGATGATCGCGATGCTGCTGTTCGGCCTGCTTGCACTCACCCGGATGAACAAGCAGTTCTTCCCGGATTTCGGCATCGACGTGATCACGGTTTCAGTCGCCTGGCCCGGTGCCGGGGCCGAGGATGTGGACAACGGCATCATCCAGGTGATCGAGCCCGAGGTCCGGTTCCTCGCCGGTGTTAAGGACGTCACTGCCCTCTCGCGGGAGGGAAGTGCCAGCCTGCGGATCGAATTCGAGGCCGGAACCGACATGCAGTCCGCACTCTCCGACGTCGAATCAGCCGTCTCAGGTATCACGAACCTGCCGGAGGACAGCGAGACCCCCCGGATACGCCGGGTTATCCGACACTCGGACCTGCTGCGTGTCTCGATATCGGGCGACATGGAGGAGCGGACGCTCAAGACCTGGGCCAGGCGGATGCGGGATGGGCTGCTCCGCGCCGGCGTCGACGAGGTGGAGCTGATCGGGGCCCGTGACGAATGGATCCTCGTGGAGGCCCACCAGCGGGACCTGCTGGCCCTCGACCTGCCGATTCCGGACGTCGCGCGTCGCATTGCCGAGGCCTCGCGCGACATCCCGGGCGGCATGATCGGACGCGACACGGTCTCCCGTGTCCGCTCGCTCGGACTGAGCCGGACCGCGGAGGAGGTTTCCGCGGTCGAAATCCGGACCTTCCCGGACGGCCGCAGACTGACCGTGGGCGATGTCGCCACCGTCCGCGAGAGCTGGGACGAGCGTCAGCCCCGGGTCTGGGTCGACCGGCGCCCGGCCGTCGAACTGGTCGTGAAGCGGGCGCCGACGGCGGACGCGCTGGAGACGGCCGCCGCGGCCTGGGAATTCCTGGACGTCTTTGTCCCGACCCTGCCTGCCGGCATCTCGGTCGAGCGCTACGACCAGACATCTGAACTGATCGAAGAGCGCATCGATCTGCTGGTCAAGAACGGTCTCGGGGGCCTCGTCATCGTCCTTCTCGTGCTCTTCGTCTTTCTCGACACACGCACCGCGCTGTGGGTTGCCGCGGGTATTCCCGCCGCGCTCCTGGCGGCAATGGGTCTCGCCTGGATGCTCGGCCAGTCGATCAACATGCTCATGCTGTTCGGCACCATCCTCGCCATCGGCATGATTGTCGACGAGGCCATCGTGGTCGCCGAGTACGCCGACAGCCGCAGGCAGAAGGGCGACACTCCGTTGCAGGCGGCGCTGAAGGGCGCGGAACGCATGGCGGGTCCGGTGTTCAGCACGACGCTCACCACCGTTGCGGCCTTCCTGCCCCTGGTGATGATCGGGGGCGTCATCGGACAGATCGTGCGCGATATCCCGATCATCGTGGTCCTGGCACTCCTGGCCAGTCTGGTGGAGTGTTTCCTGGTGCTTCCGGGTCACCTGTACCATTCCTTCGCGGCTCCCGAGCCGTCGGGAAGGCGTCTCGTGCGCTGGCGACGGCGTTCCGTGCTGTTCCACCAGCAGTTCCAGCGGAGATTCGAGAGGTTCCGGAACGGCCCGTTCCGGCGCATGGTCGGTCACGCCCTCGACCATCGTTACCTGGTCGTGACAACCGGGGCGGGCCTGCTGCTCATCGCCATCGGGATCGCAGCGAGCGGACGTGTCGGCTTCACCTTCTTCCCGTCGGTCGAACCGGACAAGGTCTTCGCCACCGTCACCATGATCCCGGGCACGACGCGCGAGGAGACCCGCGAGAGGCTGTTCGAGATCGAGCAGGCTGCCAGATCGACCGCACGGGCCCTTGGCGTGCCCGGCATCATCAGGCACGCGACCGTTGTCGTGGGCACCGGCCCACGCGCTCCCGACCTGGGTCCGGTGGGCAACAACGACACGCTCGGTACCGTCACCCTGTACCTGACGGCTCCGGACCGGCGCGACGTTCGTACCGATGAGTTTGCGCGCGCCTGGAACGAGCGTGCCGGCTCCCCGGTCGGAGTCGATACCCTGTCGATCCGCACTCCGCAGGCCGGCCCACCGGGACGCGAGATCGATGTCAGGCTGTCCGGTGACAGTCTGCGGGAGCTCGACGCCGCGGCCGAGCGGGTGAAGACCCTGCTTGCCTCCTACCCGGGCGTGAGCGCGATCGAGGACGACCTGACGCCGGGTCCCCGGGAAATGCAGCTTCGGGTGTCGCCTGCCGGCCGGGCACTGGGCTTCGACACCACGCGGGCCGGCATGCAGATGCGCGGTACGCTCGAGGGCGAAACCGCGTTACGCTTTGCGCGCGGCGACGCGGAGGTGGAGGTCCTGGTCCGGCTGTCCGAGCCCCCGGACGGACTGGACAGCCTGTACCTGTTCGGACCCGGCGGAACCGAGGTCCCGCTCACCACCCTCGCCGAGGTCACGACATCGGGAAGCCACGATGTGATCCGCCGCGAGCGGGGCCTGCGGCAGGTGGCGGTCACGGCGGATGTCGACGAGACCGTCACCACGAGTTCCCAGGTGCTTGCGGCCCTTGTTCGCGACGGTCTCGCACGGAACGCGACGGATTCGGGACTCGAATGGCGGTTCGCCGGCAGGGCCGAAGAAGAGGGAGAGACCTTTGCCGACATGGGCGTCGGCGCCGCGGTCGGGCTGATCGGAATGTTCCTGGTGCTGGCATGGATCTTCGGAAGCTACAGCCGGCCGCTGGCGGTGATGGCCGTGATCCCGTTCGGCTTCATCGGCGTGTGCCTTGCTCACCTGCTGACCGGGTTCGACCTGACCATCCTGTCGATGATCGGCATGATCGGCCTGTCCGGTATCGTCATCAACGACTCGATCATACTGATGGTTGCGATCCGCGATCACGAAGGCGACGGCACCCCGTTCCAGGACGTGATCGTCGACGCGTGCTGCGCCCGGCTGCGTGCGGTCCTGCTGACCTCACTCACCACCATCGGCGGCCTGCTTCCGATCTGTTTCGAGACCAGCCTGCAGGCCCAGTTCCTGATACCGGTCGCGCTGACCATCGTTGCGGGACTTGCGACGGTGACGCTCCTTGTGCTGTGTCTGATGCCCGCGATGCTGCTCATCGGCCGGGACGTGCGCCAGCTCGTGGCGCGCCGCAGCGATGGGCACGAAACCCCGGCGGAGGCTGCGGCCCGATGAACCGTCCCCGAATTGCGTTGCTTGGCATCATGCTCGAGAGCAATGCCTTCGCTCCTGTCGCGACGCGCGACGACTTTCACAGGCACTACTACCGGGAGGGCGAGGCACTGCTGGAGGAGGCACGGGCCCCGGTTTCGGCGATCCCGACCGAAATGGCAGCCTTCGTACAGGCGATGGACGTGACCGGCCCCTGGGAACCGGTGCCGCTACTGTTCGCCAACACCCCGCCCTGGGGACCGGCGGACTGGACCTTCATCGCCGGCTGCCTGGACCGGATCGAGGCCATGCTGGCGGATGCGGGTCCGGTCGACGGCGTCTACATCGCCAATCACGGAGCCATGACCTCAACCGAAACCCTTGATCCGGATGGCGAGATCGTGGCGCGCATGCGCGCATGCGCCGGGAACGGCGTCCCGGTCATCGTGACCCACGACCTGCATGCCAATCTCTCCGAACGGTTGGTCGAGGCCTGCGACATGCTGATCGGGTACACCACCAATCCCCATGTCGACATGCGCGACAGGGGTGAGGAGGCCGCCTTCGCCATGCGCCGGATGCTCGCCGGAATGCGCCCGAAATCGGCCTTCATCCGCCTGCCTCTCACCCCGCCGAGCGTGACCCTGCTCACTGCCGCCGGGCCCTACGCCGACATGATCGACCATGGCCAGCGGCGGATGCGCGAGTCCGGCGGCGAGATCATCAACGTTACCATCCTCGGCGGCTTCGTGTTTGCCGACACGCCCAAGAACGGCGTGTCGATCGTGGTAACCGCGCGGAGCGACGAGGCCGCAGCCCGCGCGCTCGCCCGCGAGATCGCGGAATACGGCTGGTCGATCCGCGAGCGGTTCCGCCGCGAGCTGATGCCGGTCGAGGCCGCGGCCGCGCTGGCGCTGGAGACCGCGGCCGACCCGGCGCTGCCCGCCGTCATCTTCTCCGACGCCGGCGACAACCCCGGCGGGGGAGGCGAGGGGCGCACCACCTGGCTGCTCCGGGCCCTGGTCGCCGCCGGTGCGCGCGGTGTCTTCTACGGTTCCTTCTTCGACCCCGAGCTCGCGGAAGAGGCGCACCGGGCCGGCGAGGGGGCGCGGATCGAGGCCGTGTTCAACCGCGACCGGGAAACCGAGTTCTCGAAGGAACTGCGGGTGCCGGCGGAGGTCCTGAAGGTCACGGATGGCCGGTTCGTGGGTCGGCTCGGAATCTACCGGGGCCGACAGGTCGACCTCGGCCCATCGGCCGCTCTGCGGATCGGCGGGCCGGAAGGTATCGTCGTCATCGTCATCGGCGCCCGCCAACAGACGGCGGATCCGATGTTCTTCGAGAGTTTCGGGCTCGACATCGCTGCCGCCCGGGTGGTCTGCGTCAAGTCGCGCGGCCACTTTCGCGCCGGGTTCCTGCCGTGGTTTTCACCCTCGCAGGTGTTCGAGGTCGATACCGCAGGCCTGACCTCGCCGGTACTCGACCGGTTCCGCTGGCGGCACCTGCCGCGCCCGGTCTATCCGCTTGATGCCGTGACGGAGTGGGCACCGCCCGACTGGTAGCCCGCCAGACGCACCACCGGGCGACCTCCAGCGATTGCAGCACCTGTTGCAACACCGTATCGTGCCGGACGCGGTCTATGCGGACTGCCCCGGATTTCATTGCAGCAGGAAGGTCTACCGATGCAAATTCACAGGTTTCTGATCGGCTGCGCGATCGCCGGAATGATGGCGGCGCCGGCCTGGGGAGAGGACGGCACGCTGACCGTCGGGCTCAAGGCCGAGCCGTCCTCGATCGATCCGCACTATCACAATCTTGGTCCGAATAACTCGATGGCGGCGCACTATTTCAGCCGGCTGGTGGAACAGGATGACAAGCTGCGCCTGCTGCCCGGTCTCGCCGAGTCCTGGCAGCCCATCAGCGACACCACCTGGGAGTTCAAGCTGCGCCAGGGCGTGAAGTTCCACGACGGATCAGACTTCACCGCGGACGACGTGATGTTCACCTTCGAACGGGCTCAGGACGTTCCCAAGTCGCCCTCGAGCTTTGCGACCTATCTGAAGGGCAAGTCGTTTACCAAGGTCGACGACTACACGCTGCACATCACCACCGAGCGGCCCTATCCGCTGATGCCGGTCGACATGGCCGCGGTCCCCATCATTTCCGCCGATGTGGGCGAGGGTGTCACCACCGGCGACTTCAACTCGGGCAAGGCCGCCATCGGAACCGGTCCCTACAGGTTCGTCGAGTGGGTGCCGGGCGATCGCCTGGTGATCGAACGCAACGAGGACTACTTCGATGCCATGCCGGAGTGGGAGCGCATCGTCTTCAAGCCGATCAAGTCCGGGCCGGCGCGGGTTGCCGCCCTGCTTGCCGGTGACGTCGACTTCATCGACAACGTCCCGCCGGTCGATATCGCGCGCCTGCAGGGCGAAGAGGGGGTCCAGCTGAGCCAGGGTGTCTCGAGCCGCGTGATCTATCTGCACATGGACCAGTTCCGCGAGGACTCCCCGTTCGTGAAGGCGAACGGCGGCGGCGAGATCAAGAATCCGCTGCTCGACGTGCGGGTGCGCAAGGCGATTTCCAAGGCCATCGACCGCGACGCCATCGTCGACCGGGTGATGGAAGGCGTCGCCATCAAGGCCGGGCAGCTGCTGCCGGAGGGATTCTTCGGCGTCACGCCCAACCTGTCGCCCGAGCCCTACGACCCGGAAGGCGCCAAGGCGCTTCTGGCGGAAGCCGGCCATCCGGACGGGTTCGAGCTCACGATCCATGGCCCCAATGACCGCTACATCAACGATGCCAGGATTTGCGAGGCGGTGGCCCAGATGCTTTCCCGCATCGGCATCCGCACGGCGGTCGAGACCATGCCCAAGGCGGTGTACTTCCGGCGCGCAAGCCGGGGCGGGGCCGACAACTCGCCGGAGTTCAGCTTCATCCTGGTCGGCTGGGGCTCCGGGACCGGCGAGTCCTCCTCGCCGCTGCGCTCGCTGCTCCACACCTATGACAAGGACCGGGGCTTCGGCGCCTCCAACCGCGGTCGCCACTCGGATGCCGAGATCGACACGCTGATCGAGGACGCGCTTGCCACCGTGGACGACACGGCCCGGCTGGGGCTGCTGCAGAAGGCCACGGAACTTGCCATCGGCCGGAACCAGGGCATTATCCCGACTCACTACCAGGTCAACACCTGGGCCGGGCGCACGGGACTGTCCTACACGGCCCGGGCGGATGAACGCACCATTGCCATGGGTGTGACATCCGACAGGTAGCGGTCAACGGGCGGGCGGTCCTGCCGCCCGCCCCCGGCCGGACCCGGTGACCCAATGACCGTCTTCATTATCCGCCGACTGCTGCAGAGCGTCGTTGTCGTGGCGGTGATGTCGCTGCTGGTGTTCGTCGGCGTCAACATCGTCGGTGATCCGGTCGACATGCTGATCAACCCGGAAGCCGATCAGGCGGAGATCGAACGGGTGATTCGGGACCTGGGGCTCGACCGGCCGCTACACGAGCAGTACGGCTACTTCGTGGTCAACGCGCTCCAGGGAGACCTCGGCGATTCCTTCATCTTCGGCCAGCCGGCATTGCAGCTGATCATCGAGCGCATGCCCGCGACCTTCGAGCTCGCGATCGCAGCACTGCTGCTCGCCGTGGTGCTCGGCATTCCGCTCGGCGTACTCGCAGGACTGCGACCCGACGCCGGGTGGTCGCGAACCATCATGGCCGGCTCGATCCTGGGCTTCAGCCTGCCGAGTTTCTGGGTCGGCATCATGATGATCATGCTGTTCGCGGTGATGCTCGGCTGGCTGCCGTCCACGGGGCGCGGCGACACCGTGCCCGTCCTCGGCGTGGAGGTCAGTTTCCTCACCCGGGACGGGTTGTCGCACCTGCTGCTTCCGGCGATCAACCTGTCACTGTTCAAGCTTTCGCTTGTCATCAGGCTGGCGCGAGCCGGTACCCGCGAGGCCATTCACCAGGACTACATCAAGTTCGCCCGCGCCAAGGGACTGAGCGAAACCCGGGTGGTACTGGTCCACCTGCTGAAGAACATCATGATCCCGGTGGTCACCGTTCTCGGTCTCGAATTCGGCGGGCTGGTCGCTTTTTCGGTGGTGACCGAATCGGTCTTCGCCTGGCCCGGCATGGGCAAGCTCATCATCGACTCGCTGCATGAACTCGACCGGCCGGTGGTGGTCGCCTACCTGATGATCGTGGTGCTGATGTTCGTGATCATCAACCTCGTGGTCGACATCGTCTACTCGATCCTGGACCCCCGGGTCCGCCTTCAGGATACCCGGGCATGACCGTCCAGGCGGAACAGCGGCCCGGGACCGGCCTCGAGGCCGCACCGCGCCCCGAAGATGTCAGCGTCGAGACGCCGTTTCGCCGCTTTGTCTCCGACTTCCTGGAAAGCCGCATTGCGACCGTGGCACTCGCGGTGTTCGCGGTCATCGCCTTCATCGCCCTGTTCGCGCCCTGGATCGCTCCCACCGACCCCTACGACCTCGCGCAGGTCAGCGTGCTCGATTCCCACATGCCGCCAGGCAGCACCGCGTTCGACGGCCGGGTGTTCGTGCTGGGCACGGATGGTGCCGGGCGCGACCTGCTGAGCGCGATCTTCTACGGGCTGCGCATCAGCCTTGGCGTGGGCGTGATGAGCGGGATCATCGCCATGGCCATCGGCAGCGTCGTCGGTCTGGCGGCAGCGTATTTCGGCGGGCGCGTCGATACCGTGATCATGCGGATCGTCGACATCCAGCTGAGCTTCCCCTCGATCCTGGTTGCCCTGGTCCTGCTGGCGGTGCTCGGCAAGGGGGTCGACAAGATCCTGATCGCACTGATTACCGTGCAGTGGGCCTACTATGCGCGCACGGTGCGTGCCAGTGCGCTGGTCGAACGCTCCAAGGAGTACATCGATGCCGCGACCTGTCTTGCGCTCGGCCACCGCCGCATCCTGTTCCGTCACCTGCTGCCGAACTGCCTGCCACCGCTGATCGTGGTGGTGACGGTCCAGACCGCGCACGCGATCGCATTGGAAGCAACGCTGAGCTTCCTCGGCATCGGCCTGCCGATCACCGAGCCCTCGCTCGGCCTGCTCATTGCCAACGGTTTCGAGTACATGCTGAGCATGAAGTACTGGATCAGCGTCTATCCCGGTGTCGCACTGCTCATCACCATCGTCTCGATCAACCTCGTTGGCGACCAGCTGCGCGACGTCCTGAACCCGAGACTGCAGAAGTAGCCCCGTGGCGGGTGACGAAACCACGCTCACTGTCGAGGGGCTGAAGACGCACTTCTTCACCAAGGCCGGGGTGGTCAAGGCGGTCGACGGCGTCAGCTTCGAGGTGGGCAAGGGCGAGATCATGGGCCTGGTCGGCGAGTCCGGGTCCGGCAAGTCCGTGACCGGGTTCTCGATCATCGGCCTGGTGGATCCGCCGGGCCGCGTGGTCGAGGGCCGCATCATCCACGATGGCCGCGACCTGGTCGGGCTCGATGACGAGCAGATGCGCTCGCTGCGCGGCAACCGCATCGCGATGATCTTCCAGGATCCGATGATGACGCTCAACCCGGTCCTGCGCATCGAAACCCAGATGGTCGAGGCGGTGCTGGCCCACAACACGGTCCCGGCCGCCCAGGCCCGGGAGGCGGCGCGTGACGCGCTGGGCCAGGTCGGCATTCCGTCACCGGACGAACGCCTGCGCGCCTATCCACACCAGTTCTCCGGCGGAATGCGCCAGCGGGTGGCGATCGCCATCGCGCTGCTCAACAGACCCAGCCTGATCATCGCCGACGAGCCGACCACGGCGCTCGACGTGACCATCCAGGGACAGATCCTGTACGAGGCGCAGAAACTGTGCCGGGAGACCGGTGCGTCGATGATCTGGATCACACACGATCTCGCCGTGGTAGCCGGTATCGCCGACCGGATCTCGGTAATGTATGCCGGGCGCATCGTCGAGCAGGGGACAACCGCCGACATCATCGACCAGCCGGCGCATCCCTATACCCGTGGCCTGATCGGCTCGGTCCCGAGCCGCAACACCCGCGGCGACAGGCTGTTCCAGATTCCCGGCATGACACCCTCGCTGCTGAACCTGGCGCCGGGATGCGCGTTCCGGGAGAGATGCTCCGTTGCCGACGACACCTGCCTGGCCGAGCCGGAGCCGTCGCATCCGCTGCCCGGGCGGGTGCTGCGATGCCACCACCCGGTTCTGGAGGTCGCGCAATGATCGAGGCCCGGTCAATCAGCAAGCGGTTCGTGAAGTCACTCGACCTTGCGGCCCGGATTGCCGGGCGCCTCGGCGCCTCGGTACGCGAAGAGACGGTCCATGCGCTCGACGGTGTGTCGATCACCGTGGAGCGCGGCGAAGTAGTGGGCCTGGTCGGTGAATCCGGCTGCGGCAAGTCGACCTTCGGGCGCATCGTCGCCGGGATCATGGAGCCGACGGAAGGAACGATCCTCTACCGGGGCCGGGACCTGACGACACTGCAGGGTGCAGAGGCCCGCGAGGCCGCACTCGAGGTACAGATGATCTTCCAGGACCCGTTCGCCTCGCTGAATCCGCGCATGCGGGTCGAGAACATCATCGGCGAGGCACCGCTGCTGCACGGAATCGTCGCGAAGCAGGAGCGCGACGGCTACGTCGACGCCACCATGAGGCGGGTCGGTCTCGATCCGGCCTTCAAGCGACGCTACCCGCACCAGTTTTCCGGCGGCCAGCGCCAGCGCATCGGCATCGCGCGGGCGCTTGCAGTCCAGCCGGAATTCCTGGTCTGCGACGAGGCGGTCGCCGCACTCGACGTCTCGATCCAGGCCCAGGTCCTGAACCTGTTCATGGACCTGCGCCGCGACCTCGACCTGACCTACCTGTTCATCAGTCATGACCTGAGCGTGGTCGAGCACATCTCCGACCGGGTGGTAATCATGTACCTGGGCCGGGTGGTCGAATCGGCTCCGAGCGGGGAGTTGTTCGACACCCCCAACCATCCCTACACCCGTGCCCTGCTGGCCGGCGCGCCCAAGCTCGACGCCCGCCGGCGGGTCTACGAACCGGTCATGGGCGAGATTCCCTCGCCGCTCGACCCGCCGGGCGGGTGTCACTTCCATCCCCGTTGTCCCCATGCCATGCCTCGCTGCCGACATGAGGCGCCCGTTCTGCGCCAAATCGCATCCGGCCGACATGCGGCCTGTCACCTGAACGATGGATGACGCCTGGGGCCGCGCACTCCGGCTTGCCGGCACTGGCGCGACGGGGGTGAGCACGCATGATTCGGGAACCATCACCGCAAGTGGCAGACCACCTGCTGTTGGACGACTTGCCCCGACGCAACGCGTCATCACCGACAGGTTCCTCCGCATGCCAGGCTGCACAGGGCAAGGCCTGCGAAGGTTCAATGCTGCTGCCGGCCCGGAGCACGCGCCATGGAGTGCCTGTATTGCAGGGCTTTCATCGATCCACTGTGAACTCTGAGATCTATTGGTCGTATGTAGTCCGGCATGCAGATTGGGTTCCGTCAGTTTGATGCGGGCACGCTGGAGTGGCTGCGAGACTCAGCCGGGGGCAACGCGCAGCAGTCTGGCTCGGGATCCGTGTGACCCCTCAGGCTGGCGTGAGCGGTCGGGCGCACGCGCCGAGGCATCGGCCCGCAAGCTGTTGCCGCGCCTGGCGGCTCGGCTGTCGATCATCCTGCCGGCCCCGGGGGCCGCGATTGCCCGGGAGATCCGGTGCACTCTGGAGGAACCTGGCACGGTCCGGCTGGTTCCGGTCGAGGACCAGGCGTCACGGCGTCGTCGGGAAGCGATGATCGCTGCCTGGAACTCTCTGGGCTGGGCCCGCTCGCCGGGTCGACAGGCGTGCTACTGGATCGAGTCGTCGTGCCACGGGCTTCTCGGCGGCATCGGGTTTGCGCCGGCCTCTTGGCACCAGAAGGCGCGTGACCGCTGGATCGGCTGGTGCGACGACGCCCGGGTGGCGCATCTCGACGAAATCGTCTGCAACCAGAGATACCTGCTGTGTCCCTGGGTTCACGTGCCGAACCTGGCGTCGCATGTGCTTGCCATGGCCACGGCGCTCCTGGCCGATGACTGGGAGGCGGCGGGCGGATGCCGCCCGCTGCTGGTCTACACCTATGTCGCTCCGGAGCATGCCGGCAGTTGCCATGCCGCTGCGGGCTGGGAGCGCTGCGACGAGCTCACCAGTGGCGTTCCGCCCGGACAGACGCAGCCCGGGCGCCGGCTCGCCGTCTGGATGAAGCCGCTGGCGGCGGACTGGAAGCCGCGGCTGTGCGCCGTGCCGGCACGCTCGATCGAGGCGCCCCCCACGGTGTATCTTGCCGACTCGGCGGACGGTGGCATCCCGATCGGGTGCCTTCTGACCTCGGCGTCACTGCACGACAGCCAGGCCGCGATCCCGTTGGCGACACAGACCGGGCAGAGGGTGACGTACCTGTACGAGTTGATGGACGCAGCCTACGACGCGAAGCAGGTCCACGAATTCAGCAAGAGCATGGGTCATGTCGCGATTATCGACCCCAATCCTCGTCGCGACGCGGCGCTCAAGGAGGCCTTGCGCCAGGACGCGAAGGCGCAACGGGCACTCAACTATCGGGATGCGACGGGCGGTCCGCTACGCCGAACGCACCAACAGCGAGAGGGTGAATGCCCGTCTGAAGGATGACTACGGTGGCCGTCATGTCCGGGTCCGTGGGGCGGCAAAGGTGTCCTGCCACCTCATGTTCGCCATCCTCGCACTGACCGTCGAGCAACTGCAGCGTCTCCTGCTCTGAACTTCCCGTCTGCAAACCGATTCCGGTCGCTTCCCGCGCAAGCAGCGGTCACCCCCGCCCGGATTCTGCCGAATCGGGCCACATCCGCCAGATCAGGCCCCGGATGCGCGGCCAGGAACGAAAAATCGCCGCCAACCACCTCCATGAAGACCGGTCAGTGTGTCTCCCACCAATCTGAGCTCGCAATCTTGCAAGAGGCTCGGAAGATGAAAGATTTCAGGGGCTTGTGAAATGCTTAACGCGCGGGTACCCTGACCCTTCAGTCGTCAGGTTGGTGACGCGATGTCCGGCCCGTCGTCCTCAGCGCGCCGAACCCCGTCCCCACAGGAGCGGGCACGACCGATGGGCCCGGTTGACGATAACCTGTCATTGTGCCGCCTTTCGAACTTTGTAGCATGGTGCGGGCGGGTGCCCTGTGGCTCAGGTGCACCGAACGTACTGAAATCAGGCGGTCCGGAAAATGGCAGCACGAAACAGGAATCGCGGAAAGAACCGGAAAAAGACCCCGGTACTGAAGACCAACGCCGACGTCATTCGGGAAGCGCGACGGCTCTTTCACCGCAACGATGCACGGGCCACCCTTGCTGTATTGAAACGGCTTCCGGCCGGCAAGAACGAAAGTCTCGACAGCGCCTTGCTGCGATTTTGCGCGTTCACTCGCAGGGCGCGGGAATTCGACCGGCAGGGTCAGAAAAGGGAAGCGACACTCATGCGCTCACGGGCGGCGGAACACCGCGGGGCCGTTCGTGCCGACCATCTGGGCGAGGAGGATCTGCACCTTTATCTGAAGCACCTTGAGGGAAGTGACGCGATCGCTGCGTATGCGGCGTCAGGACAGTCGGGGGCGTCGAATAGCGATATCGAGCGCTGTCTGGCCGATCAACTGGTGATCCACCGGTGCTGGGATGCGCTCGCTGCGCTCGACGAGAATACTGCACTGAAGCGGAACGCAGACGATGTCATCGGCAGTGTCGAGGCCATGGATCGTGGTGACTGGCACTCCTGCACCGAAAAACTGCGTCGCCTGCCGCCGCAGTCTCCCTACCGCGCCTGGAGCCTGTTCTGCGGCGCGATGAGTTCATACAGCGACGGTGACAACAGGGCGCTGGCCGGGTTTCTCGACGAGCTTCCCGACGACTTCGTCCTTGCCGATACTCTCGCCGAACTCCGTCGCGTCAGTGGACGGGGCGGCGGCCGGGAGGGATCTGCACGGGTACAGGCGGCGCTGGGCACGGACAGCATCACCATATCCAGGCTGGGCCGGGACCTCTGCGCCCTCCTGAAGAGGAACGGACGCCCGCGTACCATCATCGACCTCTCCAACCGCCTGGCACGGGCGCTCTGCCCTGACGATCCGGTTCCGGCCCTAGTGGATCTGATCACGATTGCGGGTATCGCCGCCGCGCAGGAATATATTGCTCCGCACACCGTGTCCGAACTGGCGCAGCGGACCCTGCCGCCGAAGCGGGTGCTGGGTGTACTGGCACGGGTTGACCACGCACTTCAGCAAGCGGATCTGATCGCCTGGAACCCTGCTCCTGCGGAAATTCTCCTTTCCCGCCTTCCGACGGAGTTCCCGTTCCAGACAGACCACGACCTGGTTCGGGCCAGAGTGTTCGATACTCTCGCCAGAATCGGCCGTCGCTCCAGAAGGATCTATATGCTGTCCCCCAGTATGAAGAAAACAGTGTCGAAATTGCTGGGACACCAGCCGAATGAGGGGCTTTCGCTCTGTGCCGACCTGATGGAATCGAGCCTCGCCGCCGATCCCGACAACCGGGACGGATACCGGTTCCTGATCGACCTTCCCGGTTGGGGAAACGCGGAGAAGGCGCGCAAGCGGAACGTGCTCGAACGCATGGCGGCCCAGTTTCCCGAGGATGCCGAACCCCATGTCGAACTGACCCGGCTGCATTTTTCGTCCAATGCACACCGCCGCGCCGAAACCTCTCTGAGGGAGGCACGGCGCCGGGCTCCGTATGACGAGCGCATACTGGACATGCAGGCCACGGGATTCCTCAACTCCTCTGACCGGAGCCGTAACCGCGGACGGTTCGAACTGGCGGACCGGGACATCGATCGGGCGGCGGCGCTGAACCGATCAGGGCTCGCCGACATTATCGCCGCAAAGCGCATTCTGCTGGAGATCGTGTCATCCAGCGGAGATGCGGTCGCCATTGCAGCGCCACATATCGAACGACTTGCGCCTTCCGGCCAGATCAGGATGCTGGTCCTGTTGATCCACGATCTGGACGAGAACAGCCACCTACACATCGTGCTACCGGAAATGGCGGCCGGACTGCGCCGCATGCTGGCCGCGAAGGCGGCAGTCATCGACGGCCTCGACGCCAGCGAGGCGGCCGGGCTGATTACCCCGCTGGCCCGTGACCTTCAGGTTCTCTACAAGAGACTCAACATCGCGCCGATCCTGCGCCACTGCTGGCCCGCGATCCTGATTCGGCTGGACGGTGATCAGCTGCTGGACGCCTTCGATACCCTGCTTGAGTGCGATAACGTCAGTCCAGTGGTCCGCTCCGAGATCACGCGCCGACTGACCAGCGCGGACGAGGGCGAGCGCAACCGGCCACTCCTGCTGTATCTGGCGGTGATCCGCTACCAGTCTGGTGACGACTGGAACTCAAAGCGTTTCCGCGAAGCCCTTGATGGTGCAAGCCCGTCCGAGCGTGAGACACTGAGGACGTGTGCGGCGCGCATGGCACGCCGGGCAAGCGGCAGACTGCGTGAGGCTCTGCTCAGTTTCAACTTCGATGGGCTCGAATACCCCGATCCGGACCTCTTCGGTCCGATGGCGTACGACGTATTCGCCGAGGAACTTGCGAATTTTATTTGACAGATCGAGGAAAGATATCCGGAATCGGCCCTGCGCGGACGCGATCATGCGCACGGTGAGGGATGCCGGTCTGGATGCCTGGCTGATGGGGGAAGTCGCCTGTTTCTCTTCCCCGAGTACATTGTCGACCGTTGGAAGCTGCGATGCTGATGCCCTATCTTGTCCTTGGTCTTCCGCCCACCGCTTCGCGCCAGGAGATCAGGAAACGCTACCTCACCCTGATCCGTGCCCACCCTCCAAGCCGGGAACCGGATCGCGCTCAGCAGATCATGACGGCCTGGGAGGCGCTGAGTGACGAACGTTCCCGCGTGCACTCGGCCCTGTACGGTATTGGCCAGTACAAGGATTGCGAACTGGCGCTCGATGCGCTGCTCAAGGCACGTGGGGAACGGCACCTGACCACTGGCCTTCAGTCACTGTTGGTGGCGGAAGGGCTTCGGGATGACTGAACCGGTCACCGACTGGAAGGACGGGATCCTCGACGATTTCCGGTGCTGGATCCATGCCTGCAGCCAGGCTGATGCGACAGGTTTCGAGCCGTCCCCTCCGGAACCGGATCTGAGAGATCTCTACGCGGAGTTCGCGGCCCTGCGTCAGGAACTTCGCCTGCAAAACCGCGAACAGGCAAAGGCCGGACGGGAACTCGCGCGGGCAGTGGAGCGCTACGATACGGCGGTCGAGTCGATGACGGTGCACGGGCGCGAGCTGACGGCCTTCGAACAGCGTACGACCCGCGCCGCCGAAAACCGGTGTCTGCGCTCGATGCTAGATCTGTACGACGTCCTGGCGCGGGGCCTGGCGGCGGCGGAGGAGGTCAGTAAACGTCGCGGGTTCCTGGTCCGGCACCCGCGCGGCATCGACGGCGTGGCCGAAGGCTACGGAATTGCACTTCGACGCTTTGATCGCATGCTTTCCGGATTTGGCGTCGTTCGCCTCGAAACCATCGGAAAGCTGTTTGATCCACGCGTCATGCATGCTGTGGAAGCTCGTCGGATCGACAATGTTCCCGACGGGTTTGTGGTGGAGGAACTGCAGTGCGGGTACATCCGCGGCGATGAAGTGCTGCAGCTTGCGGAAGTCATCGTGAACCGCCTTTAGCATAACAGGAAGGTCAGTCTGAATGAACGCGGAAACGATCATCGGAATCGATCTTGGCACTACGAACTCCGAGGTGGCAATCGTACGCAATGGCAGGCCAGAGGTTGTGCGTGAAGGCGGTGAGGCACTGTTGCCTTCATGTGTCGGAGTGGATGAAGCGGGCGCCATCATCGTCGGACAACAAGCCCGCAACCAATGGGCAGCGGCGCCCGACAGGACAGTTGTTTCCGTCAAGCGCCTCATGGGCTCTGCCGAGCCGATCGCCATGGGCTCCGGCACGTATCTGCCGCAGGAGATCTCGGCCTTCATTCTCAAGGCATTGCGCGAGAGGGCTTCACGTGCACTCGGCCATGATGTCGGCAGGGCGGTCATTACTGTTCCGGCATACTTTACCGACGTGCAGCGACAATCCACTCGGGAGGCAGGCGCGATTGCCGGGCTTGATGTGGTGCGGATCATCAACGAGCCCACTGCCGCAGCCCTCAGCTACGAAGGCGGCGGAGAGGATACTCGCAAAGTTCTGGTCTACGACCTCGGTGGCGGAACCTTCGACGTCTCGGTCGTGCAGATCGAGGACGGGGTGGTCGAAGTGCTCTCCTCCACCGGAGACAACCATCTGGGCGGTGACGACTTTGACCAGATCATTGTCGACAGGCTCAACCAGGAGCTCAAGGACATGGGTAAGGCCGAAGTCGGTGACGACAGGGTCGTACAGGCACGACTGCGTCGGGCTGCCGAACAGGCCAAGATCGAGCTGTCAGACCAGCCCTATGTGCGGATCGAGGAAGATCACGTCGCCGTGATCGACGGTGAGGCGAAGCATCTGTCCCTCGAACTTGACCAGGCCGAATTCGAACACGGCATCGATGAGCTGCTGTCCAAGACCATGCGATCCGTCACCATGGCGCTGAACGATGCCGATGTGCGCCCCAGCCAACTTGACCGTGTCCTGCTGGTTGGCGGATCGACGCGCATTCCGCGCGTCACGCGGCTCTTGGCCGAGCGTCTGGGCCAAGAACCTCACGGCGAAATCGATCCGGACCTTTGTGTCGCACTTGGTGCGGGAGTTCAGGCCGGAATGGAGATGGGCCTGGATATGGAGGCGGTCTTGGTCGACGTCACGCCGTATACCTTCGGTACCAGCATGGTCGGTGAGCTCTACGGCCAACCCTACACGCACCAGTTTGTTCCTCTCATCCGACGTAACAGCAGACTGCCCGCGAGCAGGACCGAACCGTTCTTCAAGATGTTCGAAGAGCAGCACAGTGTCGAATTCAAGATCTATCAAGGCGAGGATCCCGATGCCCTGAAGAATGTCGAAATCGGGTCGTTCCTGTTCGAGGGACTGTTGCAGAGCGAGGCTGCGTACGAGCAGGGACTGCTGTGTACCTATCATCTCGATCTTGATGGGCTGCTGAAGATCCATCTGGTGGAACGGGCGACAGGTCGAGAGATCAACGGTGTGGTCGAGAACGCCCTGAATGATCGTGACGCTATCGAAGCCTCTCGCCAGCGTCTCGAGACGCTCTGGCAACCACTGGCGGACGCCTCCGTGAGCAGCGACGCTGACGCCGCGTCCGGCACCGCATCTGAGGCTATGGAAGACACCCTGATGCGGGCCACGCGAATCCTCGATGACGCGTCCACCGCCGATCGTGAGGAGATCTCGGCTCTGATCGCGCAGGCGAGGAATGCCGTGAGCGAGAGGCGCAGCGATGATGCGGAAATGATCCGCCAGAACCTTGACGAGATCCTGTTCTACCTGGAGTGAGTCAGGTGGCGCTTCAATGCCCGACCTGTGGCACCCGGGCCGTCGAGGACCTGTTCTGCCGTCGTTGCAACACCGATCTGCGCGAGATGCGGGCAGTGGAACGAACTGCGGCATGGTGGCGACAGCGTGGCGCCCGCGAAGTGTCCAGGGCTTCCGGACCGGAAGACATGTGCAAGGCACGGGCATATGCCGAACGGGCATGTCACCTTCACAGGTCGCGTGCGTCCCTGGAACTGCTCGCCGTGGTGGCCCTGGCGGAGCGCGAGTTCGACCTGGCACTGCGACTGTGGCGGGAAATCCGGTGCACTGATGCGAACGCCTACCGGCAGACGCCCCATACCCGGCCGGACTATCGCTTCCGGAGCCGCGACTGAAAGTCTCCATGATGACGAGGATGTGACCGCCAGATCTCGGACCGGGAACGGTTATCTGTCCTGAACATCAGGTGGTGCGTTGGCGGGTAATTTTCATTGATCCCGCATCCGAATAGAGCACCATGGCCCGAGTTTCAGACGCGTCAGCGGGCCGGGTAGACGGGAGCCTTGCGGCGTCCCGCCTCTCGGTCACGGTGTTGTCTCCCGCATTCGTTCGTTAGAAGCGCAGGCGATTTTCCCACATTGAGGGGTTGATGG
This sequence comes from Alphaproteobacteria bacterium bin52, assembly GCA_002238645.1. GTDB lineage: Bacteria > Pseudomonadota > Alphaproteobacteria > Thalassobaculales > Thalassobaculaceae > Bin52. Next base: position 40,613 of record MPMT01000004.1, on the reverse strand, counting down.
ATTGCCCGGGATGGCGGGCGACTGTGGGAAGCGTTCGTCTTGCGGCGCTTTGTGTTGTCGGGGCGCAGCCGTAGTCTGTCTTCTGGAACAGACAAGGAAGGTGCCCGCGCGCCGCTCCGACGCGTGAGGGGTCACACGTCGCGCGCGCACCATGCCCCACCGCCTTGCCCCCAACCCTTCGGGGGTGGTATCGCGGAAATCGGAATCCCGAAAGGAGACCTGCCGACAATGTCGTGATCGCGTCGCTTCGCTCCGGGGCGGCTACCTTGGCGAGAAAGGGTGGCTACGTTGATCGAGAACCGCCGGCTACGTTGGTGAGAATGGGTACTCTGTCCGGTTCAGGTGCTTCTTGTTTGCGAACTCGACGTAGAGACGCCGGCCCGGGCCTTTCATCGCCCACAGTGCCTGCCGGTTCAGCTTGGCGAAGGTGCGCGGCGCGGTGATGAAGGTCACTGCGGCCCGGACCAGTGCGATTTCGGCCGTCTCTTCACCAGGCGGGAGAAGAGCGTCGGCAATCAGCGCAGACGATCGCCAGCTGCCGTCCACGTATTCCGCCTCGATGGCCGTTCGTGTCAGGCGGCAACGGGACGCGCCGCAGTCGGCCTCGACGCACCTATTGCCTCCGCCCCCGGACGAGCACGCCGACGATGGTTTCCTCGCCCAGGGACCGGCAAGCCTCAAGGCGCTGAAGGCCTTCGACCAGCACCAGGCGCTCGCCGTCCTGGCGTAACAGGACCGGCGTGCGCTGGCCCTCTTCCAGCATGCTCTCGGCGATCGCCTCGACGGCTGCAGGATCGAGGGTGCGGCGGCGCCTCACCGGAACATAGACGTCAGCGATTCTGAAGACCTGATCTTTCAGCATGCCTCACCCTCTCACGGGCGGACGGTCCCGGGAAAGCGGGAATCCGGTGATTTTCCATATACCCGCGGGCTGCCCGGCCTGCAGCAGGCACGCAGCACTGTCTCGGCTGTCACCGATATCTGTCCGGCCCGTCCGGCGCACTCTGAGGATAAGGGTCTTGCCGCGTACTGTCCCGGTCATGACCCACCCGGCGCGGATCACGCGGGATCAGGGCATGCTCCCGGGCTCTCGTGGAGGGACCGGAACGCTCCCGCGACCCACCATGGTCCGCGGGACAGGGGCTCGATCATTGATGGCGGGGCAGGGGCGGGTTCAGCCGCCGCGTATGGCCGGCAGGAACGCGACCTCACTGTTTTCGCCGATTTCCTCGAGAAACGCATCCTGGTGGATGTCGCCGTCGATCGCGACCGAGATGAAGCCGTCGCGCACCTGGGCGCCGAGGCCGGGGTAGCGCTCCTCTAGTTCGCGAATGAGAGCGCGCACCGTGGGGGCGACGACCTCGAATTCTGCCACTCCGCCGGTGAACTGCTTGCTGAGCGAGTCGGTCAGCAGGATCCTGGCCATTGCACCCCGGGCGACCTCCATCGAACAGTCACAACCGGCTTCCGGTCCGGGCGGCGGGTACCCGATGGTGATACCCGCCCCGCGCGGCAGCGCCGGTTCCCGGCGCTGTCCGGAGTGTTTCCAGGCGGCACGCAACGCCCGCCGCCTGGTTTCGCCGCATCCCGCCGGGGTCGCCCCCGGGTGAGGGTGGGGCAGACTCCCCCGTGCCTACTCGGCCGCCTCCGGCAGACGGGCCGCATCCAGGGCCGCCAACAGGCGCGGCGGCGACATCGGCAGGTGCTCCATCCGGACACCGGTCGCGTTCTCGATCGCGTTGGCGACCGCCGCCATCGGTGGGACGATCGGAACCTCGCCGACACCGCGCACCCCGTAGGGATGACGGTCGTTGGGAACCTCCACCACCACGGTCTCGATCATCGGCAGGTCCGAGGCCACCGGGATCCGGTAGTCGAGGAAACCCGGGTTTTCGAGCTGGCCCCGCTCGTTGTAGATGTATTCCTCGTTGAGCGCCCAGCCGATTCCCTGGACCGCACCGCCCTGGATCTGGCCCTCGACGTAGGACGGATGGATCGCGCGGCCGACATCCTGCACCGCGGTGTAGCGCAGGATCGTGACCCGGCCGGTCTCCGGATCGACCTCAACGTCACAGATATGGGTCGCAAAGCCGGGACCCGCCCCCTGGACGTTCTGGGCGTTGTGCCCGCAGATCGGACCACCGGTCTTCGGTGACTGGCCGGCGATGTCGGCAAGCGACAGCGGTTCGAAGTCGCCGACGTTGCTGCTGGCCGGCACCGCATGGCCGTCACGCCAGATCACGCCATCGGACTCGACCTCCCAGATCTTTGCAGCCCGTTCGCACAGCTGGCGAACCGCATCGCGGGCCGCCTCGACCACGGCAAGCCCGGTTGCGAAGGTCACGCGGGAACCGCCGGTCAGGAAGTTGTAGCCGACCGACGAGGTATCACCCACGATGGGGCGCACCTTGGAGTAGTCGATGCCGAGTTCCTCGGCCGCCATCAGGGCCAGCGATGCCCGTGAACCGCCGATATCCGGATTCCCCGACACCACAACCGCGGTCCCGTCCTCGGTGATGTTGACGGTCGCCGCGGATTCGCCACCGATATTGAACCAGAACCCGGACGCGACGCCGCGACCCTGGTTCGGGCCAAGCGGTGCGGAGTAGTGCTCGCTGGCAACGGCCTCCTCGACCGTCTCCTCGAACCCGATGCGTCGGAAGGTCGGACCGTAGGCCGCCTTGGTCCCCTGTTTCGCCGCGTTCTTCAGGCGCAGCTGCAGCGGATCGAAACCGAGCTCCTTCGCGAGTTCGTCGATGATGCTCTCGGCGCCGAAAGCCGAGATCGGCGCACCGGGAGCCCGGTAGGCCGCGACCTTGGGCCGGTTCACCACCACGTCATAGCCGGTCAGGCGCACGTTCTTGATGTCGTAGGGTGCGACCGCGCACATGCAGGCCGGCTGCACCGGCGAGCCCGGAAAGGCCCCGGCCTCGAGCCTGATGGTGCCCTCGAAGGCGGTGATGACGCCGTCCCGGGTCGCCCCGATCCGGTAGGTCATCGACCCGGCCGAGGTCGGACCGCTGGCCCGGAAGACCTCCTCGCGGCTCATGATCATCTTCACCGGCCGGCCGGTCTTGCGCGAAAGGGCGGTCGCCAGCGGCTCGAGGTAGACCACCGTCTTGCCACCGAAACCGCCACCGATCTCCGACGGGGTCACCCGGATCTGCGAGGTTTCCATCCCGCACAGCCGGGCGGTGTAGGCCCGGACCATGAACTGCCCCTGGGTGCAGCACCAGATCTGCGCCTGCCCGTCCTCCGACACGCTGGCGACCGCCGCATGCGGCTCGATGTATCCCTGGTGCACCGCGGCAGTGGTGTAGGAACGCTCGAGCACCACCTCGGCCTTCGCGAATCCCTCCTCGACATCGCCCAGATCGAAATCCACCCGCTTGGCAATGTTGGTGGGTCCGGACGCCTCCATGCCCGCGGGCTCGAGTTCCTCGTCGAGGATCGGTGCGCCGGGCTCCATGGCGAGATCGACGTCGATCACGTGGTCAAGCACCTCGTAGTCGACGGAGATCAGTTCGAGCGCCGCCTCGGCGATCTCCGCCGAGGTGGCCGCCACGGCCGCGACCGCGTGGCCGTCGTAGAGCGCCTTCTCGCGTGCCATCACGTTGCGGACCATGTCGCGGTAGTTCACCAGCGCCTCGCCGGCGGCCGCCAGTTCGGACGACTGGTCGGCAAAGTCCGCCGAGGTGATCACGCCCTTGACCCCGGGCAGCGCCTCGGCCGCGGAAGTGTCGATCGACCTGATCCGGGCATGGGCATGTGGGCTGCGCAGGACGCGCCCCTGCAGCATTCCGGGCAGCGCGAAGTCGGAGCCGAACTTTGCCCGGCCCGTTACCTTGTCGTGACCGTCCGGACGGATCGCACGGGTGCCGACCCACTTGAATTCGGTCTTCTCGCCGGTCATGACGCCTCTCCCCTCACCTCGTCGGCGGTTCTCATCACCGCGCGAATGATCTTGTCGTACCCGGTACACCGGCAGAGATTGCCGGCCAGCCAGTAGCGGACCTCCGTCTCCGTCGGGTCCGGATTGCGCTCGAGCAGCGCCTTGGCGGCAACCAGGAACCCGGGGGTGCAGATCCCGCACTGCAGTGCCGCATCCTCGAGGAAGTTCTGCTGCAGCGGGTGCAGGCTGTCGCCCTGCGCCATTCCCTCGATGGTCTCGACCGTCTTGCCTTCCGCCTCGGCGCCAAGCACCAGGCAGGAACAGACCAGCCGGCCGTCAAGCACGACGCTGCATGCGCCGCAGTCGCCCGATGCGCAGCCTTCCTTGCTGCCGGTCAGGTTCAGTTCGTCGCGCAGGACATCGAGCAGCGTCTGCCGCGTGGAGCAGAGGAACTCGACCGGCTCTCCGTTGATGGTCGTGGTTACGTGATGCTTGGCCATGTCCTATCGGCTCCCTGCGCGTTCGGCTGCGATACGTGCCGCACGGCGGGCGAGTACGCCGGCGACCTGGGTTCGGTACACGATCGTACCCCGCTTGTCGTTGATCGGGCTGCACGCCGCCTGGCAGGCCGCATCAAGCGCCGCAAGAGCATCGTCATCAAGCGTGGTCCCGATGATTGCCCGTGCCGCGTCCTCGACCAGGAGTACCGTGGGCGCCACCGCGCCGAGCGACACCCGTGCCGAGGTCACGGTCCCGCCCCCATCGAGAACAAGGGCGACGCCGCACCCGACGACGGCGATGTCCATTTCGGTCCGCGGGATGAGCCGGAGATAGGCGTCTCCGCCACCGGCCGGGCGGGCCGGCAGGGTGAAACTCACGACGAACTCACCGTTCGCCAGGCTGGTCCGGCCAGGTGCCACCGGGACCTCCCCGACGGGAACGCTGCGCCGCCCGCCGGGCCCGGCAATATTGGCCGTCATGCCGGCGACGATCATGGCCGGCACGCTGTCGGCGGCCGGCGATGCGTTGCACAGGTTGCCGCCGAGCGAGGCGCGTCCTTGGATCTGGGTCGACCCGATCAGGTCCCAGGCTTCCATCACGCCCGGCCAGTCAGCCACGAACTGCGCGTTCTCGTGCGCCTCGGCACCGGCCACCGCGGAACCGATGGTGTAGCTGCCGTCGGCGTTGCGGACCAGGGTACGGGTTTCCTCGATGTGCTTGATGTCGACCACCAGGGCCGGATCGACCAGGTGGGAGCGCAGCTGGACCAGGAGATCGGTTCCCCCGGCCAGAACACGGGCGTCGCCCGTGGCACCCGCCAGCAGCGCCACCGCCTGCTCGACAGTGCCGGGCGCCTCGAATTGGACTGACTGCATGTTGATTCCGTTCTCCGTCTGGGATGTTCGCTCTGGGCTGTATCCGTGGCCTTGGTTATACGGGACACGAGCGTGGTGCAAGCATTCGGTGCGCACACGGCACCCCCGTCACGGCAGCGCTCGCCACCGTCTCCGGCCAGGCCGCAGTGTGCGGCAGCGGCCGGTCACGGTCAATGCCGGGTCACCCGGCACGGGGCAGGGCGGACTCCACCAGCCGCGCCCAGTAGGATGCCCCCAGGGTCAGCACCTCGTCATTGAAGTCGTAGCGCGGATGGTGCAGTCCGGGATCGGAGTCGGTCCTGCCGGAACCGAGCCACAGGAACGCTCCCGGCCGCGCCTCGAGCATGTAGGAGAAGTCCTCACTGCCCATGACCGGCGGAACGTCGTCCCGGGTCATCGCCTCTCCGGCCACGTCGCGTGCGATGTCGAGCGCGATCCGGGTCTGGGCCTCGTGGTTGACGGTCGGCGGATAGCCGTAGGTGTACTCGGCCCGGACCGAGGCCCCGTGCATCGCCTCCATTCCGGCGCACAGTTCGCTGATCCGCTTCCTGATCAGTTCACGGACTTCCGGATCGAAGGTTCGAATCGTTGCCGAGAGTTCCGCGGTCTCCGGGATCACGTTGTGCGCTGATCCGGCGTGGAAAGTGGTGACGCTGACCACCGCCGACTTCAGGGGGTCGACATTGCGGGACACGATGGTCTGCATGGCGGTGTACAGCTGCACCGCGATTGCGATCGGATCGATCGAGTAGTGCGGCATCGCGGCATGCGAGCCGCGTGCCTCGATGGTGATCTTGCAGCCATCGGCCGCCGCCATGATCGGCCCGGGTGCCGCGGCAATGGTTCCCGCCGGCAGGTCCGGAGCGTTGTGCAGGCCCCACACGGCCTCGCACGGAAACTTCTCGAACAGCCCGTCCTCGACCATCACCCTGCCGCCGCCGCCGCCTTCCTCGGCCGGCTGGAAGATGAAGTTCACCGTTCCGTCGAAATTCCGTGTCTCGGCGAGGTAGCGCGCCGCCCCGAGCAGGATGGTGGTATGCCCGTCATGGCCGCAGGCGTGCATCCTGCCGTCAACCGTCGAGCGGTGCGGCACGTCGCCTTCCTCCTGCATCGGCAGCGCATCCATATCGGCACGGATGCCGATGGCGCGGGACTCCGACCCGCGGCCCCTGAGCACGCCGACAACACCGGTGCCCGCAAGCCCGCGGTGCACCTCGATGCCCCAGGACTCCAGCTGTTCGGCAACCAATGCCGAGGTCCGGTGTTCCTTGAACCCGAGCTCCGGATTGGCATGGATGTCGCGGCGCGTCGCCGTCAGGTCGTCATGGTATTCGGCTATTCGATTGTGAATCGGCATGGACCTTCATCTCTCCCGGTTCGCGCGCCGCCGGTCGCGGCCCGCCGGTTGCTGGTGCGGCGGGTCACACGCCGGCCGCGTGCTGCTGGTGCGGCGGGTCACACGCCGGCCGCGTGCTGCTGTTCGTGGGCGAGCAGCATCCGCTTGACGTCGAGCCCGCCACCGTAGCCAGTCAGCGAGCCGTCCGCCCCGATCACCCGATGACACGGCACGGCAAGCGGCAGCGGATTGGCGCCGTTCGCGGCCCCGACCGCCTGGTTCGCTCCCGGCCTGCCGACGGCGGCCGCAAGGTCCCTGTAGGCCGCGGTGCTCCCGTAGGGAACATCGAGCAGCGCCTGCCATACCGCTCGCTGGAACGGGGTTCCGACCATGCGCATGGGGAAGTCGAAACGGGTGCGCCCTCCGCCGAAATACTCGGCGATCTGCGTCCGCGCCTCGGGATACAGGCTGTCGTCCCGCCGCCAGTCCCGCCCGGGCGCGACCGCTCGCGAGCCACCGGAAAACCCGATCAGCAGCACATCGCTCCCGTCGCCGCCGATCAGCAGCGGACCGACCGGCGTGTCCAGCATGGCGTAGCATGTCACGTGTCGGGCGCTTGCATGCGTCATTAGTCATCCTCCTCCTGCCACCGTTTCATCGCTCATCAGGTCGGTGATCCGGCCATTCGGCGTTCCCCGGAACGCTTGTCCGGCGTCCCGTTCTCGGGCATGACTTGCGGCAACAGACCGGCGACGCGGGAGACTAGCATGAAGTTCCTGTGGTTTCACCTGATGCCCTACACCGAACTGCCCGATGACTTCCGGGAGCGCAATCCCGGCGTGTGGGTGAACATCGACTCCACACTGTTCGATCCCCGCCGCGCCCACGTGATGTACAACGACTTCATGGACGAACTCGAATACGCCGGAACCTGCGGTTTCGACGCCGTCTGTGTCAACGAGCATCACGCCAACGGCTACGGGCTGATGCCGTCGCCGAACCTGATCGCCTCGTCGCTGGCGCGGAGCACGTCCGAGACCATGATCTGCGTCATGGGCAACAGCCTCGCACTCTACAACCCGCCGACCCGGGTAGCCGAGGAAATGGCCATGATCGACTGCATCTCCGGCGGTCGCCTGATCGCCGGCTTCCCGGTCGGCACGCCGATGGACACCTGCTACGCCTACGGGCAGAACCCGAGCATGCTGCGGGACCGCTACCTCGAGGCGCACGACCTGGTCAAACGGGCCTGGACCGAACGCCGGGTCTTTTCGTTCAACGGCCGCTACAACCAGCTGCGGTACGTCAACATCTGGCCGCACACGCTGCAGAAGCCGCATCCCCCGATCTGGATCCCGGGCGGCGGGTCGGTGGAGACCTGGAGGTGGTGCGCCGAGATGGACTACGTCTACTGCTACCTGTCCTACTTCGGCTACCGGATCGGGCTGTCGACCATGCGCGGGTTCTGGAACGAGATGGATCGCCTCGGCAAGGACCGCAACCCGTACCGTGCCGGTTTCCTGCAGTTCGTCGGCGTCGCCGAGACCCGGGAGGAGGCGATCCGGCTGTACCGCGAACCGGCCGAGTACTTCTACGGCCGCTGCCTGCATCTGGACCCGCGGTTCGTGCAACCGCCCGGCTACACCACCGAGGCGACGATCCGCGCCCGCGTCGAGGGACAGGTCGCCGCCGCGGCGCGCAAGGCAACCGCCCGCGCACGCACGGCGACCGCGATGGAGGACATTGTCGAGCAGGGCTACGTCATTGTCGGAAGTCCCGACGAGGTCGCAGAGCAGCTGCGACATGCCGTGACCGAGATGAATGTCGGCCACCTGATGCTGCTGTGCCAGTACGGAAACATGGACCGCGACCTGACCGCCTACAACACCCGCATGTTCGCAACCCGCGTGATGCCCCAGCTTGCCGACCACTTCGATGACCGCTGGCAGAATCACTGGTGGCCGAATCCGCTGCCGGCAGCGGAGCGTGCCGTGCCCGACGCCGGCCTCTCCGGCACCCTGGCAGCGGCGGAATGAGCCCGGAGCACGAGACGACCGTCGAGGTCGCGGGCGCTCCGTATCGGGTCTGGACCGCAGGCACCGGAGCACCGCTCGGCGTCCTCGCGGGCTTCGGCGGGTTCCTGCACTGGACCCCGTTTCTCGCCCGCCTGGCCCGCCATCGCACAGTGGTCGTCCCCTCGCTGCCGGGGTTTCCGGGCGGCGGCGGGCGGGCACATGTCGAACTCGACACCCAGCTCGACTGGTTGCTGCGGACCCAGGACCTGCTGGCCGCCAGCGGGCTTTCCGGTGCCGACCTGGCGGGAGTGTCGCTCGGTGCGGCGCTGGCGGCCGATGTCGCCGCGGTCTGGCCCGACATGGTCCGGCGCCTCGTGCTGGTCTCGCCACTGGGCATCAACGATGGCGACACGGTCATCGCCGATCACTGGGGCGCCACCCATTCCGAGCAGCTGGCCCTGCTTTCCTCCTGCCCCGGGGTACTCGAGCAGTACCGCCGGATGCCGCCCGACGCCGACGAGATCGAGTGGGATGTCTCGCAGATCCGCGCCAACGAGGCTGCCGCCCGGCTGCTGTGGCCAAACGGCGAGACCGGTCTGGGAGGGCGCATCGGCCGCATCACCTGCCCGACCCTCGTCGTCTGGGGAGCGGAGGACCGGATGGTTCCACCCGGCCATCGCCGCCTCTACCGTGACGGCCCCGGGGGACCGGTATCCGAGACCGTAATCGAAGGCGCCGGTCATCAGGCCGACTTCGACCGGCCCGATGACGTTGCAGCCGCTCTCGTCGCGTTCCTGGAGACCGAAGCATGACACGCTACACGCCCCCTGCAGACGTCACCCCGCAGACTGCAGAATTCCTGAGCAAGCTCGCAGCTCTCGACCTGCCCCCGATGACCTCGCTGTCGGTTGCGGTCGCCCGTGAACAGATGGAGCGCGCGGTCGCCGCGCGCGAGGTCCTGCCTCCGGAAGTGGGATCGACCGTTGAGCTGCGCCTGCCGGGACCGGCGGGCCTGATCCCGGCCCGGCTGTACCTGCCGCGCTGGGCCCACAGGCCGGGACTGCTGGTCTACTACCACGGCGGTGGTCACGTCATCGGCAGCCTGTACAGCCATGACGGCGTCGCCCGCGGTCTCTGCCACCACGGCAATGTCGCGGTCCTGTCCGTCGACTACCGTCTCGCACCCGAACATGTGTTCCCAGCGGCGGTGGAGGACAGTTACGCGGCGCTGCAATGGGCGGCGGAGAACGCTGAGCGTTTCGGCATCGATCCGGAACGCATCGCGGTCGGCGGCGACAGCGCCGGCGGCAATCTTGCCGCGGTGGTGGCCATCATGGCCCGCGACGCGGGCGGTCCGCCGCTGCGGCTTCAGGTCCTGGTCTATCCGGTGTCCGACTACCGGTGCGAGAGCGGGAGCTACCGACAGTTCGGAACCGGTTACGGAATCCTCGAGGCCGACACCATGACCTGGTTCCAGCAGCACTACCTCGGATCCGACCCGGCCCGCCACGCGGACTGGCGGGCATCGCCGCTGCTCGCGCCCTCGCTCGCCGGTCTGCCGCCCGCCATCGTGATCGCCGCCGGCTGCGATGTGCTGCGGGACGACGCGAGAGCCTATTCCACCAGCCTTATCGAGGCCGGGGTATCGGTGTCGTTCATCGAGTATCCGGGCGTGCTGCACGCGTTTTTCGGCCTGGTCGGGATCATCGACGAGGCGGAAACCGCCCAGCAGGCGGTGGGCCGGGCACTCGAGGCCGAACTCTCGCACGGATAGGCTGGCGGGGAGACACTGGCCCGGACGGACGGGCTGGCGCACGGTGCCGGCCCTGCCGCCGGCACGCAGAGGGACGGAGACCGAAGACCATGAGTGCAGTCACATCCGAACGCCACGGACCGGTCGCGGTCCTCCGCATGAACAATCCCCCGGTCAACGGCCTCGGTGCGCCACTGCGCAGCGGGCTCGCGGACGCGATCGCGGGACTCGATCCCGCGGTTGAGGCCATCGTGCTGATCGGCGAGGGACGGATGTACAGCGCCGGCGCCGACATCCGTGAATTCAACTCCACCCCGCCGCCGGGGACACCGGACCTCAACCAGGTGATCGCGGCGCTCGAAGGGTCCGAACGGCCCGTGGTCTCGGCCATCCACGGGGTCGCGGCCGGTGGCGGGCTCGAACTCGCGCTCGGGACCCACTACCGGGTTGCGGCACCCGGAAGCCGGGTCGGGCTGCCCGAGGTGACGCTCGGCATTGTCCCGGGCGCCGGGGGAACCCAGCGGCTGCCGAGGCTGATCGGGACGGAAGCGGCGCTCGAGCTCATTGTTTCGGGCCGGCTGATCGGCGCCGACCAGGCCCGCGAACTCGGCATCATCGACGAGGTGGCGGACGGCGACCTGCTCGAAGCTTCTGTCGCGGCGGCAAGGCGGCTCGCCGCCGACGGGACGGTGCGCCGTGTCCGCGACTGCGACGACGCACTCGCCGCGGCCCGCGCCACTCCGGAGCTGTTCGAGACCTTCCGTGCCGGCATGGCACGCTCGGCGCGCGGCCGCAACGCGCCGTATGCCTGTGTCGACTGTGTCGAGGCGGCAGTCAACAGGCCGTTCGACGAGGGGCTGCGGTTCGAGCGCGAGACATTCGTGTCACTGGTCGCCGCGCCCGAATCCCGGTCACTGCGTCACGCATTCTTCGCCGAGCGCGAGTGCGGGCGCATCCCGGACCTGCCCCGCGAGACCCGGGGACGGACCATCGGGACCGCAGCCGTCGTCGGATGCGGGACCATGGGCGGCGGCATCGCGATGAATTTTGCCAACGCCGGGATTCCGGTCACCGTGGTCGAAACCGAGCGCGCAGCACTCGATGCCGGTCTTGAGCGGGTGCGCAATACCTATGCCACCACCGTCTCGCGCGGCCGGCTGGCGGCGGACGAGATGGAACGGCGCATGTCACTGATCACCGGTTCGACCGAACTGGCTGACGTGGGGAGCGCCGACATCGTCATCGAGGCGGTGTTCGAGGAAATGGAACTGAAGAAAGAGGTGTTCCGTGCGCTCGACGGGGTGTGTCGGTCCGGCGCGATCCTGGCCACCAACACCTCGACGCTCGACGTCGACGAGATCGCGGCGGTGACCGGCCGCCCGGAGGACGTGATCGGGACCCATTTCTTCAGCCCGGCCAATGTCATGCGGCTGCTGGAGAACGTGCGCGGCGTCCGTTCGTCGCACGAGACCATCGCCACCGTCATGGACATGGCGCGCACCATCGGCAAGGTCGGGGTTCTCGTTGGCGTTTGCGACGGATTCGTGGGCAATCGCATGCTGCACCAGTACGGGCGCGAGGCCGGCTTCCTGATCGAGGAGGGCGCCCTGCCGCAACAGGTCGACCGGGTGATCTACGATTTCGGGTTTCCGATGGGCCCCTTCGCCATGGGCGACCTGGCGGGCCTGGATGTGGGCTGGCGGATCCGCCAGCGCAAACGTGCCGAGCGGCCGAGTAACATGCGCTATTCGGACGTCGCCGACCGGATCTGCGAACAGGGCCGTTTCGGCCAGAAGACCGGAGCGGGCTGGTATCGCTACGAAACGGGCAGCCGGGTGCCGGTTCCGGACCCGGACATCGAGCGGCTCATCGTTGCCGCCTCGCAGCAGGCGGGTATCGAGCGCCGCGACATCCCTGACGGGGAGATCCTGGAACGCTGCATGTACCCGCTGGTCAACGAGGCGGCCAAGATCCTGGAGGAAGGGCTGGCGATCCGTCCCTCTGATATCGACGTGATCTGGATTCACGGCTACGGTTTCCCACGCTGGCGGGGCGGTCCGATGTTCTGGGCCGACAGTGTCGGCCTTGACCGGATCCTCGAGGCCATGCAGCGGTGGCATCGGGAACACGGCGAATGGATGCGGCCGGCGCCGCTGCTCGAACGCCTTGTCCGCGAGGGCAGGGGGTTCGCCAGTCTCGGCGCCTGAATCCGGACGGGACACACGACCGCCGGGGACAGCGGCGAACAGGGAGGAAACCATGCGGGAAGCAGTCATCGTCTCGACGGCGCGGACACCGATCGGCAAGGCGTTTCGCGGCGCGTTCAACAACACCCACGGAGCGGTGATGGGAGGCCATGCGGTCCGTCATGCTGTCGAGAGGGCCGGGGTCGAGCCGGGTGAGGTCGAGGACGTCATCATCGGCTGCGGCTTCCCCGAGGGCGCCACCGGCTTCAACATCGCGCGCCAGTGCGCGATCAAGGCGGGATTGCCGGTCACCAGCAGCGCCACCACGGTCAACCGGTTCTGCAGTTCCGGGTTGCAGACCATATCGATGGCGGCCCAGCGGGTGGTCATGGACCAGGTCCCGGTGATGGTCGCCGGCGGACTCGAGTCGATCAGTCTGGTCTCGCCGAACATGAATCAGAACGGCCTGACCGAGGACGGGCTCATGGAGACCAAGCCCGAGCTCTGGATGCCGATGATCGAGACCGCGGACACGGTCGGGCACCGCTACGGCGTGTCCCGCGAGGCACAGGATACCTATGCCTGCGAGAGCCAGCGGCGGACCGCGATCGCCCAGCAGGCCGGACGGTTCGATGACGAGATCGTGCCGCTGCCATCCACCATGCTGGTCAAGGACCGGGACACCGGCGAGATCAGCTCGCGCGACGTCGTGCTGGACCGCGACGAGGGCAACCGGCCGGGGACCAACATGGAGGGACTGACGGCACTCGAACCGGTTCGCGGACCGGAGCACTTCGTGACCGCCGGCAACGCCAGCCAGCTGTCCGACGGTGCCTCGGCCTGCGTGGTCATGGACGCGCGCCTCGCCGAGCGCCGCAACCTCGAGCCGCTCGGCCTCTACAAGGGCCTGGCGGTCGCCGGCTGCGAACCGGACGAGATGGGGATCGGTCCGGTCTTCGCGGTCCCCCGCCTGCTTGAACGCCACGGGCTCGGCATCGACGACATCGACCTGTGGGAACTGAACGAAGCCTTCGCCGTACAGGTACTGTACTGCCGCGACCAGCTCGGAATCCCCGACGACAGGCTCAACGTCAATGGCGGCTCGATCTCCATCGGCCACCCCTACGGGATGAGCGGTGCCCGCATGACCGGTCACATCCTGATCGAGGGCAAGCGCCGGGGCGCCAGGCACGTCGTGGTCACGATGTGCGTCGGTGGCGGCATGGGTGTTGCGGGCCTGTTCGAGGTCCTCTGAGAGGGAGCGTGACATGGAGCTGGTCCTGACACCCGACGAACAGGCATTCCGTGATGAGGTGCGGGGGTTCCTCGAGGACGCCGTGACCGACGACATCCGGCGCAAGACCATGACCGGGTACCGGTTGAGCAGGGAAGAACATGTCGCCTGGCAGAAACAGCTGTACGAACGCGGCTGGATCGCGCCCGGCTGGCCGGTCGAGCACGGTGGCACAGGCTGGACACCGATGCAGAAGCACATCTTCGAGGAGGAGTGTGCGCTGGCCGGGGCCCCGCCGGTCATCGCTTTCGGCGTGGTCATGGTCGCACCGGTGCTGATGGCCTTCGGCAGCCGGTGGCAGAAGGAGTACTACCTTCCGCGCATCCTGCGTTCGGACGACTGGTGGTGCCAGGGCTACTCCGAACCGGGGTCGGGATCCGACCTCGCATCGCTGCAGACGCGCGCCGAGCTGAAGGGCGACCACTACGTGGTGAACGGGCAGAAGACCTGGACGTCGCTCGCACAGCACGCCAACAGGATGTTCTGCCTGGTACGGACCTCCAGCGAGGGCAAGCGCCAGGAGGGCATCTCGTTCCTGCTGATCGACATGGACCAGCCGGGAGTCACCGTATACCCGATCCGCACCATCGACGGCAGCACCGAGATCAACGACGTATTCCTCGAGGACGTCCGGGTCCCCGTGCACGACCGGGTCGGTGAGGAAAACCGCGGCTGGACCTATGCCAAGTACCTGCTTGGCCACGAGCGAACCGGTATCGCCGCGGTCGGCCGGTCCAAGGCGCAGCTGCGGCGGCTGCGGCAGGTCTCGTCGGTCGAGATGAGCGACGGAAGGCCACTGCTCGAGGACGAGCGGTTCCGCGAGAAGATCGCCGGCCTGGAAATCGACCTGCTCGCACTTGAAGCCCTGGTGCTGCGGGTACTGTCGGACGAGACTGCCGGCAAGGGACCGGGACCGGAGGCGTCGTTTCTCAAGATCCGCGGAACCCGGTTGCAGCAGGGGATCACCGAACTCCTGTTCGAGGCGGTGGGCAACTATGCGCACCCGTACATTCCCGAAGCGATGCAGACCGGCTGGAACGAGGATCCGGTGGGGCCGGAACACGCGGCCGCCATCGCTCCGCACTACTTCAACTGGCGCAAGGCGTCGATCTACGGCGGGTCGAACGAGATCCAGAAGAACATCATTGCCAAGGCGGTTCTCGGGCTCTGACCTGCTCCGCCATTGTCGAATCCACCGCAGCCCGGAGCAGCAAGACCGATGAGCTTCACCTTCACCGAAGACCAGAGGCTGCTGGCCGAAAGCGCCGACCGGTTTGTCGAGAACGAGTACGACTTTTCCGCCAGGCGCGAGGCCATGGCGCGGGATGGCGGTTTCAGCAGGGAGACCTGGAACACCTTCGCCGAACTCGGCTGGCTGGCCCTGCCGTTCCCCGAGGACTGTGACGGGCTCGGCGGCTCGACGGTCGATGTCGCGGTGCTTCTCGAGTCGCTCGGGCGCGGCCTTGTCGTCGAACCCTACCAGTCCTCGATCGTGCTCGGAGCCGGCTGTGTCACGACTGCCGGCTCGACCGAGCAGAGGCACCGGATACTTCCGGCGGTTGCAGCCGGTGAACATCTGCTCGCGCTTGCCCATGTCGAACCGCGCTCACGGTATGCACTCTCGCATGTCGAGACCACCGCGACCCGCGACGGGTCCGGCTGGCGGCTCGAAGGTGCGAAGGCAGTGGTGCACAACGCCGAGACCGCGGACACTCTTGTCGTCTCGGCACGCAGTGCCGGCGCGACGACCGACCGGGAGGGGATCAGCCTGTTCCTCGTGGCTCGCAACGCCGAGGGCGTGTCGTTGCGCTCCTACCCGACGGTTGACGGCATGCGCGCCTCGGAAGTCACGCTCGACGGGGTCACGGTCGGAGACGAGGCGGTACTCGGCGAGGCCGAGGATGCACTATCGGCTATCGAGGCCGTTGTCGACAGGGCCTGCGTGCTGCTGTGCGCCGAGGCGGCCGGAGCCATGGATGCCGCCGTCAGGCTCACCACGGCGTACCTGAAGGAACGCAGGCAGTTCGGCGTCCCCATCGGCTCGTTCCAGAGCCTGCAGCATCGGGCGGTGGACATGCTGGGCGCCCAGCAGTTTGCTCGCGCGCTGATGTACCGGGCCGCCGGTGTCGTCGATGGCGCCGACCCTCACGAGCGCGCCAGGGCAGCCTCGGCAGCCAAGGTGGAGGCCGGCCGCGCCGGCCGCATGGTCGGCCAGGAAGCGGTGCAGCTGCACGGTGGCATGGGCATGACCGACGAGATGGCCATCGGCCACTACTTCAAGCGCCTCTCCACCATCGACGCCCAGTTCGGCAACACCGATCATCACGTCCGTCGCTTCGCCGCCCTGGCGTGAGCGGGTCACCGCGGCCACATGTCGGGCCGCAGCACAGGGAGACTGCCATGATTCCGGAAATCAGTGAGCGCGCCGAGCACCTGCGGGCCCGGGTCCAGGAGTTCATGGACGAGCACGTCTATCCGAACGAGGAACTCTACTACCGCCAGATCGACGAGGCCGATGATCGCTGGGACTGTCCCCCGATCCTCGATGAACTCAAGGCGAAGGCCCGGGAACAGGGGCTGTGGAACCTGTTTCTGCCCGAATCCGACAGGGGAGCGGGGCTGACCAACCTGGAGTACGCGCCGATTTCCGAGGTGATGGGTCGGGTGTCCTTCGGTTCGGAGGTGTTCAACTGCTCGGCACCGGATACCGGCAACATGGAAGTGCTGGAGCGCTATGCCAGCGAGGAGAACAGGCAACGCTGGCTGACGCCGCTGCTTGCCGGCGAAATCCGCTCCGCCTTCGCGATGACCGAACCGGCCGTGGCCTCGTCCGATGCCACCAACATCGAGTCCTCGATCGTGCGCGATGGCGAGCACTACGTGATCAACGGGCGGAAGTGGTGGACCTCGGGCATCCTGGACCGGCGGTGCAAGATCATGATCTTCATGGGCAAGACCGACCCGGGCGCGCCGCGTCACCTGCAGCAGTCGATGATTCTGGTACCGGTCGACACGCCGGGCATCACCATCAACCGGGCGCTGACCGTCTACGGCTACGACCACGCGCCCCATGGTCACGGTGACGTGACCTTTACCGATGTCCGGGTCCCGGCGGAGAACATGCTGCTCGGAGAGGGCAGGGGGTTCGAGATCGCCCAGGGTCGCCTCGGACCGGGCCGGATTCATCACTGCATGCGCTGCATCGGCCAGGCGGAGCGCGCGCTCGAGGCGATGAAGGAACGCGCGCGGTCGCGGACCGCCTTCGGCGTGCAGTTGTCGGAGATGGGCGCGTTGCGCCACAAGGTGGCGGAGGCACGGATCAGGATCGACTCCACCCGGCTGATGGTCCTGCACGCGGCACACAAGATGGACACCGTCGGCAACAAGGCGGCACGCAAGGAAATCGCCATGATCAAGGTCATGGCCACCCGCATGGCCACCGACATCATCGACGAGGCGATCCAGGTGCATGGCGGAGGTGGTGTCAGCCAGGAATTCCGACTGGCGAAATCCTACGGACATGCCCGTGTGCTGCGGATCGCCGACGGCCCCGACGAAGTGCATCTCGAGGCAATCGCAAAGCAGGAGTTTCGCCGCAACGCCTGAACACCGGCGCGCCCTCGGGCCCGGGCGCCTGTTCGAGGCCACGCCGTGGGCGATTTCATGGCGCGACACGGACAGCAGCGGCACCCCGGTGGCCGACGACTACCTGGCGCACGACGTGTACGTCGGCAGCATCGGCGCCGACTCCGTCGCGGGCGGGCACGGTGACGACACGCTCAAGGGCAACGGCGCCTGCTGGACGAACCGGAACAACACGGCGAGCGACGACCGGTCGCGGAGCTACAGCGACGAGAACGACCGCGACACCATGGACGGCGGGTATGGCGACGAGTTCATCAACGGCAATGCCGGCCTCGACACCCTCGACGGGGGTCAGGAACGACACCATGCACCGTCTTCGGCAGGCATCGTGTTCGTCCGGGCGGTGCCCCGGCGGCGATTCGGGGGGGTGCGGAAGCCCGTGCCGGCGACATGGTGCGAGAACCGTTGGTCGCCGGTCCCGGAAACTACCGCCGCGCACCTCCCGGACTGCCGGTGACGGCCCCGATCACGCAGCCTGCCGGTCTGGCAACCGGGTGTGAATTGCACCGGGCCGGGTAGCATTTGGCGAGACCAATACGAAATGGGTATTCTGTGATGCTCCGGGACCTGAACCGTTGCGCAGGGGTACAGGCGGGGCCGGAGGAAGCGGCCCGGGGTTCACCGCGTGACATAAAGACGTCTGATTTCTTGAAGAACGTTCGCAGACCGTGTCGTCCAACAGGGAGGAGAGTGGTGATGAGATCGGTACTGGCTTCGCTAGCCGTTTTCGCCGCGTTGACCGTGACCGCGGCCCATGCCGGTTCCCTCGCGCCCCAGCCGCGCGTCGTCGCCACCTACGAACGCGACTTCCTGGGGCGTTCCGGTGCCCAGACGCTTGAGGAACTGCTGGACACCGGCATCTCCCGCTACTTCCTCACCGGCGGACAACCGGTGCTCGTCCTGGTCAACGGCAGACCCTATGCGACAACTGCATCCGAACTGGAAACCCTGCCCATTTCGGCCATCGAGCGTATCGAGATCATCAGTGGTGAAAGCCTGGGCACCCTTGGCGGCAGCGCGGTTCGCGGCGCGATCAACGTCGTGCTGCGGAACAGTCTGAACGGTTTCGAAACCCGGGCGCTCGCACGGATGCCGACCCAGGATGGTGGTGACGGCTCGCAGGGCAGCGTCCTCTGGGGCGGTGCGGTCGGGGAGGGACGCCTGACGCTTGGCGTGGACAGCCTGTATCGCGAGCAGATCACCGCGCGCAGTCGCGAGTACAGCCGCTCCGCCTGGCAGCCAGGCGGCTCGTTCAGCCAGGCGCAGAACGTCAGCCTCGGCGGCAACACCGTCTATGTGGTCCAACTGGACGAGGAGGGAGAGTTTGCCGGGCTGCGGTCGGCCGCCCTTGGCGAGTGCGACCCGGCGAACGGCTATACCGGGCCGCTTACCAATCCACCGGGCATCCGCAACGGTGACCAGGGCTGTGGTTTCGCCTACGGGGACATCATGTGGAACAGCACAAGGTACAGGCAGCACAGTGCGTTCCTGGACCTGGAGCACCCGCTCGACGAAGACGCCAGCCTCCACGTGGACGGAATTTTCGTAAAGAGCGATAGCGTGTTCCGGTACGCGCCGCCGGTGGGCGCCTTTGCCTTTGTCCCGGACCAGGACCTGCTTGACGCCATCAACGAATCCGCCGGCTCGACGATCGCGGACGGCAATGACCTGTTCGGCGTGGGACATCGCTTCGTCGGGCACGGGAACCGGGACTGGAAATCGGACTTCGACGAGTTCGATGTCGCGGCGAGTGTCGAGGGTCGGCTCACCGATGATCTCGGCTACGAGGTCAGGGTCAGCGCCTACGAGTGGAATGTCTCCGAGAACGGCAACACCTTCGTGCACACCGCGACGATCCAGTCGGAAATCCTGTCGGGCAACTACGACCTGGAGGATCCGTTCTCGACCGACCCCGCGCACCTTGAGGCCATCAGGAACAGCAGCGTGCGGGAGGACAACAGGGCGGGGTCGAGCGGTCAGGACGTCCGGCTGGCGCTGGAAGGTTCCGGGTTCGGGATCGGCGACCGTGACGCGGCATGGACCGCGGGGGTCGAACTCGGGAGAGGGAAGGCGCACCGAAAACTGCAGTTCCACGGCAACGACGGAATGACCTACGGCGTCGACGAGGTGCTCGGATCCGGCGGGGTCAGTTACGCCGGCGAACGCGAAGGTGCCGCGGCCTTCGCGGAGATGTCGCTGCCGCTGACCGCGGACCTTGACATCAGGGCCGGGGCGCGCGGGGCCGAGTACGACGATATCGGCGACATGCGCTCCTGGCGCGTCGGAGCGGAATACCGGTTGACCGACCTGGTCACGCTTCGCAGCTCCTGGAGCACGGGACAGAGGGCGCCCTCGATGCTGCATCTCTACGCCGTCGAGTCGCAGGATCATCCCTATGTCGAATGCGACCCGGGGCCTGGAGCTCCGCCCCGCTCCTGCGCTGCTGGCGCCAACCCCCGGCAGGTGCCGCGTGTGACCCAAGGCAACCCGGATCTCGATCCCTCGGATGCCGACAGGTTCGCCGTCGGTGCGGAGGCCCGCAGGGGTCCGCTCTTCGTGGGTATGGAACTGTACCGGCTTTCCCGGTCCGGACTGCCGGGGCAGAACAGGGCCGACTGGGCCATGCTGAACCTGCCCGAGTGCGCGCACGACAACACGACCGACTGCATCGAGCGCACTGGTGCGGACATCACCATCCACGACAGTTACCAAAACGTCGTCGACACCGAGCTTACCGGCGGCAATCTCCGGTTCGGCTGGGGTGCGCTCACAGATTGGGGACTGGTCGGCGTGCGCGGGGTATGGCGGCACGTCACAGACGCCACGGCCGACATCGCGGGCACAGAGCGGGAGCTGGCCATTCCCAGGAACGCCGCCCGTGTCGGTATCCTGGCAAGGCGCGGCGAGGTCACCGCCACGTGGGCGGTCAGTTACCGTGCCGGCTACAGGACGGGTTCGGGACAGTTCAAGTCCTGGCTCGGGCACGACGTGACGCTGGACTGGACGGACCCCCTGCTGCAAGGCGCGCGGCTTTCCGCGGGGATATTCAACGTGACCGACGCCGGTCTCTCGGTGAATACCGCCAATCCCAGCAGCGTGGACGGACCCACGGAAGCCGACTGGGGACGCACGTTCTTCGCAACCCTCAGCGTGCAGTTCTGACACCGCGCCGCAAGAGTGATCCGGTATGCGTCGTTGCCGGTTGCGCCGGGCGCTTTCGCGGCCGGCCAACGTCACCCGCCCCGGTTGAACGCGGCAAACCGGTTCTGGCCGGCCTGCGTCCGGGACCTGACCGGACGACAGCCATCCCCGGGCGACGGCAGGGCGCGGCGGTATCGCCCGACCCGCGCCCCGGCCTCCGTTCGGATCCGGGCCCTGGCCCGAATGAACACTCCGCGTCTCCTGTACCGCGCACAACCTCCCGTCTGGTCGCGATGACGCGACACATGGCCGATCTGCAGGTGGTCGGCCGCAACCGGCGCGCGGCGCCGTTCAATCGATGGAACGGGCGATTTCCCAGCCGACCCGGGCCAGGCGCGGCGCCTTGGCACCCACCTCGACGGCGTTGTCGGAACTGGCATTGCCCTGAAGACCGCGGGCATAGACGCCCTGGCAGATCGAGGCGAGCCGAAAACACGAGAACGCGAGGAAGAAACTGAAACTGTCGATAACGCCGCGCCCGGTCCGTCGGGCATAGGCCTGCACGTAGGCTTCCATCGCCGGAATGCCCTCGGCCGCCAGATCCAGTCCGACCAGCCCGTTCAGTGACGTACCGTCGTGGGGCAGGACCCAGGGCATCACGTTGTAGGCGAGGTCCGACAGCGGATGGCCTAGCGTCGACAGCTCCCAGTCGAGCACCGCGACCACCCGCGGCTCGACGGGATGGAGCATCAGGTTGCCCATCCGGAAGTCACCGTGAACGATCGAGGTTTCGTCATGGTCGGGAACATGGGCCGGCAGCCAGGCCATGAGCGCGTCCATGTCCGGCATCGGATCGGTCTTCGCTGCCTCGAACTGGCGGGTCCAGCGGTCGATCTGACGCTGGACGTAGGCGCCGGTCCTGCCGAAGTCCCCCAGTCCCACCGCCGCCAGGTCCACCTGGTGCAGGGCCGCCAGCACCTGGTTCATGGAGTCGTAGATCACGGCGCGCTCGTCGGGTGTGAAGGTTCCCGGCAGCGACGTGTCGTCGACGACCCGGCCGTCGAGATGGTCCATCAGGAAGAACGGGGTGCCGATGACCTCCGCGTCCTCGCACAGGTGATGCATGACCGGCACCGGGACTGCGGTCCCGGCAAGCGCCTTCATCACCCGGTACTCGCGCTCGACGAGATGCGCGGACGGAAGCAGCCTGCCCGGCGGCTTCTTGCGCAGCACGTAGCGGTGCGGGCCGGCGGTGATCTCGAAGGTCGGGTTCGACTGTCCGCCCTGGTACTGGCGGACCGCGATCCCGGCACCGAACCCCGGCATTCCCTGGCTGTCCAGGTAACGCGCAAGTGCCGCCTCGTCGAACCTGTGGGTGCTGCTGACCGGACCCGGGGTTGCCATGTCGTCCTCCTCAGGACGGGTCGGTGATCATGCGCCCGCCGTCGATGGTGATGGTCTGTCCGGTCAGGTAGCGTCCGGCGGGACCGGCCATGGCGGCCGCAAGCATGCCGATGTCGTCCGGATCCCCGAGGCGTCCCAAGGGAGTAATGCGCTCCACCGCGGCCGTCTTCTTCGGGTCTTCCCACAGTTCGCGGGCGAAGTCGGTGCGGATCAGTCCGGGAGCAATCGCGTTGACCCGGATGTTGTGCGGACCCCATTCCACCGCGAGGTTGCGGACCAGCTGCTGTTCCGCCGCCTTCGACAGGGCATAGAGCCCGAGATTGCGGCTGCCCTTGAATCCGCCGATGCTCGAAATCACGATCACCACGCCATCGCGCCGTTCGGCCATTTCCGGGCAGACCATGTTGGCGATCCAGAACACGCTCTTCACGTTGGTATCCATGATCTTCTCGTACGCCCGGTCATCGGCGTCGCGCATCGGGCCGTAGACCGGGTTGGTCGCGGCGTTGCACACCAGGATGTCGATCTGCCCCCAGGTCTCGCGGGTGCGCGTCACCAGGTGCTCGAGCGCGTCCTTGCTGCCGATATGGCACGGGATCGCGACGGCCTCCTGTCCCTTTTCCCGGATACCGGCGGCAACCTGGTCGCACATGTCGGCCTTGCGGCTCGAGATCACGACCCGCGCCCCGAGAGCCGCCATGCACTCCGCGATCGACCGGCCGATCCCCTTGGTGGACCCGGTGACCACCGCGACCTTGCCGTGCAGTTCGAACATGTTCCGGGCCCCCCGGTTCAGGTCGCGGTCAGGCCGCCGTCGACCACGATCTCGGCACCGTTGACGAATGCCGCGTCATCACTTGCAAGATACAGGATCGCACCGGCGACATCGTCCGGGTCTCCGAGCCTTCCCGCGGGCGATGCGCTCTCGAGCCGCTGGCGGTACCGCTCCGGATCACGGTGCCCGCCCACCATCCTGGCCACCATTGGCGTGTCGGTATAGGACGGGTGGACCGAATTGCACCGGATGCCGTAGCCTTGGCGCGCGCAATGCAGGGCCACAGACTTGGTCAGCAGTCGCACCGCTCCCTTTGAAGAGCAGTAGGCCGCAAGCTGCGGGGCGCCGATGATGCCGGCAACGCTCGAGACGTTGATGATCGACCCGCCGGTCTGCTTCATCAGCCCGATCGCGTGCTTGCAGCCGAGAAACGGTCCCTCGGCGTTGACGGCGTGAACCGCCCGCCATTCCTCGAGCGTGGCCTCCTCGATCGAGCCGCCGGTACCGACACCCGCGTTGTTGACCAGGATATCGAGCCGGCCATGGCGTTCACGCACCGTGTCAATCACGCGTTGCCAGCTCTCCTCACCGGTCACGTCGTGGTACAGGAACCCGGCGTCGTGACCTTCCTCGCGCAGGGACCGGGCTGCTTCCTCGCCGGCTTCGGACGCGATGTCGGTGAGCACCACCAGGGCGCCCCGGGCCGCGAACAGGCGACTGGTTGCAAGACCGATGCCGGAAGCGGCACCGGTCACCAGCGCGACCCTGTCAGCGAAGCGACTCGACATGCTTGCGGACATTCCCGGTTTCTCCGGCTGATCGGACATCAGGCTTATAGGCCGCGCCGGCAGCACTGTCGAGAAACCGGCGGCAAGCACGTTGCCGGCCGACCGGCCAGCGGGTATCTGTCGCCGCGAACTTCCGATCCCCGACAAGGACCCATCCCATGCACGCCATTCCACCGACCGTCGCCCGACCACCGCTGCGGCGCCAGGTTCCCGCAGACGCCCGGCGGGGAGAGAGCCGATGAGCACTCCTCGCCTGGGCCGGGTCCTCGTTACCAACGATGACGGCATCGATGCGCCCGGAATAACCGTCGCCGAAACCATTGCCGCCTCTGTGGCCGACGAGGTCTGGACCGTGGCACCGGCGGGCGACTACAGCGGCGGGTCGCGACAGCTTAACCTTCATCACCCGCTTCGGTTGACACCGGCGGGCGACCGGCGCTTCGGGCTCGACGGGTCGCCGGCCGACTGCGTGTTTGTTGCCCTGGGCTCGATACTCGCCGACACGCCTCCGGACCTGGTGATCTCCGGGGTGAATGCCGGGGTCAACATAGGCGGCGACGTCGGGTTCAGCGGTACCGTTGGCGCGGCGATGAGCGCGCGCATCCTCGGAATTCCGGCCATTGCGCTCAGCCAGGCCTGGAAGGGTTCGCGCCACGACATCCCGTGGCAGACGTCCCGGGCCTGGCTGCCGGAGGTGGTCCGCCGGCTGATCGCGACCGACGCCTGGCCGTGGTCGTTCGTCCCGAACGTGAATGTGCCGGCCATCGGACCCGACGGGGTGACCGGTATCGAGGTGACACGCCAGGGACATTCCGCCACCGTGATCCCGTTCGTCGAGCGCCGGGTCGACCTGAGGGATCAGGACTACTACTGGATCTACATGCGAAAGCAGAACGACAGGCCGGAAGCGGACGAGGACATCGCGGTGCTGCGGCGCAACGCGGTCTCGGTCACGCCGCTCGGGCACGATGTGACTGACAGGGCGGGGCTCGACGCCCTGGCCGGCCTGTCCATCGACCGGCAACACTGATCCACACGGCGCGCGGCACTGCCGGCCGGTGGACGCTATAGTTCCGGCGCCAGATCCCGGGCAGAAGGAGGGGACCATGCTTGCTGGTCGAATGATGGACATGCCGATGATGATCTCGAGCATCCTCGAATACGCCGCGGATGCGCGCAGGGACTACGAGATCGTCTCGAGGCGGACCGAGGGAGACGTGCATCGCTATACCTACGCCGATGCCGCGCGACGAACCGCCCGGCTTGCGCACGCCTTGCGCCGCCTCGATATCGGCTACGGCGACCGTGTCGCAACCATGGCCTGGAACGGCTACCGGCACTTCGAGCTCTACTACGCGATTTCCGGCATCGGCGCGGTCTGCCACACGCTGAACCCGCGCCTGCACCCGGGCCAGCTCGCCTACGTGATCAACCACGCCCGGGACCGACTTCTGTTCCTCGACGTTACTTTCCTGCCGCTGCTCGCGGCACTGGGCGAGCACCTGCCGCGCGACCTGCGGGTGATCGTCCTGTGCGACCCGGGGGAGATGCCCGAGGCGGCCCCGCCCGGTGCACTGTGCTACGAGGAACGCATCGGGGTCGAGGCGGACACCATCGACTGGCCCCAGTTCGACGAGAGGGCGGCCTCAAGTCTCTGCTATACATCCGGGACCACCGGCAACCCCAAGGGCGTCCTCTATTCCCACCGGTCGACCTTCCTGCACACGCTCGGAATGCTGACCCTGGTTCCCGGTACCGGACTCGGGGACAACGCCGCCCTGCTGCCTGTGGTTCCGCTGTTTCATGCCAACGCCTGGGGACTGCCGTACATCGCGCCCCTGCTCGGGGCCAACCTGGTGTTTCCGGGGCCCCGGCTCGACGGCAAGAGCGTGTTCGACCTGATGGATGCCGAGAAGGTGCGCTCGGCCTGGGGCGTACCCACGGTCTGGCTCGGCATGCTGGCGGAAATGCGCCGGCGGGGGCGAAAGCCCGACGGGTTCGAGTATGTGCTCTCCGGCGGTTCCGCGGTCTCGCGCGCCATGATCGAGGAGTTCGAGCGCGAGTACTCGGTCTCCGTGATCCACGGCTGGGGGATGACCGAGATGAGCCCGGTCGGCACCACGTCGAGCGTCCAGCTGCGCTCGGAGGCGGGGCTCGAACCCGACGACAGGATCGAGCGCAAGACCCGGCAGGGCCGGAGGATGTTCACGGTCGAGATGCGTATCGTCGACGAGACGGGTTCCGCCCTGGCGCACGACGGCGTCAGCTTCGGGGAACTGCAGGTCCGGGGACACGGAGTGGTCGATGGCTACCACAGCGACGAGGAGGCGAGCGCACAGGCGATGTCGTCTGACGGCTGGCTGCGCACGGGCGACGTCGCCCGCATCGACCAGGACGGAACGCTCACGCTCGTCGACAGGACCAAGGACGTGATCAAGTCCGGCGGCGAGTGGATCAGTTCGATCGACCTGGAAAACGCGGCTCTCGGCCACCCGGCCATCGCCGAGTGTGCCGTCATCGCCATGCCGCACCCGAAGTGGGACGAACGCCCGTTCCTGATCGCGCGACTGGAGGAGGGCCGGAGCGCCACGCTCGAGGACATCCACGCGTTCCTGTCGGACAAGGTCGCCAGATGGTGGCTGCCAGACGACGTCGCATTCGTCGACGAGCTGCCGCACACGGCCACCGGCAAGCTGTCGAAACTGGACCTGCGCCAGCAGTTCGCCGACCACGTGCTCCCGACTGCACGGTCCGATTGAGTTTGTACGGGTGCGGGCGTATATCGGGATCCTGCCCGGCCGCAGCGAGGGACGCACGGACGACTCATGGTCGACTATGTCGCAACGCGCCGCACCATGGTGGCGAACCAGATCCGGACCAACAGGGTCACCGATCCGGCGATTCTCGAGGCGTTCGAGGCGGTCCCGCGGGAGCGCTTTGTTCCCGATAGACTGCGCGCAATTGCCTATGCGGACAAGGATCTCGATCTCGGCAACGGCCGGTTCCTGATCGAGCCCATGGTGCTGGCCCGGCTGCTGCAGACTGCGCTGCCGCAGCCCGGCGACGCTGCGCTCGACATCGCCTGCGGACCCGCCTACACCACCGCGATCCTCTCGCAGCTGGTCTCCAGCGTGGTGGCGGTCGAGGAGGACCCCGACCTCGCAACGGCGGGGAACGCCCATCTGGCCGCCCTGGAGATGGACAACGCCGCCGTCATCACCGGTCCGGCCGCCGACGGGTGCGGCAGCCAGCAGCCGTTCAGCCTGATCCTCCTTGCCGGCGGCGTGGGGTTCGTGCCGGAAACACTGCTCGACCAGCTGTCGGAAGGTGGCCGGCTTGTCACGGTTCTTTACGAGAATCAGGATCGGGTCGGGCGGGCCGTGATCTTCGAGAAGATCGGCGGTACCATCGGCCGGCGCACTGTGTTCGACGCAATGACCCCGCTGCTTCCGGGGTTCGCGCGAGGGCCCGGTTTTGTGTTCTAGGGCCGGTTCGTGCCATCGTGGCAAGTCGGTAACAGTCATCCGCGCAGCGGTGGGCCGCGGACAGGTGCCCGCTTGCCGGGCGGAATCGGGGAAGTAGCGAGATGAACGGCAACATCAGGCGTGGCGCGCGGTTCTGCATGGCGATCGGCCTCGTCGCCGGTTGCGTGGGCCTTGCCGGTTCTCCGGGCGCCCAGACCTTCGAAGAAGCCCTGGTCATGGCCTATGAAGGCAACCCCGACCTTCAGGCGGCACGTGCCGCCCTGCGGACAACCAACGAGCGCATCGCCCAGGCCGACGGCGCCTGGCTGCCGACTGTTTCCTCGCTGTTCCAGGCGGGGGCCACCTACACCCACGGCGAAAACAGGGCAAACAGACTGAAGACCCGTTCCTATCCACTGCTGGGCCAGCTCAGGGTCGACCAGACGATCTACGATGGCGGACGCAGAACGGCACGTGAGCGCGTGGCCATCAACGAGATCCAGGCCGAACGGGCCCGGCTGGGCGCCGCCGAACAGCAGGTGCTGCTCGACGCGTCTGCGGCCTATGTCAACGTGCTGCGTGATGAATCGGTTCTGGCGCTGCGGATCAACAACCTGGAGCGGCTGGAAAAGCAGCTGCAGGCAACGCGTGACCGGTTTGCCGTTGGCGAGGTCACCCGGACCGACGTGGCCCAGGCCGAGTCCCGCGTCGCGCGCGCCCAGGCCGACAGGACCAGGGCGGAGGGTGACCTCGTGTCGTCGCACATGGTCTTCGAACGGGTCATGGGCGAACTTCCCGGAACCCTGACCCAGCCCGATCTGCCGGCCTCCTGGATACCCGCGAGCCAGGAGGAAGCGGTCGCGACGGCGCTGGAGGGAAACTTCTCCCTGATCACGACCAAGTTCCAGGCACGCGCCGCGAATGAGCGGGTTGCCGATATCGAGGCGGAGCTGCTGCCCGCAGCCGGGCTTTCCGCCACGGCCCAGCGGGCACAGAACACCAACGGCAGCAGTGACAACAGCTACAACACCGCCGCGGTGCAACTTGACCTGCGGGTCCCGATCTACCGTGGCGGCGTCGTATTCTCGCAGGTGCGAGCGGCGAAGGAGGAAGCCAACCGGCGCCGCATCATCGTCGAGTCATACCGGCGATCGGCGATCGAGGGAGCGGCACGAACCTACGAGAATCTGACCACATCGCTCGCGCGCACCGAGTCGCTGGTCAAGGAGGAGGAGTCGGCCCGGATCGCGCTCGAAGGAGTGGAGCAGGAGGCAACGGTCGGGGCCCGGACGGTGCTGGACGTGCTGGATGCGGAACAGGCACTCCTCGATGCCCAGGTCAGGCGCGTTCAATCCGAGCGCGACGCCTTCATCGCGGCACTGCAACTGCAGTTCGCCATGGGACGCCTGACCGCCCAGGCGCTCGACCTTCCGGTGACACTGTACGATGTGGACCGGCATTTCCTCGAAGTCCGCGGCCGGTACATCGGCACCGGCCTGTCTCCTGACTGAGCCCGCCGGCGCTCGCCGGGACGACCGGCATGACGAGTGACTGAGGAATGAACGAGCGCGATACAGAACAGTCCATGGAGGACATCCTGGCGTCTATCCGCCGCATCATCGGCAAGACCGGGGATGCCCAGAGTGCGGTTGAACCAGAGCGGGATACAGGGACCCGGCCGCCGCTGCCGGTCCCCGAAACCGCCGGCCGGCCGGACGTCGTGCCGGTGGCTGCACAGGCGGCGGCCGGCAAGACCGCCACGCCACCTGAGGTGGTTGATCCGCGGGCGAGGCCGGCCCCGGCATCCGGCGCGGATACAAGCCCGCCCCGCCCCGCCACTGAAGGCCACGGCGGGGACAGCGAGGAGAGGGCGGACCCGGGTCTGATTTCGCAGGATCGGGCCCAGGCCGCCGCGCAGATGTTCTCGGAACTGGGCGCGACCCTGGCGGCGCACCAGAACGAGCCTGTTCCCGGCACCCCGGGCATCACCGTGGAACAGCTGGTCCGCGAGATGCTTCGCCCGACGCTCAAGGCATGGCTGGACGAGCATCTCCCGGTCCTGGTCGAACGTCTGGTCCGCGAGGAAATCAGCCGGTTGTCCGGCCGATAGGCCCGTCAGCCGGCCGACGGTTCAGCACACACGCGCGCGAAGGTAGCCATGCTAGAGAAGACCTACGACCCGACTGCGCTTGAGGCCCGGCACTACAGCCAGTGGGAGCAAGCTGGAGCGTTCGAGGCACATGTCGACTCCAACATGGCGCCGTATACGATCATGATGCCGCCGCCGAACGTGACCGGCAGCCTGCACATGGGTCACGCGCTCACCTTCACCCTGCAGGACATCTTGATCCGCTATCACCGCAAGGCCGGCCGGGATGCGTTGTGGCAGCCCGGCATGGACCATGCCGGGATCGCGACCCAGATGGTGGTCGAACGCCAGTTGTCAGAGAAGGGCGTCGACCGGCGCGACCTTGGACGCGACCGCTTCGTCGACACGGTCTGGGAATGGAAGGCGGAGTCCGGCGGCATGATCATGCGCCAGCTTCGCTCGCTCGGGGCGACCGCCGACTGGCGCCGGGAACGGTTTACCATGGACGAGGGCCTGTCCGCGGCCGTCACGCGGGTCTTTGTCGATCTGCATCGCCAGGGCCTGATCTACCGGGACAAGCGCCTGGTCAACTGGGACCCGGTGCTGCTTACGGCAATTTCGGACCTGGAGGTGCAGCAGGTCGAGGTCCAGGGCTCGCTGTGGTACTTCCGCTACCCCATCGAGGGCGAGCCGGACCGGTTCATCACCGTCGCAACCACCAGGCCCGAGACCATGCTCGGGGACACGGGTGTCGCGGTTCACCCCGACGACCCGCGTTACCGCGACCTGGTCGGGCGCAACGCCGTCCTGCCGCTGGTGGGACGGGTGATACCCATCGTCGCTGACGAGTACTCCGACATGGAGAAGGGGACCGGAGCGGTCAAGATGACTCCGGCCCACGACTTCAACGACTTCGAGGTCGGCCGCCGCCACGGGCTCGAACTGGTCAACATTTTTGACCGGCACGCACGTCTCAACGACGCCGTGCCTGAGCCATACCGCGGGCTTGACCGCTACGAGGCCCGTGAGCAGGTGATCAGCGACATGGAGGCTCTGGGCCTGCTTGAGAAGGTGGAGTCCACCGTTCATGCGGTTCCGCATGGCGACCGGTCCGGCGCGCCGCTGGAGCCTTGGCTCACCGACCAGTGGTACTGCGATGCCGCCACCCTCGCGCGTCCC
Organism: Alphaproteobacteria bacterium bin52; assembly: GCA_002238645.1. Taxonomy (GTDB): domain Bacteria; phylum Pseudomonadota; class Alphaproteobacteria; order Thalassobaculales; family Thalassobaculaceae; genus Bin52. The sequence continues at coordinate 10,276 of MPMT01000004.1, read as the reverse complement.
GCCATCGAGGCGGTCGAAGACGGGCGCACCCGGTTCGTGCCGAAGAACTGGGAGAACACCTACTTCGAGTGGATGCGCAACATCCAGCCGTGGTGCATTTCGCGCCAGCTGTGGTGGGGACATCAGATTCCGGCCTGGTACGGTCCGGACGGCACCGTGTTCGTGGAACAGACAGAGCAGGAGGCCCGTGCCGCGGCCCGGGCCCACTATGGCGAGGACCGGGATCTGGTCCGTGACGAGGATGTCCTCGACACCTGGTTCTCTTCGGCGCTGTGGCCGTTCTCCACCCTGGGCTGGCCGGAACGCACGGGGGAGCTGGGGCGCTACTACCCGGGCGACGTCCTGGTCACCGGGTTCGACATCATCTTCTTCTGGGTTGCGCGGATGATGATGATGGGCATGCATTTCATGAACGAGGTGCCGTTCCACACCGTCTACATCCACGCACTGGTGCGCGACCAGCACGGACAGAAGATGTCGAAGTCCAAGGGCAACGTGATGGATCCCCTGGACCTGGTTGCCACCTACGGCACCGACGCACTCCGTTTCACCCTGGCGGCCATGGCGGCCCAGGGCCGTGACATCAAGCTGGCCGAAGGACGGATCCAGGGCTACCGCAACTTTGCCACCAAGCTGTGGAACGCGACCCGGTACGCCATGATGAACGGCTGTGCCCCGGTCGACAGCTGGGACCCGGCGGAGTGTAGCCACACGGTCAACCGCTGGATCGTGGGCGAGACCGCCCGGGTTTCGCGCGAGGTCGCCGGCGCCATCGAGTCCTACCGGTTCAACGAGGCGGCCGGTTCGGTCTATCGGTTCTGCTGGAACATCTTCTGCGACTGGTACCTCGAGTTCACCAAACCGCTGCTGGCCGGCGAGAACGAGGAGGCGGCAGCCGAGACCCGTGCGACGAGTGCCTGGGTGCTTCAGCAGATGCTGAACGTACTCAATCCACTGATGCCGTACCTGACCGAGGAACTGTGGGAACGGCTCGGAGGGAAGGCGGCGCTCATCACCACCCCGTGGCCGGACCTCGACCGGCTCACCGTCGATGCCGGGGCTGCACACGAGATGGACTGGGTGATTCGCCTGATCACGGAAGTGCGCTCAATCCGTTCGGAAATGAACGTGCCGCCCCGCGCCGAGGTCGACCTGTTCCTCGAAGGTGCCTCGGCGGACACGCTCGCCCGTCTCGATACCCACCGAACCATGATCATGCGCCTCGCACGGCTCGCATCCATCAGCCCGCTCACCGGCCAGGTTCCGCACGGCGCGGCACAGAGCCTGCTCGACGAGGCAACCTTGGTCTTGCCGCTTGCCGACATCATTGATCTCGACCGGGAACGAACTCGGCTCTCCAGGGATCTTGCCAAGGCGCGAAGCGGCATTGCCGGGCTGAGACGCAAGCTTGCCAACCCGGCGTTCCGGGACCGGGCGCCGCGCGAGGTGCTGGACACCAACCGGCAGCGCCTGGCCGCCGAACGCCAGAAGCGCGAGCAGCTGAAGGAGGCCCTGCGCAGGCTCGGCGCCGCGTAGTGGCTCCCGTCAGGCCGCGGCGGCGCGTGCCTGGCGGTCCTCCCTGATCATGTCGGCGCCCTTCTCCGCCGCCATGATCACCGGCGCGTTGATGTTGCCCGACGGCATGGTCGGAAAGATCGAGGCGTCGACGACGCGCAGACCCTCGAGACCATGGACCCTGAGCCTGTCGTCGACCACCGCCATCGGGTCATGACCCATCTTGCAGGTTCCCATCGGGTGGTAGGTCGTCGCGCCGGTCCCGCGCGCAAACGCCAGCATATCGGCATCGCTGACGCAGTCCGCTCCCGGGTTCATTTCGTGGTCGATGTAGCGTCCGAGTGCCCTGGTCTGGCCGAGCGCCCGACACACGTGCAGGCCCGAGACCAGGGTCTGCTGGTCGAGTTCCACCGTCAGGAAGTTCGGATGGATCTTCGGCGCCGCGAACGGGTCCGGGCCGCCGAGATGAATTGAGCCGACACTCTCGGGACGGCACTGGTAGACCGCAAGCGTCATGCCGGGCTCGCGTTCGAGCACCCGGTCCCGGATCGAGCCGAAGCTGGCGTGGGCAAAGAAGAACTGGATGTCAGGTGTCTCCAGTTCCGGCCGGGTTCGGACGAATCCGTGACCGATACCGGCCGTCCAGGTCAGTGCGCCGCGTCGGGTGAGAACATACTTCGCGACCTCGCCGACCAGCCGCAGCCCGCGGGTCTGCTCGTTGAGGGTGATCGGCCGGTTCACCCGCCAGTTCATCCTCGCGGCATAGTGGTCGCGGTAGTTCTCGCCAACGCCGGACAGGGCATGACGGACCTCGATACCGTGTTCGCGCAGCAGTTCCGGCTGACCGATGCCGGACAGTTCGAGGATCTGCGGCGACTGCACCGCACCGGCGCATACGACGACCTCGAGGTTCGCGGTCTCGGTACGGGACTGGCCGTTCTGCGACCAGGTCACACCGGTGACCCGCGTTCCCTCCATTTCGATGCGGGTGACATGGGCATTCGGCTCGATCCGCAGGTTCTGCCTGCCGCGCACCGGGTCCAGGAAGGCGCGGGCCGTGCTCTCGCGCCGGCCATTGCGCTGGGTTATCTGGTAGTAGCCGAATCCGTCCTGGCTGGCGCCGTTGTAGTCGGGGTTGCGCGGATAGCCGAGTTCCTCTCCGGCCTCGATGAAGGCATCGACGATCTCGTGGCGCTCGTACATGTCGGCCACGTTCATCGGCCCGCCGTCCCCGCGGTACTCGTCGCCGCCGCGTTCGAAGGATTCCGCCTTGCGGAAATACGGAAGGACGTCGGTATACGACCAGCCGCGGTTCCCGAGCTGGGCCCAGACGTCGTAGTCGAAGGCCTGGCCGCGGACGTAGAGCATGCCGTTGATCGAACTCGATCCCCCCAGCACCCGTCCACGCGGGATCGGGATGGTCCGCCCCGCCAGCGCCTCGTCCGGTTCGGTCTCGAAACACCAGTTGACCTTCCGGTTGTTGAGCGTTCGGGTAAACCCGACCGGGATATGGATCCACGGGTTGGTGTCCTTGCCTCCGGCCTCGAGCAGCAGCACGCTGGTCCCCGGATCCTCGCTCAGGCGGTTCGCCATCACGCACCCGGCGGATCCTGCCCCGATGATGATGTAATCGTATGCCATCGCCTTTCCGTCCCTCCCGCTGTCGCTATCAAGGCCAGCGCACAAGACTGCCCGCAAAACGCCGGCAATGGAATTGCGCTTCGCAGGTTTCTCGTTGTCATCATGCCCCGGATGGTCGCCCCGGCGGACGGGCCGCCGCGCGAACACGGGTGACACGGCAGGCGCAAGCCGATAGGGATGGAGCCTGCAGAGCATCAGGACAGCTTGGAGGAGGAGCGCATGGCATCCGGCACACGGCTTGAGGGCAAGGTCGCGATCGTGACCGGCGGCGCCTCGGGTATCGGCGCGGAAACCGCGCGCTGTTTTGCCGCCGAGGGAGCCAGGGTCGTGGTCGCCGACGTCCAGGACGAACTCGGTGAAGATGTTGTCGCCGGGATCGCCGCGGCCGGCGGCGAGGCGGTCTGGAAGCGTCTCGACGTGGTCGATGCCGGAGCCTGGGAGGAGATAGTCGCGGACACGGTCTCGCTGTGGGGCGGGCTGCACGTGCTCGGCAATATCGCCGGCGTGTCCGGCCGCGATCCGGCGATGGCGCTGCAGACCACGATCACGCCGGGACCGACCATCGAGGACACCACGCCCGAGATCTGGGAGCGGGTGATGTCGGTCAACGTGACCGGCGTCTACCTGGGGACCAGGGCCGCGATACCGCCGATGCGCAGTTCCGGCGGCGGGTCGATCATCAACATCTCGTCGATTTGCGGTCTGGTCGGCAGTTTCGGCAACGCCGTCTACCACGCTTCCAAGGGAGCTGTACGGATCTTCACCAAGGCGACGGCGGTCCAGCATGCAGTTGACGGTATCCGGGCGAATTCCATCCACCCGGGTTTCGTCGACACGCCGATGACGCGACCGGGCCATTCGAACAACGAGGTCGCCCGGGTCCGGCTCGCCGCCACACCGCTCGGTCGCTTCGGAACGCCGCGTGACATAGCGCTCGGCTGCCTGTATCTCGCGGGCGACGAGTCCTCCTGGGTCACCGGCAGCGAACTGGTGATCGACGGCGGCGTGACAGCGCAGTAGGCCTGTCGCCCCTTACATGACAGGAGTCGGAGAATGATCAGCAAGTTTACCACCGTCTATGCCGGTCACGTCGACCTGCCGGATATCGGCCAGCACACAACGCCGGCGAACGAACGTCGCTACGACAACGACCACCTGGCCAGCGTCTTCGCCAAGACCGAGAACATCGCGAAGACCATGGACGCCTGCGGCTACGAAATGCTGTGGCTGGCCGAGCACCATTTCCAGCACGAGGGCTACGAGGTCATTCCGAACATCCTGATGATGGCGGTCCATCTCGCGCATGTCACACCCAGGCTCAGAATCGGCTGCGGCTTCAACATCACCCCGATGTGGCATCCGCTGCGTCTGGCCGAGGACTTTGCCACCGCCGACGTGCTCACCGGGGGACGGACCGTCTTCGGCGTCGGCCGCGGCTACCACACCCGCGAGGTCGAGACCTTCGGCGCCCCGATGCAGGACCAGACCGCCAACCGGGACCTGTTCGAGGAACAGGTCGAGATCATGTTCAAGGCCTTCAATCAGGAGTCCTTCTCGCACCGGGGCCAGCACTACACCCTGCCGCCACGGGTCCCCTACCGCGGCTACGAGCTTGAGGAAATCACCCTGGTGCCGCGTCCGGTCAACCTGCCGGTGGAATGCTGGCAGCCTGTGGTCAGCGCCAACCCGCGCGGGCTCGACTTCATGATCCGTCACGGCATCAAGGGTGCGGTCGGCGGGGGTGCTGCGACCATGTCGGACGGTCCGATTCAGGCCTACCGGGATGCCGCCGCCCGCGCCGGCCAGGAGCTGGCACTGGGCGAGAACCTGACCGTGGGCATTTTCTGCCACCTCGCCGACACGCCGGAGCAGGCGCTCGAGGAAATCACGCCGCTCTACGAGGAACACGTGAAGATGTTCGGGCCGCTCGGCTTTGTTCCCGGACTGACACCGGAGCAGGTCTCCATCACCCAGGGTCGAGGCGGCTGGTACGAGGCCGGCGTACCGCGGGTGCAGCACTTCATGGATCTCGGCGCCTGGTTTGCCGGAACCGCCGAACAGCTGGTCGAGCACCTGAAGACGCTGGAGGCGCGCTACCCGGGAATGGAGCTGATCAACCTTTCGTGTCCGATGGGAACGCCGGAGCAGATGATGCTCGAGCAGTACCACCGGGTGGCGGAAGGAGTGATGCCCGCGTTCCGCAAGCCGGCGTCGGCAGCAGCGGAGTAGGCGGCCGGGACCGCGAGGTCTCCCGGGAAGTCATTCCCGCGGGAGGACACCGCGGCCCGTGTATCCGCCCGGCCCGACAGGGGAGGCAAACGGCTGATCATGGGCATCAAGCTCGTCATCGCGGTCACCGACAGCGACTGGTTCAGCCACCTGCGACAGCGCCCGGACCTTCGCGAGGTCAATTTCTGGTCGCCCTCGCCGCGGGCCTTCAAGGCCTGCGGCCGGGCGAACTGTTCCTGTTCAAGCTGAAGGCCACTCGTCCAGCGATCGTCGGTGGCGGCATGTTCGTCCACGCCAACCTGCTGCCGTGTTCGCTCGCATGGAAGGCGTTCGGCGCATCGAACGGCGCCGGGTCCGCAGACGAGATGCGCATGCTCATCTCCATACGTCGCAAGGCGGACCAGAGCGACCGCAGTGACTTTGTCATCGGCTGCCGCATCCTGACCCGGCCGTTCTTCCTCGACGAACCCGACTGGATCCCGGTGCCGGCGAACTTCCCGCCCGACATCATCAGGTTCAAGACCTGCACGACCGACCGCGGCACCGTGTGGAGTCTTTACCTGGAACGCTATCCAATGCTCACTGCCCCACGGAGTATGATCAACCGCAGCCTGGCCCGGTGTTTCGCTTCGGGATGAGACGGGGGGAGGGTGGTCCGCAGCGAAGGTTCTTCCAGAGTCGGCACCGGCGGGGAATTACGGGCGGAAAGGGTCTGCATCGAGAACATCTTGCCCTCGTGTGGGGCAGAACGACCAAGATCAGGGGTGCTTCGCGTCGAACCGACGTCTGCGATGTCGAAGTGCAGACGCAGACGGTGACTCTTGAACGAACCCGGTTCGGCAGACGACTTTCATGCTGATAACCGAGGCCCTACCAGTGACTTCGGGCTTCTGACCAGATTCGAGCAATATCGTGGTTGTCGACCTGGTGTCTGATGACAAGCCATGAGACGCCGAACTCTCTGGCCAGCAGATCGATGTCATCTGCCAGGATGACGTGCGAGGATATTCTGTTCCGAATTGCATGAGCCGGGACCAGAAACTCGGCCGCAAAGGCCCGGCCACGTTGTTGTCGCCAAGATCGGGCTCTGGTCAACACGGAGCTTGGTTCTGAAGCCACCCGGACATCAGCCAGAGCACGACAAAACAGGAATCGCCGGCTGCTTGCCCTCTTCGCCGAAAAAGCGAATGTGAATTTCCCGTCATCAACGCGGGAGATCACGCCCTCCAACATGTGCAAGTTGCCGAGAGATGTGGGACGTGTTGCCTTCTCTACCTGTTCCGGAGGTTCCCCAAGTGCACGTGCCAGAGTATCCCACGTGGGTAACGGATCGTTGCCAAGTTCCAGTGACTGGCGCAGACTTCGCGCCAGAGCATATCCCTCCTTCCAGGGATTGGGCGGCACCTGTATTCCGGCATCGGCATACCACGTCAACTCAGCGTCTGGATCCGATCGAGTTTCAGACACAAACCCGTTGTGCAGAACCTCGGTCACGATCCTCTTGAGACCGAGGCTGTTTCGTCTTGCACGTCCGACGGCTTTCCGAAAGTCGGCGATGTCTGCGATGAGGTTCTTCGCTGAAAAAACAGCCGCCGCTTCTTCAAGAGCATCCCCCGTCAGGACTTCGCCCAAACGCGCGACAGACGCGAGTGCATCGTCGTTCAGTGCGTACGGATCCCAACCAAGTCCGCCTGCCGTCTTGCAGAATTCGGTTTCCTCTTTGTCAGCAGACTGAATTGCCGACCAGTCCTGTTCCAGCAGTGTATTGTGAATGTGGAACTCATGAAGGCGAGCGATCACACTGTCGATCAGGTTTGCGCAACTCTTGTGCCAGGATGCTCTGTCGATCCACGTCCAACCCTGCTCAAGACTTGCGTGACGGAACCAGTTGGGATCGTCGCGCTTCCACACGAGACGCACCAGATGTCCCGAAGAGACAATCTGCAGGTCAGGATAGCCATATCCTTCCCGACCGAACCTCAGGGAATGTCGACGATCAAATTCCCGATCGTTCTCCTTGTCGGGGTTTTCAAACTCGTACAGGAGAAACCACCAATTGCTGACCAGCCATTCGGCGAGCGGGTAAAGTGAAACAAAGACCATGTCTCGAATCGTTCTGGAACGTTCATCGAGCACCCTGGTAATGGTCGACTCTCCCACGTGGATGCGAAGGGATGCCCAGGTCGCCGCCAGTTCAGGGCCCTCAACTCCATGCGCACTCATCCAGTCAAATTCGAACTCGATGCGTGTCCCGGCATCCCTAAACACCATCCGACCACTCCGGCCCGTCCAGTGGATACCCCTTGTAGGAGCCTGTCGTGCGGTTGACTAGCCGTCCTTCGTAGCAGGGCTTTGCGGTCCCGGTCCATTTGCGGATCCAGAATGCTGCACCGGCGCTCAGAATTCCGCGCGACGGTATTACGAAACTCCCGGCCTACAAGCAGGCTGGCAATCCGAAGGCGCGTGCCCAGCACTTCCGATCTGCCTTCCAACTCGCGCAAACCGAAGTCGGCGTCTTCGCTGGCCTAATGACGCCCAAGCAGGAGCCTGTGGACACACAGGCCGTACGGACCGCCGTCGAGTCGTTCGACCATCAAGGGGAAGAGAACGTCCTTGCAGCGCTCGACGCTGTGAGGGCTCTTCTCGACGACGAACACAAGCTCCGCCCGGGTGCGTGGCGTGAGAGCCAGGAGAATTTCTGCAAATTCGTCCCATGGGACCGTGTTGGCTCTTCGCTCTTTTCTGGCGGGCGCAGGACCACGCGCCGCAAGCTGGGCGGCCAGACCCTCGACTTCATCGAAGGGAACCACGGCGACGACGTCACCGACGAGGATCGACAGCTTCTCAAGGACTTGAAGGACACAGTACCAAGAGAGCCCAGGGACGAGGAAGTCGAGTTCTTCGCAAGGTGGCAGGACCGGCTGAACCACCCGCACGCCATACGTATGTTCAAGGCTTGGCACCGGCGCCTCTTTTCCAAGGAGGTCATCAGCCACGATCTCATGTCGGCGTTCGCGGACGGCTTCGAGGCATTGATCATCGCGGGCTCAGACAAGCTCCCCGACATGGACGATCCGCGTGTTCTCGTTCGTACCACCCAACACAACAAGGCGATTTTCTGGGAGCGGCTTGATGCCGGCGTCCAGAAACTCTTTCGGTTCGAGCTCCGGTGTTTGCGCGGCCATCTCGGCTCTCGTGTCGAGTGGGACCTCGACGCGTGCTTCGCTCATCATGCCGTTGATCTGGTCAGCTCCGCCGATGGACGAAAGATTGATCTCGAGCTCTATCTTGTCGAAGCTCGAGAACTGGAGGATTTGGGCGGCCTCAGGGTTCCTCCCAAGTCCGCACCGCGAGTAAAGGCAACCTGGCAGCCTGGACTGAGGCCAAAGAACGAAACCATAAGTCTTGCCTTGCCCGATGACGTTGAGGCGCTCGCGACGGCGGCGAGGAGCGAAGTCGGTGTGTTCCGCAGGCAGTTTTTCGCGCCGCAGTCGAGTGCTGATGAGACCCGGATCACTTCGACGACCCTGAACGATACGAATTCGGTAACTGCTCACCCCCCTTCCGGTGAGTTGCGTTTTGCATGCCAATGGCGCCGGGAACGTCGGCTGGCTGTGGGTTCTGGTGCGTTGATCTGACCGTGTCTTCCCTTGAGGTGGTTGTTCTGGCTGTCATGTCGGGGCGCTGACGATTCCGTTTGACACCATGGAACGGGCGCTCTATGTCTGCTCCCGGATGGTTCGGGGACGGCGTTTGCGATGGGCGCATGGTATGGTTCAAAGGCGACGATGGGGCTCAGTCAGGCCATTGTCAGCCTGATGCCGCCCCATCGCGTGTATCTCGAAACACACCTGGGGGGCGGTGCGATCATGAAGCGCAAGCCCCCGGCACTGCGCTCGATCGGCATTGACCTGAATGCCCGGTCCATCAGGACGTTTTGCTGCGACCATGAGGTGGAACTGGTTCACGGCTGCTGCCACCGGTTCCTGGCCGACTACCGGTTCGAGGGGGACGAACTGGTCTACAGTGATCCGCCCTATCTGATGAGTACCCGCAAGTCGCAGCGTCGCTACCGGTATGACTACACCGACGCGGATCACGAGGCCCTGCTTGAGTTGCTCAGGGGCCTGCCCTGTTCGGTGATGGTGTCGGGCTACCCCTCGGCTCTTTATGAGAGGGTTCTGGCGGACTGGCACAGCGTGTCGGTTCAGGTGATGAACCAGGCCGGGGTGGTGACGGAGAAGATCTGGTTCAACTTTGCCCCGGGCCGGGTGCACTGGCACAGCTGTGCGGGCCGGAACTTCACCGATCGTCAGCGCATCAAGCGCAATGCGGCCAGCTGGGCGCGGCGCTACCGGGCGATGCCGCCGGGCGAGCGCCTCGCCGTGCTGGCGGCGGTCATGGCGGTGGAGGCCGCGTGATGGCCACGGTGAATGCGGCCTCTCTGCGCGATGAGTTCGAGGACGCCAAGGCCCGCATCGAGGCATTGCGCGCGCACGGCAAGATGTCCGCAGAAGTCGATGCCGTGGTCCGCCTCCTCGTCACCCTGTTGGGTATCCTGATCACCGTCCTGTTGGAAAGGACGACCCGCAAGGGGTCGAAGAACTCCAGCCTCCCGCCGTCGCAGACGGACAAGGATGAGACTGCACGGCGCGACGCCAGCAGCCCCAAGGGCGCGAAGCAGAACCTGCAGACCGGCACCGGTCTGCGCAAGACCACCATCGAGGAGACGGTCACCGTCGAGGCCTGCGAGGCCTGCGGCGGCGACCTCGCAGACGTCGATGCGATCGACCGGGAACGCCGCATCCTCTACGACATCGTGTTCGAGGTCGTCGAGCGCCGCGTCGATGCCGAGGTCAAGGAATGCCCCGCATGCCGGGCTCGCACCAAG
>MPMT01000086.1 GCA_002238645.1 Alphaproteobacteria bacterium bin52 | reverse complement strand
GCCCCGACATGACAGCCAGAACAACCACCTCAAGGGAAGACACGGTCAGATCAACGCACCAGAACCCACAGCCAGCCGACGTTCCCGGCGCCATTGGCATGCAAAACGCAACTCACCGGAAGGGGGGGTGAGCAGTTACCCGTGTCCTTGAGAGCGTCGTTGAACTGGACATAGTCTCCCGCCGTCCGGTCTGTCTCGTCGCGCGCGCCCGGATCGGCGCCGGCGTTCACCAGAGCCGTCACCACTGCGGGCAACTCACCGATCGCCGCCACCACGTGCAGTGGCGTCAACCCGGACTCGGTCCTCGCTTCCAGATCGGCGCCGGCATTCACCAGTGCTGCCACCACCGCGGGTGTCCCGGTCATTGCCGCGGCTGCGTGCAGGGCTGTAAACCCTGCCTCACTCTCGGTCCTTGCGTGAAGGTCGGCTCCGGCGTCCACCAGAGCCGTCACCACCGCGGGCACCGTAGTGCTCCTTGCCGCCACATGCAGGGGCGTCAACCCGGACTCGGTCCTCGCTTCCAGATCAGCACCGGCGTTCGCCAGGGCCGTGACCATTTCGGGCACCACATTGCCTGCCGCCGCCACGTGCAGCGGTGTGTATCCTGCGTCGTTCCGCGTGTCCGGATCGGCGCCGACGTTCACCAGAGCCGTCACCACCGCGGGCTCCGAACCGCTTGCCGCCGCGACGTGCAGGGGGGTGTATCTCGCGTCGGTCCGCGCGTTCGGGTCGGCGCCGGCGTTTACCAGGGCCATCACCACCGCGGGCTCCGAACTGCCCCCCGCCGCCACGTGCAGGGGTGTTAGTCCGGTTTCACCTCTCGATTTCAGATCAGCTCCGGCATCCAGAAGCCTTGCAATAACTACGGGATCCGTACTGTTCGCTGCAGCCGAGTGAAGTGGCGTATACCCGGCTTCGTCCCGCAGGTTCGGATCGGAACCGGTCGCGACGCAGTGTGTCACGTCGTGCGCCTTGGCCTCCCTGAAGAACTCAGCTGTATTCCAATCGGCACATGACACCTGTGCATCCGCCAGCAACGGGTTCAGGAAACAGAACGCCATTGTCATTTGAACGGCTATTGATCGCAGCATCCTGAGAGGTCTTGCCGCTGGCATCGATCGCATCCCATCCGCTGGTGAGAGAGCTCGGCCTCCTTCGCAGCACCCGGCATTTGGCCGCGACGCTCAGGCCGCCACGATGGACTACCTGACGAGGTTGTGTACAGAGAGTTCTGTTCTGCAAAAAGTGTCCGTCGTCAGCATGAATGGGACGGTTGGAGCAGTTATCCAAAGGAGGCTCTGGCTCATCATGGTTGATGTTATGCCGCTTGTCGCCGATGGGCCAAGCGGCGTTTGCGCATGGTCAGATCCTTGACCTTTCTCCTTCTCTCGATGATGGCGTGGTGACGCCCGAAGTAGACGTCGGCTGGGGTGAGGTTGCCGAGGCTTTCGTGGTAGCGCCGGTGGTTGTACCGATCGATGAAGGCGCCGATCTGCGCTTCCAAGTCTCCGGGCAGGTAGTCGTTCTCCAGCAGGACGCGGTTCTTCAAGGTCTGGTGCCAGCGCTCGATCTTGCCCTGCGTCTGGGGATGGTTCGGTGCGCCGCGCACCTGGTCGATACCCCGGTCTTCGAGCCAGGCAGCAAGATCGCCGGCGATGCAGGACGAGCCGTTGTCGCTGAGCAGTCGCGGTTTGTGAACGACCCTGGCCCCGTCACGGCCTGAGGCCTGCAGGGCCAGTGTCAGCGTGTCGGTGACATCGCTGGCCCTCATCGTCGTGCACAGCTTCCAGGCGATAACGTAGCGGGAGAAGTCGTCCAGGATCGTCGACAGATGGAACCAGCCCCAGCCGATCACCTTGAGCCAGGTGAAGTCGGTCTGAGATGTTCTACATAACATCTCAGACCTATATCGAGGATCGGGGAAACGTGTTTGCACCCACACTTGACATACAAGCTGTGCATTCTCTAGTATCCGGTAACGTTACCGGCATGGATACACGAACGTGAACCCCTCAAATCTGAAGACTCAACAGGCGTCCCGTGTCTCCCGTCACCGCAAGAGGATCTCCACTGGCGGCGCCAAGCGCGTCGAAGTCACAGTACCCCTGCAGGATGCACCCCTCGTCAAGGCAATCGCTGGCGCCCTTCGTTCCGGCGGCGAGGAAGCCGAACTCATCCGCCGCTCCCTGCACCAGAGGTTGACCGCCCCAACGGCGAAGACAGGCGCCGAGTTAGTAGCTTTTCTCCGTGCTTCGCCTCTAACCGACGCTGACTTCGCGACCGAGCGCGACCACTCTACGGGCCGATCTGCCGATCTCGCCTGATGGCCTTTCTCCTGGACACCAATGTGATCAGCGAGACCGTCAGGCCACGACCCGACAAGACTGTGATCGACTGGATCGAGTCTCAGATCCCGAGCGACCTTTTCCTTGCGGGACAAACGCTAGGAGAACTCGTCCGAGGCGCGCGGAGGGTAAAGGAACAAGCCCGCCGCGAACAATTTGAGAGGTGGATCCAGCAAGATCTCGCCCGGCAATTCGATGGGCGCATCTTGCCGTTTGACGCGCCTACCGCAGCGGTCTGGGGGCGCCTCATGGGGGACGGGGATCGTGCCGGCCGTCGCCCTTCCGCAGCCGATGCGCAGATCGCAGCGGCTGCCATTCAGCATGACTTGACCCTTGTCACCCGCAATGTGAAGGATTTTCGGAACTTCGATATTCGGTTGCTCGATCCGTGGCAAGATTTCGAAGACGCCCAATAGGCCTTCGAGCACTTCACAGGGATGTCCCCGACAACCGTAGATGGAGGCCATCTTGCCTAAACGCCTAAACGCATTACTGCCGTAACAACCTTGCTGACCTATCACATCCTCTCGACCGTCAACGCAAGCAACACCCGCTGACTATCAGAACGGTCAACTGAGAATGCCTGCGCGCATACGCACCGGGAAACTGATGAGCGACAGTACGGGGTGTGGAGCCGGCCGCCGGAAGCAGTTTTTTTGTCGGGAACGGGTCACCGCTAAAGCTGCGCTCACGCGTCCCCGCCTCCGCCACACTGATCCTGCCACGACCGAACCCGGTTGATCAGCGGGAACGTTTCAAACCAACGCTTCCTGTTTCATGCTACGGGGCGGCTCAGTTCCGCGGCGACCATGACCGTTTCTTGAGAAGCCGGTTCTCCAGCGCCATGTCGGCGACCAGCTCTTTCATGTCGCGCATCTCTTGACGCAGCTCCCCGACCTCGCCGGTGTTCGCCTGGCGCGCCGGGTCGCCGGCCAGGCGCTTCTTGCCTGCTTCGAGAAACTCCTTCGACCAACTGTAATACAGGCTCTCCGCGATTCCTTCGCGCCGGCACGGCGCAGCGATGCTGTCCTCGCCACGCAGCCCTTCCAGCACGATGCGGATCTTCTCCTCCACCGAATACTGCTTGCGCGTCCGGCGGCGAATGTCACGGACCGTCTTCTCGGCAGGCTCTTTGGCGCGCGTGGATTTCTGTCTCATCTTCGTTCCCTTCTGTCACTGCGATGAGCCAGAAATCCTCCCTTATGAAAATGCCTCAGCCTGTCCCATAGGCGCTGACGTTAGACAGAGCACCCGCGTGTTACTTCCGTGTGTCAGCAGGACGCGCGGCCCCTCTGTCGCCGCGCCACACCACCGCCGTTCAGGACAACCAAGCGGGCGCCGGTATCAACCCGTCGGGTTGGCGAATTCCAGCCCGGATCTGTGAGGTCTCATCATCGTCGGGACGCAGAATGCGAGAGCAGCGCATGAGTGCAGGCCGATGGACCAGGGAGACGAACCCGGCAGGGAGTCCGGTGCTGCATGGAGATTGACATGAATAATGCTTGTTTTCATACAAAACTCATGCAAACGATGATTCAAGTCCGCAACGTCCCGCAATCGCTTCACCGGCGACTGAAAGCACGAGCCGCGATGGAGGGGACATCCATGTCTCAATACGTACTGCGGGCAATTGAGCGGACGCTCGAGCGTCCGAGCCGACAGGAGCTGCTCGAGTCCATCCGCTCCCAGCTGGAGCTCCGGTTGGAGCCGTCGCCGGCTGAAGTGCTGCACGAGGAACGGAACTCCCTTTGATGGTTCTGGACGCTTCCGGCGCCATCGAGTTCCCGCTGAACACCACCCGGGGCAAGAGACTGGCGGATGAAGCCGAGGTCGTTCACGTACCGCATCTTATCGACGTGGAGATCTCCCAGGTCCTACGTCTCTACGTGCTGCGGGGCGCACTGAGCCGAGAGACTGGGAGCGACGGCGCTCCACCGCTGGCGGAGCTTCGACGCCGAACGGTATCCACATGAGCCCTTCCTCGACCGGGCGTGGCAACTCCGGGCCAACTTCAGCGCATACGACGCGGTGTACGTGGCGCTGGCGGAAGCGTTGTCCACGGTACTCGTTACCGGTGATCGAAAGCTGGCCAGCGCCCCGGGCGCGAATGCCCCAATCGAGTTGATCTGACTGTCCGGACACCGCCTCGCCCGCCTTTTCCAGGAGACGCTCGGGTCCGGTGAGCATTGAGGTCTGCCAACTCCCCGTATTGCACTCCGCAGCCGTCAGACCGGACAACGAAGGTCGCAGAGGCTCTGGAGTGCGAGGAAGCCCGCGAACACCCTCAGATGTCTGCCGGGTCGACCTCCCGGTCCAGGGGCTCGCCCCGGACGTAGCGGGCAATGTTGTCGAGGAACAGCTGCTCCCAGCGCGCCGGTCCGCCGTTTCCGGCGAACGAGGTGTGCGGGGTCAGCCGCACGCGCGGATGCGACCAGAGCGGATTGTCCCGGGGCAGCGGTTCCTCGTGGAAGACATCAAGTACGGCAGTCTCAAGTCGGCCATCGTCAAGCGCCGCCATCAGCGCGTCGTCGTCGACGAGACCGCCGCGGGCAATGTTGACGAGAATGGCGCCGGGCCGCACTGCGGCCAGGAAGGAGGCGTCCACCATCCCGGCAGTCTCTTCGGTCAGCGCACAGGCGATCACGATGATGTCCGCGTCCGGCAGCAGTGCCGGCAGATCGGCCGTCACCCCTGCCCTGTCGACCGAGGCCGAGACCGCAGGCCGTCGACGGACCACGGTGGTGGTCGCTCCGAATGTCTTTACCCTTGTCGCAAGTTCGCTGCCGATGGCCCCGAACCCCACGATCAACCAGTGGGTCTGCGCAATCTCGCGGAAGGGTGTCACCTTCCAGACCCTGTCCCGCTGCTGACGCCTCTGCAGCTCGACCGGATGCAGGACCGAGAGGACCTGGGCCAGGACATACTCGGCAATCGCCACTCCCTGGGCACTGCTGTTGCAGATCCGGATGCCGCGGTCGGCAGCGGTCCGGTAGAACGGGTGGTCGAGACCCGCATTGAAGGTCTGCAACACCGCGAGCGACCTGCAGGCGAGCGCCAGGTCGAACGCCGCCGGCGTTGCGCCGTCGGCATTCAGATGGGTGCTGAGCCAGAGGTAGTCGACGTCGACCTCGCCCGGCGGTGTCGGCACGCCATCGATCCGGAACATGCCGTTGCGGTCAAACGGGATCACCCTGATATCGAGGTCGAGCGCGGCAAGCCGCGCGCCGATCACTTCGAGCGACTTCTCGTACATTGCGACGGTTACGGGCATCAGGCAGATCCTCGCGAGGTTGGGGCATCGGGCACTATAGGGATCCGAGCCCAATGGTCGACTATGTCACGCTCCGCTCTTGCGCTCGGTTTCGGGTCTCGCGGGCCGGGCAACCCCGGATCCAGAGGGCCGCACGGAATCTTCCCGAAGCCAACCATGCGTGATGGTCGATGATGGGGCGGGCTGTTCGACGATCTGCACAGTTGGGCACCGCACCCCGCGAACCGCACCCCGCGAACCGCACCGAGATCGATCGATTTCCTGCTCCGCCGCGGCGACGACCTGGCGGCGATCATGGTCGAGTCGCAGCCCCGCTATCACACCGGAATGCTGTCGGGGCTGCGCACGATCGCGACGCTCCCTGGAATTGCGCATCGAGTGCTGGTCTACGGCGGCAAGAGATCGTTCCGGACCGGTGACGGGATCGACGTCTGGTCCATCGACGGCTGCACGTGCGGCCCTTCGGGCACCACCGCCTCGACCTCCTTGAGGACCGTCTCCTTGGCTTTCAAATCTCGGTCGGTGGCAAGGGCGCCGTGCCTTCGTTCAGGATATCCAGATACGCACGGTACGAGAAGACGCGGCCTCGCCTCCGGCCTGTCACCTCGGTCACGATCCCGAGTCTTTCGAGGTCGGCGAGCGATGCATTGACGGTCGGCGCGGTGAGTCCGGTTTTCTCGACCAGGACATTCGACGTGACAATCGGATTCTGTTGCAGCAGCCCATGTACGCGCAAAGCAGACCCCGCACGATCGCTTTCGGCCGTGATGCGGTCGTGATCCAGCTTGAACAGCTCAACGATCCGCGTGGCTGCATCGAACGCCTGGTTCGCCGTTTCGGCGACACCGTCGAGAAAGAATTCGAGCCAAGCCTCCCATGTCCCCCGCTCCCGCACTTCCTGTAGCAGGCGGTAATAGTCGACGCGGTGCGTCTTCAGATAGAGACTGAGATAAAGGAGCGGCGTGCGCAGGACGCCATGGACGCAGAGGTAGAGCGTCACGAGCAGGCGGCCGATGCGTCCGTTGCCGTTCAGGAACGGGTGAATGGATTCGAACTGGGCATGAAGCAGGCCGGCCTTGATCAGCGGTGGCAGCTGGGAACCGTCTTCGTGCACGAAACGCTCGAAGTCGCCCAGGCATGCGTCGAGTTCACTTACGGGCGGAGGGACGTATATCGCGTTGCCGGGCCGCGTGCCGCCGACCCAGTTCTGCGACCGACGGAATTCGCCTGAACTCTTCGTGCCGCCACGCCCGCTGCGCAACAGTCGCTCATGCATTTCCCGAATCAGGCGAAGTGACAAGGGGAGATCGCCGAGCCGCTCCAGGCCATACATCATGGCGTCGACATAGTTCGACACCTCGCGGATATCGTCGATAGGTTCGCCCGCCTGGGCCTCGGTCTCGAACCGGAGCAGATCGGATAGGGTCGATTGCGTGCCTTCGATCTGCGACGAGAGCACAGCCTCCTTGCGCACATACATATAGAGGAAGAGTTCCTGGCGCGGCAGAAGCACGGTGATGCCGTCAAGGCGACCGAGAGCACGTTCGGCAGCGCTCAGCTTCGGCAGGAGAGGCAGGACGTCGATGGGAGGTATCGGCGGGAGCGGCGGCGGCACGAAGGCGCGCACCACCTCCCCGCCAACCGGGATTTCGACATGCCTGCCAAGCCGTTCATCCAGAAGTTGCAGATTGTTCATGGCATGATCATGGGATCGGCCCGCTATTAAAGCAATATGCTTTCATCTTTAATAACGAACTGGCTAAGGTAAGCCTTAAATTGGGCTGGGACGTGGGAGCGCCTCTTGCACCAATCAGGGAGCGGTCACTATTAGAGAGTTTGGAGACAAGTTTAAATAACGCCTGTCTCAGCGAAAGCTCCCTGTTTTCGAGGTCCATCCGTCCTCCGACGGAAACGGCAGGGCGGCACGGATCATGATGAACGCCGAGCTGGCGGTGGCGGGCGAGGAGCGCATTATCGTGCCGACAGCATACCGTGCCAACTATCTCTCGGCGCTGAAGGCGCTCTCGCAAACCGGTCGGCCCGAGCCCCTGATCCGCATGCTCGACTATGCGCAGAGATGGACAGCAGCAATCGACTGGCGCCCGGTCGACGAGACCGCGCGCGAACTCGACAATTGCAACGCCTTCCTGGAACCGATCATTGCCGAGGACGAGGGCAAGCGGCTGCGTATGCCGGGAAGCACGGTTGACTGAGGACAGATCGGGAAATGCGTGTCGAACCAGAGGCTCAGTCGCGGCGGCGGACTTCAAGCGGGTCCGGGCTCGTGAGCCCGTCGCAGTCGCGCCGGGTCCAGTACCGGGCATGGCGAAGCCGCATGGCATTGCGTTCGGCCTGGCGAGTGCTGGCGATGACGATCTGCTCACCCTCCGGCAACCTCAACAGGTCATCCGGCGCGATCACCGTCTCCTTCACCAACCCCTCCGAGGCTGCTGACTGGTCCCTCGCGGTTCCGGCAAGCCCGTGCGCGATGCTGCCCGAGCGGCTGTCCTGGCGGCCGAGAAAGGTGGCGTGGCCGATGGCGCGCGCAAACTCGGCCGCGAGTTCCGGTGCGTAGCGCGGAAACCCCAGCGCCTGGACCACTTCGGCGTTCTCCAGGATCAGCGCACGTGCTTCGCGGCCGTAGGAGGCATCGAGGGCCGACAATGTCTGCACGAAACACCAGTAGTGCACGCCCGAACCCGCCGCCATGGTGAAACTGTCGACGACCGGGTCCAGGTACCCGATCGACGCCATCTCGTCGAGGTAGACCAGGATGCCCCGCTCGGGCGGACACCTGTGGGCGACCATGGTCGGCACCGCCATCCACAGCCGCAGGAACGGAGCGCTCATCCGGAAATACTGCTGCGGCACCACGATGAAGACATCGGTGGTCCCGTTCGCAAGTTCCATCGGGTCGAACGAGGACCGCTGCAGCGAGGCACCGATATGCGCGTCTCCGGCGAAGGCGAGCTCGATCATCATTGTCGTGGCGAACGATGTGCCTTCGTCGGTTCCGAACAGCCGCGCGAGTGTCGTGACCGAGTCACGCACGAAACGGGTCTCTCCGGCGTTGAACCGTTCAACCTCGCCGGCAAGCACCCGGAGTTCCTGTTCGTCGAGCCGGCACAGGTCCATGGCCGCCCGCAGCGTCTGTTCCCGCGCCGGGTAGGACAGGCGCACCCAGGAAACCATGCCTTTCAGGATGTTCATCACCAGGTCGTGGAAGTGCCGGTTGTGCTTGCCGCCCTGTGCTGCCGGGTTGCTCAGGATCACCCGGAGCAGGGAGTCGATGTCGGCGCCGTGGTTGTCGTCGAGCCGGACCAGGTCAAGCGGGTTCAGGGTCGTGAGCGGCAGTGGATCCGGGAGGTCGAGGTGGTCTCCGAGCGCATCCCGGTGCATCGCAACCATGCCGAACGGATCCACCAGACGCACCGTGCGTCCCGCCTCCCGGCGCGCCCGGGCGACGACGCAGAACACGTTGCCGCGGGGATCCATGGTCACGGTCGAACCCCGCCAGGCGCTCGAACGCGGATCGAGCAGGTTCTGGATCACGAGTGCCGTCTTGCCAGTGCGCGGAGGCGCGAAGGTGGTAATCGACCCGTGCAGCCGGTAGTGCATCAGACGGCGCCCCGGTCCCGGAAACTCGCCGAGAATGATGTTGCGCGCCGATCCCGGCTCGTGCAGCCGGAGCATTTCACGGCGCGTCATGAACCGTGCGCTGCCATGCAGGTCGGATCTGGCCCGGCGCCGCAGGCTGCCGCCAGCCGCGTGCCAGGCCAGACGTGCGCACTGGCTGGCAGTCGCCGTCGCACCGTGGCACAGCCCGGCAAGGCTGAAGACGGCACAGGCCATCAGGACCAGCAGCTCGCGCCTGTGGGTGAGGATGCCGCCGGGCTCGCCGGACAGGACCACGGGAAGGTATCCGGGTACGCTCTGCCAGAGCCGCCACACCATGCTCGAAGAGACGATGGCAACGGCAAGCGCAAGTGCGAGGCGAACCGGGTGGGCCCCCGCTCCCCGGCTCACCCAGACCGTGCGGAGAAGGACCGCCTCGAGCCCGAGGGCGCCCGTCACCGCGAGAATGACCAGGAGATCGCCGCGAGTGCCCGGCGCGGCATCATGCCAGCCGGCCGCCCGGATCACTGCGGCGAGCGGGAGGGCCACCGCAAGACCCCGGGAGATCACCGTGTCCGCGATCTCACGCCGCACCGGTGCCGGCTCCGCCGGGCCGCGGCAGCCAGGTTTCAGGTGGCCCGGCACCGCGAATCAGGGCGAGCAGCCCTTGCCCCGACACCATCCGCACCGACCCCGCATCGAGTGCGGTCCAGGCAGCGGAGCCGGTGCGACCGCTGTGGACCAGCACGCCTCCGGCATACCGGTCGCCACGGGCGCGGACCAGGTCGACGAACTGGCGGACCTGGCCCGGATCGATGCGGCCACGGTATCGCTTTGCCTGCATGGCGTACCGCTGACCCCGGTGGAGGATCTCGCCGTCGATGCCGCCGTCGCGGTACTTGTGCAACGTGTACTGCACGCTGGCTCCGGTATCGGCGTAGGCGGCCAGGACCAGGTCCTCGAACACCAGCGGGTCGAGCTCGCGCAGCTGCAGAAAGGCTTCGCGGTTGTCGTCGATCAGGCGCAACCGTTCGAGATCCCTGCGCGCCCGGCGTTGGCGGACCAGTGCGTTCGCCCCGGAGCGCAACCGCAGGGACCTGGCGAGGAGCCGTCCGGTCACAGGTATCGCGAGGGCGGCACCGGCACCGGCCGCTGCGCCGAACAGGAAAAGGGCGCCGGATTCGATCATGACGGTCCCTCCCTTGAACGCGGACCGCTTCCGGCCGGAGCGATGCGCGGTGCGAGGCGCTCGCTTCGCGCGAGCGCGGCGGTGATCGAACGTCCGGCATCGTCGCCGTCGTCGCTCTCCCCGGCCCGTGCGTCGAGCCAGGCGAGAACACTGGCGGGCAGCCTGTCGACCGCAGCAAAGGACAGGTTCACCGTGACCCACGCGAGGACGGTGTAGACCACCGTCCAGGCGATCCGCCCGATCGGACCCGGCCCGTCCGCGGTCACGGCCGCGATGAGCGGCGCAAACCCGTCGTTGAGGTAGCGGACCAGGACCGTTGCAACCAGCAGCCCGAGCAGCAGTCCGACCACCATCAGCGGCGGGCGCAGCAGCAGGGCAAGAAGCAGCAGCACACCGGCGCGGACGTTGCCCGGGGCCAGTCGGTCGCGGTCCATCGACAGCCAGGCCAGCAGCCACAACCCCACCCCGACCAGCCCCGTGACCAGTTGGAACAGCCAGGTCGCAAGCGCGAACAGGAAGCGGATGAACGGGATGAGCGGCACGAGGTAGGCGAGCACCAGTCCGGCGAACAGCAGTGCCATCAGCGCGGTGGTGACCGGGGCGTCGAGCACCTGCCAGGCGCGGGCCGCGACATCGAGCCCGTCACCGACGAACGGAATGGCGCGCAGCAGCGAATTGCCGATGACGAGCCCCGCCACCACCCCGAAGGCCTGGATGGCACCGCTCACCAGGGTGTGTCCGATTGCCGCAAGCCCAGTGAGCGGGGCGTCGGCATCCACCAGGTCCGAGCGGAACTGCCAGACCTGGTCGAGGATCCGGAACAACAGGCGATCAGAGTCGGGAGGCGCCGCGGCCGGCACGCCGGCGGAAGTGCCAGCTGCCGCCAGCGCCGTCTCGAGCCTCTCCAGTATACCGGGCCATTCGGGAATGTCGCGGCCCAGCGCCGGTGCCGGCGGATCCACCTCCGGCACCTCGCGAACCGCGGCCTGCACCCCGCCGGCCTCGCGCGCCATGGCGTTAAAGATCAGCGGTGCCGCCAGCCATCCGCCATCCCGGGCCTCGCGCTCGACGCCGCGCAGGATCCCGCTGCCGGCCGCCTGGCGGGCCCTGGCAATCCCCTGCTGCAGGACACGGGCATAGGTCTCGGCGAGAGCGCGCCGTTCGAGTTCTGACCCGACATCCGGCAGCGGGGTCCCGTAGCGCGGGCCGTCGGCAACGAGCCGGTCAACGATGTCGCGGGCCATGTCGCGCAGGTCGACCACGATCGCGTCGAGTGCACGGAACCGCGCGGAGACGACGTGACCGGCGGCACCGTCCCCTGCTCCGGGCGCGAACCTGACGGCGCCGCAGGCGCCGGGCGGCAGGCCGCGCCCGACGCCGTCGTACCCGATCACCAGGTGCTCGGCACCGGCAGGTGCGCGGGTGCGCACGACCACGTAGGCAGGATCGCCATGGGTTGCGGCAAGGCGGTTGGCGGTCTCGAGGCAGGTCTCGGCGACGAGAAGGTCCGCAACCAGGGACCTGTGAACTGACCGGGCGATGACGGGCATGGGCGCCGTGCCGGACCCGATCGCGTCGGTACTGAAACGCGACCACAGCTGGTCGGCCGCGGACCCGCCGAGCCCGGCCACCGTGAGGACCAGGTGCTGGGCAGCGTTGAACCCCCCGAGCGGGACCGCGAGCGCGAGCGCCAGCACCACCCTGATCACCAGGACGCCGGAAGCGCCGGGCCTGCCGCCGCGCGCGGTGTCGAGCACGGCCTGGGCCGTCATCGCCAGGATCACGAGGCCGCAGAGGACGAGAACGGCGAGGTTGAACAGACCGAACATACCGGCAAGCGCCGGGGCATCGCCGCCGGCAATTGCATGCAGGCCGGAGAGGAAACGATCGGTCCGCACCGTCTCAGCGAAGACGTCCGGCAACGGCGCCGCGACGGCGGGGACGGAGGTGAGAGCGGTTGCAAGCAGCCCCGCGACACCCCCGAGTACCGCCGCCCCCCCGAGCGTCCAGGCGAGGAAGAGTGCGGCGGTCCGCAGCCGGCCGGTGGACCACGCATGCCGGACGGCGGCGCCGGCGGGAAGCGGCGCCGGGCGGGGAAGTGCGGACGGTGCAAGTCGGCGCAGCCGGGCAACCGCCTTGCAGCAGTCGGTGACCCCGGCCCGGATGCCGGGATCGAACAGCAGTGCCGCGGACAGTCCTGCCATTACCGGTCCCCGGACCGGCTGCCGGCCAGGGTGGCGAGCAGGGCCGCATCCATGGCGCCGTGCATCTCGGCAAGTTCGAGGCGCTGCATCGCGATCCTGAGCGCCAGGGTCTGGTTGCGGATGATCTCGCGAAGCAGCTCCGCTTCCGAAAGCGCGGACAACCCGGCCTGGTAGTCCGGTGCGGCAGGGCGGGCAACCGCGAGGATATGCAGCAGCTCGCGCTCGGACAGCGCCGTCGCGCCGCGGGCAAGGTCCGGCGCGATCTCGCCGGCCCAGGAACCGAGAGCGACCGAGGGAACCCGGTGGGCGATCATCCGGTTCATCCAGCCCGCAGCCAGTCCAACCCGGGCGTCGGCTGCCCGGCGCCGGAGCAGGCGTTCGCGATCCCCGGGGGTGCGGGGTTCGGGCGGTGCCGGCCGCGCGATGGGGGCGACAAGGTTGCGGGCGAGGTCGAGTGCCGCGGCCTGGTCCTCCCGGGAGGCAAGCCGGGTGGTGCCGAACAGGCTGTCGGGGCGCAGATCGGCATGGGGCCGAACCGCACCCGGAGCGTAGAGCGACTGCACCCTGCGCGCCCGCACGCTCGCATCGGCCGCGGCCGGGTAGCCCAGGACGTCGGGGTCGCCGGCGATACGGCCCGTTTCCTGGCGGTTGGTCCTCTCGCCGAGTTGCCTGATGGCGATGTCGGCCGAGCCGAAACCGGCGAGCCCGCTTGCGCCCTGGCAGCCGGTCACACCCGGCGCGTGTTCAAGCGCGCTGCGGGCCTGTGCTTCCTCGCGCGCGGTCTGGGCCCGGGCCCGGGCATGGGAACCCAGACCGTCGACCGTGGCCCGTGCACCCTGGGCGAGGTACCCGGACAGCTGGGCGGTCTGCAGCCGGAGTTCGCGAACCAGCCGGTCCTCGAGCGCGGCAATGCGACTGATCACCCGGTTTGCCTCGGCAATGTCGTTGTCGGTCGGGTCGCACCCGGCGTAGGCCCGGCCGCAGGCCAGAAGCCACAGCACGATCACGGCAAGGCGCAGCGGAGCTGACATGGCGGCTATTCTCCCTGGCTGTGCGAGTGCGCGAGGCCCGGCAGGACGTGGCGCAGGACGCGCGCGTCGACCGGCGCTGCGAGGTGCGCATCGAGGACGCGGCGAGCGAGCTGGCAGGCGGTATCGTTCAGTGACTTCAGGATGCCGGCGAGCACGGTGTCGATGCTCACGTGAACGTCGAGCGCGCCTGGATCGACGAACCGGTCGAAGCAGGAGTAGTCGAACAGCGAGCGGGGTTCGCCGATGCCGCCGTCCGGCGCGCGGGTGATGGCCGCGTCGCGCCTGATCCCGCGCACCGCCGCCTGTTCCATCGCCCGGGCCATCGCCGGATCACACCCGGGAGCGTCCTGGCCGGCCGCCGGCGCGAGGGGCAGCCAGAGCAGGCACAGGATCATGGCCGCGGCGGCAGCGGCCCGGCTTCCCCGGCGCCCGCCACGGGTCCGGTGGCGGACCACCGCGTCGCGCAGGTCCCGGTCGCGGCGATCCCCGATGGCATCCACGATGCCGTCCGCCAGGGCATTCAGCACCGCGGTCTCGTCGGCGTGACCATCCGCCAGGCCGGCGCGGATCGCGGTCCTGCCCAGCGTGCCCGCCGGGTAGCGCGCGGCAAGTGCGGCCCGCGCTTCGCCGGGATCGAGCCTGCGGTAGAGCCGCTCGCGAAGGGCGACGTCCTGCGGCCTCGTTCCGAGCGCCCACAGTTCCACCGGGCCGAGGACGGTGTGAACCAATTGGACGGTGCGGTCTTCGCCCGGCCGGGTGACGAGCAGTGCCGGCGCCCCCTGCGGGCCCGGACCGGTCAGCCGGTGCTCGAGCACCTGGCGGGCATCCGCATCGAGCGCGCAGTCCGATGCCATCTGCTCGCGGGCGGCGGCACTGTCGGCGCCGAGGATCCAGACCGCACTCGCAAGCTCGCGCAGCGAGACATCAAAGTCCTCGAGCCGCTGGCTCGCCAGCACCAGGCGGCGGCGGTGCTTGCGACCCTCGCGGGCATCGCGTCCGACCTGAGCGATGAGTTCCGGAATGCCACCGGTGCGATGGAACTCGTCGTACTGCAGGAGTTTTTCGGTCTCGAGCAGGCGGCCGAGCCGGTCACGGTGCCAGGGCCGCACCAGTTCCGGCATGGCATCGACGTCCTCTTCCGTCAGAAACCAGTCGCCGGCGAGCAGCTGGCGCGCCGCCAGGTAGAAGATCGCGGTCCGGCGAGGCCGCAGGGGATCGGCAACCTCGGCGAGGTCGAGCACCGCCACCCGCGCCCCGGAGAGGTCCAGCACGGTGCGCCCGGAAAGCGCGGCGTAGTCCCGGACCGCCGCGCCGAGGACCCGCACCAGGGCCTGGAGCACGTTCTGCCCGCCGGCGACCGCGACATCGAGGTGGCGTTCGCGCACCGCCGGTGCGTTGGCGGCGAGTGCCAGGTCGGCGAGCACCGGGACCGCATGGCGCTGCGCCAGGCGCGCGAGGTCGAGCCGACCGCGTTCGATCAGCCGGTCCACGAGGTGCCACCAGGGTGTTTCCGGGGCAGGGTCGAGCGCGGCGTCGACCCCGGGCGCGAGGCCCGGCTCGTGGACGGTCGGATGGGCGTCGGGCGGCGCATCGTCACGCATCCGGTAGGCCTCGGCGATCACCTCGGGCACCAGAGTGTCGAGGCCGGCCGGCAGGACCGCGGCGTCGTCGGGCCTCAGCATCGCACCCACCAGGTTGCGCAGGAAGTCGGCCTGGTGGGCCGGCGGCCGGCGGCAGCCGAGCGGGGTGTCGAAGGGATTGACCGCGTGGACGCTGCCGGCGGTGAGCCGCAGGTGAACCGCCTCCCCGCGCCGTTCGGGCCCGAGTGCCGCACGCAGCAGCGAAACCAGCCCCGAGGCGCTGGGGCCGATGTCGATAATGGCGATCCTCGGCAGTTCCGCCTGTCCGCCCGTGAGCACGGTCGCGAGCGCGCGGCTGTTCAGGAGCACCGACTTGCCCTTGCCGGGCTCGCCGCACACCAGCTGGAAACTGTGCTCACCCTCGCCGAGAACCGGAACCGCAAGCGGTTTGCCGCCGTCACCGGCACAGACCTGCACGCCGCTCCTGTCCTGATCCGGCCCGGCCGGTGAAGCCGGGCGCTGCAGCGGCATCAGGGCGATCACGTCGCGCAGCGGCGCGATGGCCCTGGGCGCGGTGGCACAGGCGGCAAACCCCGGGATCGAGGCGGCCCAGGTCTCGAGCGGGTCGCCCGGGATTTCCGAGACCGCCTGGTCGCCCCAGGCGCCGACCCGGCGGGCGAGTGCGGCGCGGTTGCGTTCGGCCTCTTCCCGGCAGCAGCCCCAGGTGATCCAGTGCATGGAGACCCGGACCAGGGGTTCGCCGTCGGCCGCAGCCGCGCGCAGCGCGTCTATCTGGTCGCGAATGACCCGGTTGGCGTGTCCGGCCACGGCGAGGATCGAGGCGCAGGCGTGTTTCCACAGCGCGGGACCCGCTCCGGATTCGACCAGGATCGACTGGCGAAACGGTACTCCGGCCGCACTTGCGAGCAGCTCGTCAAATCCGCGCAGCACCGCCGGAGGCAGGATGACGTGAAGAGAAGCGAACCAGGTTCCGCGAACCCGCACCAGCCCGCCCGCCACCTCGGGATCGCCGACGATGAGCGATGCCGCGAGCGGCGGGCGACGCACCGCTGCCCGGTGCGGAGCGGCGAGCCCGGACATGCGTGCGACGATACCACCGTCGAGCCGGTCTGCGGCGTCGGCGTGACCGGCGAGGAAGGCTCTGATCACGCCGAGGGTTTCGGCGGCGTCGAGCCGGCGCAGCACAAGGTCGATCGACCCGGCTGCATCGACCAGGTCGCGCGCCACAGCGTCGTGGCGCGGTACCAGGCCCTCGTGCATCGGTGTTTCGCGACCTGCAAGGCGGGCACGCGAGCGGCGGCGTTCGCCGGGCGCAAGTGCCGCCTCGCCGGTCCATAGCGCGAGGTAGCAGTGCTCGCGCACCAGTCGGGCGGCGAGCGCCTGCTCCCGGTCCTCGAGCACGTCGTCCAGCACGAGCCCGAGCCGGTCGGCCGCGGCACCCGGCTCGATGACCGCGCGCCCGGCAATTCCGGGACCGGCGGCGGGATGACGGTCGAAGACCAGGTGGAGGGCATGGCCCGGGCGGCGCCCCGGCAGGCCCAGCGCGCCGAAAAGCCGGGCCGCCAGCCGGTCGGCAAGGCCGGCACGCTGCTCGCCGCCGCCGATGGTCCGGCAACCATGGAACTCGAACAGGGTCATGAGCCCGCCGTCCCTGGTGACGATCGGGTGC
>MPMT01000085.1 GCA_002238645.1 Alphaproteobacteria bacterium bin52 | reverse complement strand
TATTGCATATAGTGGGCTTAATTGTGTTGCCATGTAAGGACCGGGCTCGTGGCCCTCAGCGTCGACGTCATCCCCAACCGCTCGTCCCCACCCGCCATCCTCCTGCGCGAGGCCTGGCGCGACGGGAGGCGCATCCGACGGAGAACCCTCGCCAACCTCTCGAAGATGCCGCCCGCCCTCGTCGACGCCATCCGCGCCGCCCTGGCCGGCGGGGTGGTGTTCGCGTCGCTGGATGCGGCTGTCACCATCCGCCGGTCCCGCCCCCACGGCCATGTCGCCGCCATCCTCGGCACGCTGCGCCGGATCGGCCTGGTCCGCGTCCTCGGCCGGAAGGCGGAGCGCCGGCGCGATCTCGCCGTGGCCGCCATCGCCGCGCGGATCATCCACCCCGCCTCGAAGCTGGCGACCGCCCGGGCCCTGGATCCGGAGACCGCGTCGACGAGCCTCGGGGCCATGCTCACGCTCGGGCCTGTCACCGGCAACGAGATGCTCGACATGCTCGACTGGCTGCTGGCGCGCCAGCCCTGGATCGAGAGGAGCCTGGCCAACCGGCACCTGGAGGGCGGGAGCACGCTGATCCTCTACGACGTCTCGTCCAGCTACCTGGAGGGACGGTGCTGCCCGCTGGCAGCGTTCGGCCACAACCGCGACGGGAAGAAGGGCAAGCGGCAGATCACCTACGGGCTCCTCTGCGCCGGAGACGGCTGCCCGGTGGCGGTGGAGGTGTTCGCCGGCAACGCCGGGGACCCGTCCACGGTGGCGTTGCAGGTGGACAAGGTCCGCACGCGCTTCGGCATCGACCGCGTGGCGCTGGTCGGCGACCGGGGGATGCTCACCACGGCCCGCATCCACGCGGACCTCGAGCCGGCCGGGCTCGACTGGATCTCGGCCCTGCGGACCGGGGACATCCGCAAGCTGCTGCGCTCGCCGGACCGGGGCGCCCCGGCCCCGCTGGAGCCCGAGGTGCTGGTTCCTGACGCGGTGGCGGAGATCACGGGCCCGGACTTCCCCGGCGAGCGGCTGATGGTCTGCCTGAACCCGCGGCTGCGGGCGGAACGGCGCCGGAAGCGCGAGGAGCTGTTGCAGGCCACGGAACGGACGCTTGCCGGCATCGCCGCCGCCGCCGCGCGCCGGAAGCCGGGGCCGGCGAACCGCGACCGGATGATCAAGGCCCTGGGGCGCAAGGCCAACCGGCGCAAGGTGGAGAAGCACTTCGACATCACCGTGCACGACGCAGGGATGGACTGGGAGCGCAACCCGGACAGGATCGCGGCGGAGGCCCGGCTCGACGGCGTGTACGTGATCCGCACCAGCCTGGATCCCGCTGCACTGGGTCCGGAGGCGGCGGTGGAGGCGTACAAGAGCCTCGCCGGCGTGGAGCGCGCGTTCCTCACGATGAAGACCTCGCGGCTGCGGATCCGGCCGGTGCACGTCTACTCGGAGGACCATGTCCGCGCCCACGTGTTCCTGTGCATGCTGGCGTACCACGTGGAATGGCACATGCGCCGCCGCCTGGCACCGATCCTGTTCGAGGACGACGACCGCGAGGGCGCCCGGGCGCAGCGGAGTTCGCCCGTGGAGCCCGCCGAGGTCTCGGACGGCGCGAAGGCCAGGGCCGATACCAAACGCACCCCCGACGGGCTACCGGTTCACGGCTTCACGACGCTGCTCGCCGACCTGGCCACGCTGACGCTGAACGAGGTGACGCTGCCGGGCAGCCCGGATCATGCCTTCCCGCTGCTGGCGAAGCCGACGGAGCTGCAGGCCCGAGCGTTCGAACTGCTGGAAATCGACGCGATCCCGGATGTTGCCATGTAAGCGGCAGGGCGAAACCGCCGGAACCCGCCGTCGCACCCTTGAATCGCTACGGATTCCTGTCCAACCCCCTCGATGAAGATCCGGCTAGAATCGCTTCCAACATACTCTGTCGGGACTAGACAGCATCACGACGCCAGGAGTGCGCGCCTGACCGCTTCGGGTTCCTTCTGGATAACCTGTAGCAGTGTCTCCGCCGGGCCGCTGACTCGACGGACTCCCTGTTCCCACTTGCGGTAACCGGACAGGCTCATGCCCATCAGGGGGCCATCTGCGCGTGGGTGAGCTTCGCCTGCTTGCGAACTTCGCGCGGGGTCAAGGGCGTATGAACCATGGCGGGACCTTCGCCCCTGGCATGGGCAAGGGCCTCGTTGAGGGACTGGACCAGATCTTCTCCGAACGCGCTCACGGCTTCTCCTTTCCGGCGCCCCTGATCGCCGCGACGATCCCGGCCACTGCGCGCCGCTCTGCCGGGTTCAAGTCCGTTCTGGCAGACTTCGCATAGGCGGGGAGCGCGTGGACGGGTATGTCCTCCCCTCCGCAGAAGCAGATCACCCGCGCACCGCCCCGCTTGCCCCGGCCCGACACCGCAAAACGTAACTTCCGGACGCCGCCGGTTCCCGGTATCCCGTCGCCTGTCAGCGGGTTCTCGGCCAGATGGTCGATCAGTGCGCGCCGCTCCCCCTCGGTGAACAGCCTGTCCGCCCGGCGGGTGAGGGCCGGGGCTCCGGGCCTGCTGCGCCGGGCAGCCTTTCAGGTGCGGTTCAGCTCGCGGGAGCGATCGGTTCCGGTGTCGTGTCTCCGGCCCTCCGGACAGACCGTTCGTCATTCTGCTCGCAGAGAATCGCACCGTTCAGCCGGCAAACCGTGCCGCCAGCCGCGCGCGGCCGGGCGGTAGCGGTTGTCCTGCCGGAGCAAAGACGTGCCTCGCGAGAAAGTGCCCGGTAAGATCGAGTCCGGCGGCCAGATCGGCCCTGGGCACGCTCGCATCCACCGTGCCCTCGCCGGCCAGGAACTCCGGCAGCCGCAACAGCCTCGGCGTCCACTCGCCAGCTCCCTGCCCGGTCACCGCGCGGCCGGTGCGCGGACTGACCCAGGCAAGGCCGGTCCGCTCCCCGGTCACCGCGCACCGCGACAGGTCGAGCCCGTAGCCCAGCACCTGCAGCAGGTTGAGTTCCCAGCGCAGGTAGACCGCCAACCAGGTGTCTCCGAGCTCCGGCACGGCGAGGCTGTCGATGAGCGCGCGCAGACCGTCGTAGACGCCGGGGTAGTGCTGGCGTTCGGCGAGCGCGCGTTCCGCTACCGCGGCCGCAGAGGTCAGTCCCGCCAGCCGGTCGGCATCGTCGAACAGGGCGGCGGCGATGGCGCGCTGCGGCTCGAGATCGAACCGTCCCAGGTGATCGGCAAGCCGCGCCGACCAGCGCGCGGACACCAGGGTGCCGCACTGCAGGAACCCGCGCCTGGCCGCCGTGCGCGCACCGTGCACCAGCCCGGCGTGGCGGCCATTGTGTTCGGTCAGCAGTGTGACGACTGCCGCGCTGTCGCCGAACGGCCGCGCCGAGAGCACCACGCCACTGTCAATCCACTGCATGGCCGCGGTCAGGCATCCGGGTCGAGTCCCCACAGGACGTAGCGACCGGGATCATCCATCCAGTTCTCGCGCACCTTCACGAACAGGAACAGGTGCACGGTCCTCTCGAGCGCCTCCTGCATGCCGAGGCGGGCCGCCGATCCGATCGCCCGGATCATCCGGCCGCCGCGTCCCAGTACGATCTTGCGGTGTCCTTGCCGACGCACGTAAATCACCTGGTTGATCACCAGGGCGCCATCATCGCGCTCGGTCCACTGCTCGGTCTCCACCGTCGCCTGGTACGGCAACTCCTGGTGCAGGCGCAGGAGGACCTGCTCCCGGGTAAGTTCGGCCGCGAACAGCCGCTCCGGCAGGTCGCTGATCTCGTCCTCGGGATAGAGCCAGGGTCCGGACGGCATCCGATCGGCCAGGTGCGCAACCAGCCGGTCGCAACCGTCCCCGGACCGGGCCGAGATCATGAACACCTCCTCGAACACGCCCTCGCCGGCAAACTCGGCGGCAAGGGGCAGCAGGGCCTCGGTGCGGATCAGATCAATCTTGTTGAGCGCCAGCACCACAGGGCGGTTCTCGCGCCGTACCCCGTCAAGGATCCGCACGCTCTCGGCATCGCGGGCGCCGCGGGCGACGTCGTGCACCACGACCACGACATCGGCATCGGCAGCACTCCTCCAGGCGGCGTTGACCATGGCCCGGTCGAGCCGGCGCCGCGGCTGGAAGATGCCGGGGGTGTCGACGAACACCACCTGGGCATCGCCGCAGATGCACACGCCGCGGATCCGGGTGCGGGTGGTCTGCACCTTGTGGGTCACGATCGCGAGCTTGGCGCCGACCAGGCGGTTGAGCAGTGTCGACTTTCCGGCGTTCGGCGCGCCGATCAGGGCAGCGAACCCGGCGCGGCGGCCACCCCCGTTCATCGGATTCGCCCCGCCATCAGCCGAACGCCGGCATGACCTCGGCCGCAAAGCGGCGCATCGAGGCCAGGTTGGCGTCGTGGTCCATGTCGCCGAAGCCGGTTTGGCACAGCAGGTGACGCACCCCCGCATCCCGAAGTTCCGCGACACCGTCGCGGACCGTCGACGGACTGCCGAACAGCGACCCGGTCTCCATCACCATGGCGACCCCTTCGGCATGGCTGACCGCAGGATCGGACCACGCATTGAGCATTGCCGGGTCGGGGGCGAAGTCCGGCGGGTTGAAGGCACTGCGCATGTGCATCATGTGTTCGCGTGTTCGCACCAGGTAGTGCTCGAGCTCCTCGCGCGCCTGCGCGTCACTCTCGGCAACATGGATGTAGCGCCACAGCGCGGTCTGCTCCAGCAGCCGTTCCCGCACCGCCGGATCGTGCCCGCCCTCGTCGAGGCCGTCGCGGTACAGCGCCCAGCGTTGTCGGATCTGGGGCACCGGCAGACGGGCAGCCAGGACCGGTATGCCCAGCCGGCCGCAGGTTCGGAACGAGTCGGGCGAGATCGCGCTGCGCCAGAGCGGCGGGCCCGGACGCTGCACCGGCCGGGGCCGGATTGCCGGGGCCTCGAGGCTGTGAAACCGGCCCCGGTAGGAAAGCGGACCACCGGTCCACGCCTGCTGCAGGATTTCGACCGCCTCTTCCATTCGTTCCCGGCTGTCGTCGCTGCGCAGTCCGTGCCCGATGAACTCGTACTCGTTGTAGATGGTGCCGCGGCCGATGCCGACATCGACCCGGCCCCCTGACAGGTTGTCGAGCAGGGCAAGCTGGGTTGCAAGCCGGACCGGATGGTGGAACGGCATCTGCAGGACGGCGAAACCGAGGCGAATGGTCCCGGTGCGCATCGCGAGCGCGCCTGCAAACAGCAACGCATCGTTGTAGACGCTCTCGCCGGTGAAATAGTGCTCGGTCAACCAGACGTCGGCAAACCCGAGCCGTTCCGCCTCCTCGACCTGGGCAATGATCTCGTGGATGCGGGCGTGGTCCTGGTCGGGTGCCGGCGACATGGCAAGGGTGAGCCATCCAAAGCGCATGAGGTCTCCGTTCGCAACGTGAGCCCCCATCAATAAGATATGGGGGTGGTGCGGTACAGGCCGCCGCAGGGCCGCCCGTCATTACTTCCGGGCGGACTGGCGCGAGCCGATCTCGATGGTGCGGACCTGCGTCTTCGGCGGACGCTGCCTGAGCTCGATGTGCAACAGGCCGTTATTGGTCTCCGCCCCGATCACCTCGATTCCCTCGGCAAGCACGAAGGTGCGCTGGAACTGTCTGCCCGCAATGCCGCGGTGCAGGTAGACCCGGTCATCGTCTTCGGTCTGCCGGCCTTGGATCACGAGCTGGTTGTCCTCGAGCCGGATCGACAGGTCGCTCTCGGCAAACCCGGCAACCGCAAGCGTGATCCTGAGGCTTTCGTCCGAGGTCTGTTCGATGTTGTAGGGCGGATAGCCGTCGGCGGCGGACTTGCTGACCCGGTCGAGTGTGCGCTCGAACTGCTCGAAGCCGAGCATCAGCGGGGAGTTGAACAGGGGAATTCGTGCCATGATCCGACTACCTGTGCTCGCCGGGTTCCGGTGGTGACGACCCCGTCACCGGCCCGGCGTCATCCCGGTCTCTTGATGTCCCGTCAACGAGTGTTGTCCCGTTTCCGGGCCTGTCAAGGTCGCTGAACTCGGCATCGATGATGACCGGGCCGTCCGGGCGCTGCCGGGCGTGGCGCGATGCCACCCAGCCGACCAGCCCCGGCAGCAGCAGCGCGCGGACCGGCGGCAGGAGCAGAAGCAGTCCGGCGGTATCCGACACGAACCCGGGGATCAGCAACAGCACCGCCCCGGCAAGGATGCCCAGTCCGCCGAACAGGTCAGCGACAGGGAGATCGCCGCGTTCCAGCGCCGCGCGGGCCCGCACGAGGGTGTTCATGCCCTGGATGCGGGCCAGAATCAGGCCCGAGGCAGCGGTGATGACCGTGAGCGCGATGGTGGTGAACGCCCCGATCTCGCTGCCGACCTCGACGAAGACCAGGATCTCGAGCAGGGGCAGACCCGCCACCGCGAGAAGAACGAGCAGGACCGGCATGGTTGCCCCTTGCATGAGAATGGCTTAAGTAGGATACAGCAGGGTGAAGGTTCAAGCAGTTTGGCGATCCCTCACAGCCCTCACAGCCGGACGCGCAGGATGGGTGAAGGCTTCGCATTCTTCGATCTGATCATCTTCGCGATGCTGGCGGGTTACCTTGTCTTCCAGCTGCGAAGGGTCCTTGGCAGGCGAACCGGACACCAGCAGCGTCGTCCGAACGCCTTCGCGCGCAAGCAGCAGGATGCTGCCGACAACGACAATGATGCCGTTGATGCCGTTGATGCCGTTGGCGGAGAGCAGACCACGGCCTACCTCCCCTCCGGCGACAGCGAGGATGAGGAGCTGAGCGGCCAGACCCGGCTGAGCGCCGAGGATCCGGATTTCGATCCGCGCACCTTCGTCCAGGGTGCGAAGGCTGCCTTCGAGTGGATCGTCACGGCGTTCGCGCGTGGCGACCGCGATACGCTGCGCGGCCTGCTCGGCCCATCGCTGTACAAGGATTTCGAAGCGGCGATCGCGCAGCGCGAACAGGCGGGCGAAACACTCGAGACCACCGTCGCCTCCATCAAGTCGGCTTCGATTCACGACGTACGCCTCGAAGGCACCGTCGCCGCCATCACCGTCGAGTTCATTACCGACCAGGTCAAGGTGGTCCGTGACAGCACGGACACGGTCATCGAGGGGGATCCGCACCGCATCGAGACCCTGACCGACCTGTGGGTATTCTCCCGCGACGTCCGTTCGCCCGATCCGAACTGGCATCTGGTCGCAACCCAGGAACCGGAGGACGACCCGAACTGATCCGGCCGTCGTGAACCATCCGGTGCCCCGTTTTTCTGTCCTTGACCAGTCGATTGCCGTCGCGGGTCGACCGCAGGGTGACGCCATTCGCGAAACCGTGGAGCTGGCGCGGCGCTGCGAGGCGTTGGGGTACCACCGGTTCTGGGTATCGGAACACCACAACCACCCGGTCATCGTGGGAACCGCGCCGGAAATTCTCGTAGCGGCAATCGCGGTGTCGACCACCCGGATCCGCGTCGGCAGCGCCGGGGTGATGCTGCCGCACTATGCGCCCTTCAAGGTGGCCGAACAGTTCCGGGTGCTCGACGCCCTGGCGCCGGGCCGGATCGACCTCGGACTCGGCCGGGCTCCGGGTTCCGACCCGATGACCGCCTTTGCGCTGAACCCGCGGGCCAATGAACGGCCGGTCGAGTTTCCGCGCGACATCGTCGATCTCGACGCCTGGCTGCACGACGAGCCGCTGGCCGAAGGGCACCCCTTCGCACGGCTCCAGGCCCGACCGCAGGGCGCCACCGCGCCCGAGATCTGGATCCTCGGCAGCTCGGATTACGGTGCGCGGGTGTCGGCGCATTTCGGGCTGCCATACTCCTTCGCGTGGTTCTTCACCGACGGGCGCGGCGGTGCCCAGGCCCTCGCGCTCTACCGGGACGGGTACCGGCCGAGCCAACGCCACCCGGAGCCGCAGGCGGGGATCTGTGTCTGGGCGCTCGCGGCGGAAACCCGCGAGGAAGCGCAGTACCACTTCAGTTCCCGGGCACGCTGGCAGCTGTTCCGCGACCGCGGCCTCCACCTGCCGTTCGAGGATCCGGACACCGCGCTCGCCGCCCCGCTGAACGAGAGCGAGGCGGCGCGGATCGAGCAGCTGCGCAAGACGTCGATGGTCGGAACCGGAGCCGAGGTGGCCGAACGCATCACCGCGCTCGCAAGCGAACTCCAGGTCCGGGAAGTCGCGGTCGTGACCTGGGCCCACGACCCCCGCGCCCGGATCGCGAGCTACCGCGAGATCGCGCGTGCGCTGTCGCTCAAGACACCGGGAGATTGACCGGCCGCACGAAGCGGGAGACACTGTCGCCGCTCCCGCCCACGAAAGGACTTCACAATGAACGAAATGCGACTGCAGGCCGAAGCACTCGGCCATACGGCCGAACAATGGCAGGCGCGAGTCGACCTGGCCGCCGCCCATCGCTGCGCCGTCATGCATGACCTGCACGAAGGCATCTTCAACCACCTGACCCTGCGTGTTCCGGGTCACGAGGATCGCTACTACCAGATCCCGTTCGGCCTGCACTGGTCAGAGGTGACGGCGAGCTGCTTCATGGAGGTGGGGTACGACGGCGAGGTCAAGCGCGGCGACGGTATCGTCGAGCGGTCCGCCTACTGCATCCACGCCCCGCTGCACCGTGCCACGCCGCAGGCAGCTGCCGTGTTCCATACCCACATGCCGCACGCGAGTGCGCTCACCCGGCTCGAGGACCAGACCATCCTTCCGATCGGCCAGACCGAGCTCGGCACAATGATGCGGACCGGCTACGACGACACCTATACCGGCCCGGCAGTCAACTTCGAGGAAGGCGAACGGCTGGTCACGGTGTGCGGCAATCACAGCGTGCTCCTGATGGCCAACCACGGTGCACTCACCCTCGGCAACACCGTGGCCGAGGCCTATGACCGGCTCTACTACCTCGAGCGGGTCGCCCAGGTGCAGCTCTATGCCATGTGGACCGGGCGTCCGCTGCGGCCGCTGGCGGATGACGTGATCGAGAAGACCTACAGCACCTATCAGGGCACAACCATGAAGTACGGCGAGAAGTCGAATGCCGAATGGCATTTCGATGCACTCAAGCGCATCCTCGACCGCAAGGAACCCGACTACGCCAGCTGACGCTCGCCGCCCGGGGCGGCCTGATGGACCGCCCCGGCCTCGGCCATGCGCTCGATCTGCGCTGACCCGTAGCCGATCTCGGCCAGGATCTCGGCCGTGTGCTCGCCCAGCCGTGGCGCGTGCCGGTACGCGCCGGGCATGCCGCCTGAGAAACTGTTGGCAGCCCGCGTGGTGCGCACCCGCCCCTCGCTCGGATGATCGAGTTCGCGGAAGAACCCGACATCGTGGAGATGCGGATCGTCCAGCAGGTCCTCCAGCGTGTTGTAGGGTGTCGCCGGAATGTCCCGCAGCCGGCAGATCTCCAGCCATTCGGCCGTCGTCCTGGTCGCCAGTCCCTCCCTGCGGACCTGGAAATACTCCTCGGCATGCGCCGTTCGCGCAGCAGCACTGGCGAACCGCGGATCCTCCCGCAGTTCCGGCCGGCCGATCTCCTCGAAGAAGGCGAAGGCCTGGTCGTCCGTGTTGGGCCCGACCGTGATGTAGCCGTCGCGGGTCGGCAACGGACGGTAGTGCGGACTGAGCAGGCGTCCGTCACCCGTCGGCCCCACCGGCGGCAGGAAGGTTGCCGCACCCATGTGTTCTGCCGTGACAAATCCCGCCATGTTCTCGAACATCGGGACCTCGATCGCCTCGCCGCGGCCGGTCCGCTCGCGCCGGTAGAGCGCAAAGCCGATCGCCTGGGCGGCAATCAGCCCGGTGATGTGGTCCGTCATCACCATGGGTACGAACCGCGGCTCGCCGGTGGCGCGGTGCAGGGTGGCGGCCACCCCCGAGGCGCTCTGGATAACCGGGTCGTAGGCCGGCGTGTTGTAGTAGCGCCCACCCCTGCCGAACCCGACGATCATGCAATGGACGAGGCGGGGATTGACGCCGCCAAGGCCGGCCGGGTCGAGGCCGGCGCGCTCCAGCCCCTGCGGACGGACATTGGTCACAAACACGTCGGCTCCGGCAATCAGCCGCCGCATGGCGTCGAGCCCGTCCGGGTGCTTGAGATCCAGACAGATCGAGCGCTTGTTGCGGTTGAAGTTCAGGAACTTGCCCGACATTCCCGGCGAACGGCTGCCGTGGGCCATGGTCCGCAGCAGGTCGCCGCCCGGCGCTTCCACCTTGATGACCTCGGCCCCGTGATCCGCGAGGGTGCGGCTGCAGATCGGCCCGACCACCACCGTGGTCTGGTCGATGACCCGTACCCCCTCAAGTGGGCCCATCAGGCGAATTCCATGTCCATGACACCGCACTGGGCGCCGTCGGCGTCGGCCACCCACACCGACATGCCGTTTTCGTCCGCACCCCTGCCCTGGATCTGCACCGTGTCCCCGACGTGGATCGGGCGGGTCAGCCGCGTCGTGAACCCCGCAAGCCGGCCCGGTGCGTGACGCACTCCGGCACCCGCCATCAGCGTCATGGTCAGCCCGCCGTTCTGCACCGTCGCCGGGTATCCCTCGACCTGCCTCGAATAGTCGGCGTCGTAGTGGATCCGGTGTGCGTTCCACGTCACCGCGGAGAACCTGAACACCAGTGCCTCGGTGAGCGTCACCGTCTCCGACCACTCGGGGTCAGCCGGCGCCGGCACCGGCGGAGTGACCCGGCTCTGCTGGCCCGGCGGCGGCATTTCCCGGTAGACGGCATCGTTCTCGTCAACGGCGACAACCTGTCCGTCACTCTCGACGGTATCGCGCAGCGTGAGGATCGCGATCCGGCCGGTACGGGCGATCTTCGGGGTGATCTGGACCACCTCGATGGTCTTGGTTGCCGGAACCCCGACCCGGAGGCTGCCGGACACCCTGACCCGTCGGCCGGCTCCCATGCGACGGGGCAACGGAATCGGCGGTAGCACCACGCCGGGCGACGGATGACCGTCGGGACCAATCGCGGACTGGCGCACAACGTTGGCAAAGAACATGCCGAACCAGTGCGGCGGCAGTTCCGACCCGGCCCGGTAGCTGTCCGGGTCCTCGTCCAGCATGCTGGCTATTCGCCGCACCGAGGAAAGCCCGATCTCGTCCTCCACCAGCCTCCTGCTCCCGACATGGGGAGCGAGGGCGTCGATCGAGGCGATGAACTCGCTGTCACTCTGCATGGGCCGGTCCCTCCTCGCATGCGTGAGGCGGCACACTATGACGAAACGGCAGGCACGGTTAACGATTTCCTGGTCAGTCCCATCAAGGCTCCCGACACCGCTTGTGCACTGCCGGCGGCAGAAAGGCGTCGCGTCAATCCGGCTTGATCGCTCGGTTGCGCGAGGGAGCGTGCATTCCCTGTTGCGGGGCTCCTGTCGCAAGGGTGGCCCGGTCCGGGGCGGTCCGGTGAGAGTCGATGATCACGCGGCGCGACCGATGCAAGAAAGCCGGGCTCCGAGGATCCCGGGGACGGCAGATCGGACGCGTCCTCCGCCAGGCTGTTCATATCACACGAGAATCGGTCCGGGTGCCCCTGTCCGACTCCCGTCGCGTGATCGCGCCGTTCGGGGATCAGTAGCCGACGGATGCCTTCACGGCACCCGGTACCGGGATCCGGTTCCATCGCCCCGGCCAGGCGGGAGGCGGCGCACATGAAGACAATTGCGAAGGGTCGGGCCGGGGCCCCGGAGTTGCGGCGCCAGATCGCCGAATATATTCTCGCGCCCCGTCCGGCTGTTGACCTGGAGCGCCTGACGGAGGTGTTGCAGGCTGTTCGGACGGCAGTGCTGGAGGCGATGGTGGGCACGACTGCGGAAAGGCTGAGGCATGAATGCCGGATCGATGGTCCGCAGGCCCGTAGCGGTCCGGTGCAGGCGACAGCGAGGAGGCGACGCGCCGGTGATCACTTCCTGCAGGGAGTGGCATGGGGAGCGGACACTCCGGGAACCCATGCTGACCGGCACACATGAGGAGACCACCGTCCACTCCACCCTGGACATGAGGTACAGACCCGCGCCCTTGACGAAGCCCGCATGGGAGACTCGCCGGCGCTCACTGGACGGGCCCGGCCCGTGCCCGCGGACACGGGTCAACCGGTTCGGACTTCCGGTTGGCTCCGTAACGACGGGGAAGTCGGTCAGGAAGGACCCGTCGCGGGCGCGGCCATCCCGGTGGGAAGGCGGCAGGACGTTCATGACGGGCGCGTCGTGGAGCGCGCCTCCGGCTTCTTCACTGTCCGGAATGCAAGCGGCAGCGTTCAGGGCGTCTCCCGCAGTCACTGCCGCATCATCCGGCCCGGCGACGGTCCCGCCCGGCTTGGCCCGGAACATGGAGTAAGCGCCCATGCATGAAACAGCCGGCACCACATTCCTCCCTGTCACGACGGACGGGGCTTGCTGCGAGGTGGACGCATGAAATTCGGGTTTTCCGAGGAGCAGGAGGCGTTCCGCGACGTACTGCGGCGATATTTCGAGGACCGCTCGCCAACCACCGAGGTCCGCCGCCTCATGGCCACCGACCAGGGCTGGGAACGCGAGGGCTGGAACCGGATGAACAGCGAACTCGGCCTGGCCGCGATCGCGATCCCCGAGGCCTACGGCGGCCAGGGCTTCGGTCTTGCCGAACAGTGCATCGCGCTGGAGGAAATGGGACGCGCGCTGGTCTGCTCTCCCTACTTCGCCACCGCCGTCCTCGCGGCATCGGCGATCGAGCTCGCGGGGTCCGAACAGCAGAAACTGGCCCTGCTGCCGGGCATCGCGTCGGGCGAAACGGTCGCCACCCTGGCCTTCTGCGAGGATGGCGGAAGCTGGGACGTCA
Source organism: Alphaproteobacteria bacterium bin52 (assembly GCA_002238645.1). Classification (GTDB taxonomy): domain Bacteria; phylum Pseudomonadota; class Alphaproteobacteria; order Thalassobaculales; family Thalassobaculaceae; genus Bin52. The sequence continues at coordinate 4,670 of MPMT01000085.1, read as the reverse complement.
AAGGCGTCGCCCTCGAGGCCCGCGGTGACGGCACGCTCCACGGCACCAAGAGCTACGTGCTCGACGGACAGGCTGCCGACCTTGTCGTGGTCCTGGCCCGCGCACCCGGGACCACCGGAACCGACGGTCTGTCCCTGCACCTGGTGCGCGGCGACGCCCCGGGACTGGAGCGTCGGGCGCTGCAGTCGATCGACGAGACCCGCAGGATCGCGCGCCTCGCCTTTGACGGGGTCGAGGCCGAACCGCTGCCGGGGGCGACCGCGCCGGTGATGGAACGGGTGCTCGCGCGCGCCGCGATCTGCCTCGCCAACGAGATGGTCGGTGGTGCCGAGCGGCTGCGTGCCGACGCCCTCGACTACGTCGGCATGCGCATGCAGTTCGGCAGGTCAATCGCGTCGTTCCAGGTGACCAAGCACAAGGCGGCGGACATGCTGCTCGACGTCGAACTGGCGCGGTCGGCGGCATACTACGCCGCAGCCGCCCACGACGAGGCTGACGACGGGGTGGTCGCGCTTGCGTCGCTGGCCAAGGCCGGCGCCGGAGAGGCCTACATGCAGACCGCGATCCATGCCGTCCAGATGCACGGCGGCATCGGGTTCACCTGGGACAACGACACCCACCTGTGGTTCAAGCGGGCCAAGGTATCGGAGGTGTTTCTCGGAACATCGGCCGAACACCGTGAGCGGCTGGTGGCATACTGGCGGGACTGATGGGAGATCCGGCATGACCGACCTTCGTGAGCAGGAAACCCTGGAGGAACTGCGCGGGTGGCTGGCCGACAACTGGGACCCGGAACGCGGACTGGTCGAATGGCGGTCCATGCTCGCCGACTCCGGCTGGGGCATGCCGCACTGGCCGCGGGAATGGTACGGGCGCGACCTCCCGGCCGGCTTCACCCCCCTGGTCGATGCCGAGTTTGACAGGTTCGGAGCCTTACAGGTCACCCGCAGCGGGATCCGCATGCTGGCGGCCGCCACGATCCTGGAACACGGTTCCGACCTGCATCGGCAGAAGTTCCTGCGCCGGATCATCACCGGCGAGGATGTCTGGTGCCAGCTGTTCAGCGAACCGGGCAGCGGCTCGGATCTCGCGGGTGCGACCACGCGTGCCGTCATGGTCGGCAACAAGTGGGTGGTGAACGGCCAGAAGGTGTGGACCACCAGCGCCCACAAGGCGCACTGGGGCCTGTTGCTGGCCCGGACCGACGTGGATGTCCCCAAGCATGCTGGACTGTCCTACTTCATCCTCGACATGCAGCAACCCGGCGTGGAGGCGCACCCGCTCAGGCAGATGAACGGACACGCCTCGTTCAACCAGGTGTTCCTGACCGATGCCGAGGTGTTGCCGGAATTCCAGGTCGCGGCCAGCGGCGAGGGATGGAACGTCGCCACCACCACGCTCATGCACGAACGCCGCGCCGCCGATTCACTTCGCAGCTGGGGCAGCGCCGGTCAACCCGGAACCGGCCGCATCTACGAGGAGGCGCAGGAAGAAATCCGCACTGCCATGGCGCCCTATTCCTGGTATCCGCAACGCGCCGGCAGGGTCGACCTGGTGATGCCGCGCGCGCACGAGACCGGAGCCATCCGCGATCCGGTGATCCGCCAGGAGATCGCGCGTCTGCTCATCATGCACAAGTCCGCCGAATGGACGGCCATGCGGGCACGGACCGCGCAGCAGCGCGGACGACCCCAGGGACCGGAGGGATCGCTCGGCAAGCTTGCGTCGAGCAATGTCGCGCGGCTCGCGGCACGGGTTCACACCATGGTTTCAGGCGCGGATGCGATGCTCGCGGGACCGGAGGGACCGTGTGACGGCACCATCGCCGAGATCCTGGTCTCGTTTCCCGCCGCGTCCATCGCCGGGGGAACGGACGAGATCCAGAAGAACATCATCTCCGAGCGGGTGCTCGGCATGCCCAAGGAGACACGGTTCGACACCGACAGGCCGTTCCGCGACATCCCGCGCAACACGGTGTCCTGATCAGCCTGTCAGTACCGCGTCACGCGGGCGGAACCTCCAGGCCGCCAGCGCGGCGGCCAGTCCGACCACGGGCACGATCATGGTGAGGATGAGCACGAGGTCGTAGCCGCCGACCTGCCAGATCAGGGATGCGAGGATGGGTGCGACGGCCGATCCGCCGACGAAGCCGATCGCAAGCAGTCCCGCCGTCACCCCGAAGTCGGTGCGCCCGAGCAATTCGGCCACCGCGGTCGGACGGATGACGCTGAGCACGCCTGCGCCCGACCCCTGCAGGGCAACGAAGACGATGACCAGGCCCGGCGCCATCCCGGCGAGATAGAGCGCCGTGCCCGCCAGGCCCATGGACACGAAACAGACGCAGCAGATCATCTGGGTCGAGACCCGGTGCTCGACCGACAGCATCAGGAGCCGCCCGGCAACCTGCATCGGACCCATCATCGAGGCCGCCGCCACTGCGGTTCCGACGGCCAGACCCCGGTCGGCCATGATCGGCAGCAGGTGGCTCACCAGCAGGGTGTGATCCAGTGCGATGCTGGTGAAGCTCAGTGCGAGCAGCCAGAAGGTCACGGTGCGCGCCGCGCGCGCCGCGGCGCGCGGATTGGCGCTCGGCGGGCGGGCGATTGCGGGTGCGACCCGCGCGGCATGGTGACACCCGTAGAGGATGAGCGGAATGCAAACCACGACCACCACCCCGGCAAAGATCACGATCGCACCGCGCCAGCCCAGGAACTGCGTGAGGAAATGCGCGCTCGGAAACGAGACCGTTCCGGCAAAGCCGGCGGCAAGCGAGACCATGGTGATGGCGCGGCGCGCGCGTGCGCCCAGGCAATGGGTCAGGATCGTGAAACAGGCCTCGTACAGCGTGCCCGACATGGCCACGCCGAGGCCCAACCAGATCACGTAGAACTGCCACACCTCCCGGACCTGGGAGAGCAGCAGCAGCAGGACTGCCGCGAGCGCGGCGCCGCCGGCGAACACCACCCGGCTGTGTCCGCGGTCGATCAGGCGCCCGGCCACCGGTGCGAGAACCGCCGATACAGTGAGCGAAAGGGTGAAGGCGCCGGTCAGGACCGCCTTGGAGAATCCGAGCTCGGCCTCCCAGGTCGGCAGCAGCGCCGGGAAGGAGTAGTAGTAGCAGGCCCAGACCAGGGTCTCGACAACGGCGAACGGCCAGACGATCCGGCGAAAGGTCCCCTTCGCGATCACGTCGCCCGAAGCTAGGGCCACCTGTCAGCCGCGGGCGACATTGCCACTGCGCACCGGCACTCCGAAGGTACGGTGGCAGATGTCGGCGAGGATGCACACTCCCTCGCGGATCTCCGCCGCCTCCGGGTGTCCGAAGCACAGCCGCAACCTGGAGCGCGCGGCCTCGGGATCAGCCGACCATTCCGGACCCGGGTTGAGCGCAACCCCTGCCGCCGCCGCCTCCGTCGCCAGCACCCGGGTGTCCACGATGTCAGGCAGGGTGACCCACAGGAAGATGCCCCCGGTCGGACGTTCGAACTCGGCCGTCGCTCCGAACTCCTCGCCAAGCGCGTCGATCAGGGTGTCGAGCTTGACCTCGAGCGTGCGCACCAGGGTTTCGACATGGGTGTCGAACCGGGAGTTGCAGTATTCGGCCAGCATCATCTGTTCCAGCGCACCGGTCCCGCCGTCGCTCTTGCAGGCCACCATCTGCGCGATCACGGGCTGCTCCGCGGTCACGTAGCCGACCCTGAGCGCCGGCGCGATCGTCTTCGAGAACGATCCGACGTGGATCACCCGGTTCCCGGCGCCGTCGAGCGACGCGATTGCGTGCGGGCGTTGCTGGTCCCAGGTGAGATCGGCATAGCACTCGTCCTCGACAATCGGCACTCCGTACTCGGCCGACAACCGCAGCAAGTCGAGACGCCGGTCGAGCGGCATGACGCTGCCGCCGGGGTTCTGGACCGTGGGTATCACGTAGATGTACTTGACCCTGGAGCCCCGGGCGGCGTGATCGGCCAGCATCGAGGCGAGGGCGTCCATCCTCATGCCGTGCGAATCGATCGGAACCCCGGCGAGGGTGACACCCCTGCCGCGCAGACGGGAAATGGCCCCGCCATAGCTGAATTCCTCGAGCAGAACCGTGTCGCCCGGAGCGCAGAGCACGGTGTTGACGAGTTCCAGCGCCTGGTTCGATCCCGAGGTGATCAGCACCGCGTCGGCAGAGACCGACATGCCGCAGCGTTCGGCCAGCTTGCGCACGACGAACTCGCGCAGCGGCCGGTAGCCGAGCGGGCCGCTCTGCAGACCGTAGGTGGCAAGGGTATGGCCTTCGCGACCCAGCACGTCCGAGACCGCGCGGATCATGTCATCAACCGGAACGCTGGCGCTGTCGTTGTGCCCGCCGACGAAATTGTAGCGGGGAAAACCCGACCAGCGCGCGGCCGGCACCGGCAGCTCGGGACGGAACAGGTCACTGAATTCGATGTCAACGGCCACCGGCGTCATCCTCCGTTGCAGACAGGTCGATCACACTATATGGGGCTATTATCGAAAAGTTGACAGCGTCATGCCGCCGGCCTCCGCCCCTTTTCGCGGGTCGCGGGAGTCGGCAGGCCCGAACGCTCCTCGCCGTGCAGCAGCGCCGGTCCCCGACGCCCTATGTTGCGGACCGCGTTCAGGTCCGCGTGATCCGCGAGGCCGCAGGCCACGCACTCGAATGC
>MPMT01000084.1 GCA_002238645.1 Alphaproteobacteria bacterium bin52 | reverse complement strand
GTGAGCCCGACTGCAGAGCCACGCCTGTACCGCGGATGATCTGCTGCAAGTGCCCACTTGTAGTGCCACTCGGAATCTTATCCGACTGATTACAAAAGACTTTTTGAACCAAATGTTAAAGATGGGCCAGGGCGACATGGTGGTCTGCGACAACCGCGCCACGATGCACCGCGCCCACGGCGATTACGACCGTCGGTACTCCCGCATGCTCTGGCGCATCATCCTGGAGGGCGACCGCCCGGCATAGTGCGGGCCCGGGCCCTGCACATCCTGCCCTTTCACGGAACAGGGACCCTTTCGACCCGGCGCATGATGAGGTCGAAGACGAACGCGACCGCGCCGATGATGCCGGGAAACACGATGTCGGTGGCAAGGAACCCGGCGGCATCCGGCACCATCATGGTTTTCCATGACGGGCGTGTGGGTCTCTCCCGCGGCTTCCAGCCCGGAATGGCAAGCCGGTCCGCGCTCTCGCTCAACAAGGGAGCGTTGCAGGGAAGTCCCCCGCTTGAATGGGTCGTCCGAGGCCATGGTCTCGGGCAAAGGGGAAGGCCTTCTCCTTCCCGCTCCTTCCGGATGGCGACCTTTCGACTTCCAATCAGCCGATCGCAATGCGCCATGCCCACGGCGATTGCGACCGCCGGCACTCCCGTATGCCCTGGCGCATCATGCTGGAGGGCGACCGCCCGGCATCGCGCGCCCGGCGATTCACATCCTGCCCTTCCATGGAACAAGGGCCCTTTCGACCCGGCGCATGATGAGGTCGAAGACGAACGCGACCGCGCCGATGACGATAATGCCGAGAAACACGATATCGGTGGCAAGGAACCTGGCGGCGTTCAGCACCATCACGCCGATGCCCGCCTTGGCGGCTACCATCTCGGCCGCCACCAGGGTCGTCCACCCGAATGCGATGGCGACGCGCATGCCGGTCAGGATCTCCGGAAGCGCGGCCTTGAGCACGACCTGGCGCAGGACCTGTCCGTGGCTCGCCCCCATGGAATAGGCGGCATGGATCTGCTCGATGGAAACGGAGCGCACGCCCGCGCGGGCATTGATGGCGATGGGAGCGAAACAGGCCAGGAAGATCAGGAACAGTTTGCCGGACTCTCCGATCCCGAACCAGATGATGGTCAGCGGCAGGTAGGCGAGCGGCGGGATCGGGCGGTAGAACTCGATGGGCGGATCGAAGACGCCACGCGCATGCCGGCTCATTCCCATCGAAATACCGATCGGCACCGCTGTCACGGTGGCCAGGGCAAAGGCGCTGAAGACGCGATAGAGGCTCCAGAGGATATGCTCGTGGAGCGTGTGATCACTGAATCCGTGGCATTTTGCTTCCACCTCGGCCAGACCGCCAACCGCGACCAGCAACCGCTCGAAGTAGTGCTCCGTGCAGGCGATCTTGGCGAACTTCGCAATCACCATCTCGGGCGCAGGCAGGAACAGGGGCCGGATCAGCCCGAGCTGGGTGACAATCCACCAGCCCCCGAGAAGCACGACGATCGTGACCGCGCTGATCAACGTACCGGAGCCTCGCCCCGGTGCGCCGTATTGGTCGACCGCCTGCGGTCTGCGGCGCCTGAAGAGCCCGGGCTTCATGGCTGCGCGTCGCCCGTTTCTTCGCCGTAGATGATCGAGAGGACTTCCTCGCGAAGCGCGATGAACTCCGGCGATGATTTGACCTGCCTCGCGTTTCCGGTCTCGAAGAAACGGCGGCTGAAGTCGATGTCGTAGGTGTGCGTTATCCGGCCCGGCCGCGGCGACATCACGATGAGCCGCGTCGCCATGAACAGGGCTTCCTCGACGCTGTGGGTGATGAAGAAAACGACCTTCCTGGTCTTGCTCCATGCATCCAGTACGAGTTCCTGCATGTTCTCGCGCGTGAACGCGTCGAGGGCGCCCAGGGGCTCGTCCATGAGCAGCATGTCGGGGTCGCAGGTCAGTGCCCGGGCAAGACCCACACGCTGCTGCATGCCTCCGGACAACTGGTAGACCGGATAGCGCTCGAAATCAGACAGCCCGACCAGCGCCAGATAGTCGCGGGCCCTGGAAAGCCGTTCATCCCTGGCAACGCCCTGAAGCTTCAGCCCGAATGCGGTGTTCTCGAGCACGTTCAGCCAGGGCAGGAGAGCGTGTTTCTGGAACACCACGCCCCGGTCCGATCCGGGGCCACGGATCGGCTCGTCCCTGTGAAGGATCTTTCCCGAGGTCGGCTGCAGGAAGCCCGCGATGACATTGAGCAATGTCGTCTTGCCGCACCCCGACGCGCCGAGCGCCACGACGAACTCGTTGTCGCGGAATTCAAGGCTCACAGTGTCGAGAGCCCTGACCACACCCTCGCCGTCGACCGCCGGAAACTCGACGGTCACGCGGTCGAGACTGACGACTGTGGTCATCGGTAAACGAACGTCGCTCGAGGCGGACAGCCCCGGCCCTGAAGCCGGGGCCACCCTACAAACCGCTCAGCAGCCGCCATCCAGCACCATCTGGGCGAACCGGGGCGTGGCGCTGTCGGAATAGTCGTCGAGCACGCTGTCCAGCTTGCCCTGCGCCACCAGAAACTCCGACGCCGCCATCAGCGCGTTCTGCACGCCGCCGCCGAGCCAGGTGGCGGAAACCTGCTGCTCCAGCGTCGGATAGTCATAGAGCGCGAGCACGCCGCCCACCTGGTCCGCGTCGCCGGAAACGCTGTCTGCGATCGCCATCGCATTGTCCGTCCCGGGACCGTAGGCGCCGGGATTGGCGCGGTAGTCGGCGTCGGCCGAAGACACCATCTTGACCCACTGGCAGGCGAATTCCGGGTTCTCGTCCGTGAAGCCCTTGCGCGCCACCATGGCGTCGAAGGTGGCCTTGCCCCAATTGCTGAGATCGCCGGAGGTCAGCAGTACCCTGCCCTTTTCCTTCATGCGGCCGAGGGCGGGGTCCCACACGAACCCGCCGTTGATGTCTCCGCGCTCCCAGGCGGCGACCATGTCCGGCGGCGACATGTCGAGCACCTCGAGGTCCCCGGTCGGGATGTTGAACTGTTCGAGCGCGAACATCATGTGGAAATGGGTGGTGGAGCCGAAGGGAACCGCGATCGTCTTTCCCTTGAGGTCCTGCGGAGCGGTTATGGAGTCATCGACAACCAGAGCCTCGGCGTTGTTGATGTTGTCGTAGATGTAGACGACCTGGAGATCGACGCCGCGGCTGTATCCCGCCGCTGTCGGCGATGAGCCGTTGAGCGAGATATCCACGGAACCCGACGCCATGGCGTTGATAACCTCGGTGCCCGAAGTGAACCTCACGAACTCTATGCTCTTGCCTCCGAGGCCGTTGGCCTTGAGCTCCTCCATCTTCGCCTTCCACGGCCCATAGACGAGCTGGAAGCCGACCGTTACATCGGCCGCATGCGAATTCGCGGCCATGGCGACCACTGCGGATGCGGCGATCGCCGCCAAAGCACGCACTCTGTTCCTCATGGTGTGCCTCCTTCATGGCTTGCGGCCTCTCCGGGCCGATTGCTCGCGACCCCGGTCCGGTCGTCCCGTCGTGCCCTGGCGCGTGTCCGCCCGGCCGGGTTCCGTCCGGCCATGCTATCGCGGATTGCCGGGCGAAGCCATGAGCCACAGGCCGGGCAATCGCGTGCCATCAGGTGGTCAGGAGCCTGGCGTCCCGGGCGGTGTCCGGCAGGCATTGCCGGGTGCTCAGCCTGCCACGGCGGACGGTCCGAAGCGGGGACGTCGGTCGGGACCGTGCGTATCCCGCGGTGGGCTCCGCCGTCCATCCCGGCCTTCGATTCCGCCTCGCGATTGGTGCGGGCTTCGAGAAGCGCAGGCGCGCATCGGTCGCCGGGGGTCGCGTGACACCGGGGCATTCGCCTCAAGCGACTTCGATGCCCGGCACATCCTCACCATCTTTCCCGATGGTGAAACGCACCCTGTCCACCACTGGCGGTCCAGCGAGCGCGGATCGCTGACGTCGCGCCTGACGGTCACCCGCATTCCGTCCAGACCATCGGCGCACGGCAATACCGCAACCGGCCAGGGACGTGACCTCACGCCCTCCGGCCCGGTGAGCCGCCGCGAGCGTACCGCCATCCGTGGCGTGCCAGAGACCGCGCATTTCGGGGTGACGTTGCAGGACTTAAGGAAAATTTCGGCACGACGAGAGACGATCGGGTGGCCGGCGTCCGAACAAGCGGGGCCGGTCCCGATACGCTTGCTGACGTGGATCCGGTAATCGGGAGTACGTCACTCATGAAGTTCGCAGCAAGGAACATACTGGTTCTCGGTCTGGTTGTCGGCAGCGCGCAGGCGTCGTCGGCGGCTGGGTGCGGGCACGCTTCGGCGTTGCCCGGCGAGACGCTTCACGTCGGCGCGGACACCCTTCTGGTCGGAGGGAACCAGTCACGGGACCACAGAACCGGTCACCGCGAAATCGCGCAACGGGCGCTTGCATCCCGGTGCGACAGGGGATACGCGCCTTCCGACGCACACGTGCAGCCCGCCGGCGGGCCGAACCCCTCGGTGCCGGTGAAGTTCCTGGTTCGCGGGGAACAGCAAGAGGCCCAGCGCGGACACCGCGAGCGGAACAGGCACAGATTCCACGGCGGGCACTGGCGCGGGCACCCGCACCCGCACCCGCGTCAGGGATGGCGCGGGCACCCGCACCCGCATCCCGGATGGCGCGGGCCCTGGTCCGGCCCTCGCTGGCACCGGAAGCCGCACCGGCGACCGCATCCGGGCGTGTTCTGGCACTGGCACGGGCGGCTGGGCTGGCACTGGCACTGGCCGTTTGCCCACCATCATCGTCACCCGCATTCACACGGCCGTGGCCGTTGACCGTGTGGACTGCGAGGGCGCGGAGCGTCGTTCCGGTCCGGGACAATGCCTGTCGGCGACTGCCCGGTCCGGGATGACGGGTGCCCTGACCTCGAAATGTCGGGCATGACCGTCCCGCCTTGGAGAGACCGGGCCCCGCCAGCCCTGCAACCGGCCGGAACGGCGGTCACTACGCAACGTTCCCGCATGCCGCTACCATGCGGGGGGGAGGGCCTGCGACGGCCCGGGGAGAGATGATGATGCCATCGGCACTCTGCTGCCTCCACAGACACTGCGGTGCGATCAGGACCGCGGTCTTCGCGATTCCGCTGATCGGTGTCCTCCTCGCGCTCTGCCCGGACCAGGCGGTCGCCGGACCCTGCTCGCCTGCCGACGCCGCACAGATCGCCGCAAGCCGGTTTGGCGGACAGGCCCTGTCGGTCAGCACGGACGGCGCGCACTTCATTGTCCGCCTGAGACTGCCGGACGGATACGTGATCGATGTCGCAGTCGGACGGGACAGTTGCTGAGCATGAAACCGGTCCCGGAACCCGATTCCCATGCGCCGGCGCCGCCCGGTCGTTCCGGCGGACCGGGCCGGCGGAGTCGGCGAAACGCGGGTATCGCGGCACAGGCGCACACGGTGCCCGGACCGGGCGCAACAGCGGGCATGACGGTCACATGAAGATCCTTCTGGTTGAAGACCAGGCCCTCGAGCGCGAAAGAACCGAAAGGCTCCTCGAGGACCGGGGCTATGTTGTCGATGCGGCAGCGACCGCTGACGAGGCGCTCGACTTCGCTCGGGTCTACGACTACGCCGCCGCGATCGTCGACCTGCACCTGACCAATCCGCCAACCCGCATGGAAGGCCTCGAGCTGATCGGACAGTTCCGGCGGCTGCGCCGTCACCACTTTCCGGTCCTGGTGATGACGTTGCGCAACGATGTCGAGACAGAGGTGCAGGTCTTCGAGGCCGGCGGCAACGAATTCGTCACCAAGCCGTACCTGCCGACGATCCTGCTGATACGCCTGCATGCGATGATCCAGGCAGCGCAGCGCCGCACCCAGTCACTGGATGGCACGGTTCTCCGGCACGGTCCCATAGAACTGGACGTGATCCGGGCGGAGGTCCGGGTCCACGGCAGGAAGGTCGATCTGCCGGCCATGGAATTCCGTCTCCTGAAGTACCTGCTGATGACCGGGGGCACTGTGTCGACGAACGAAATCGTCGCGCATGTGTGGCCTTCCACACGGTCGGCAAGTGCGAACAACGTCCACAACCTGGTCTCGAAGCTGCGAAGGCTGCTCGATCCGGACCAGACCTTCAGTCCGATCCGCCACGTCCCGGAAATCAGGGGATACTGTCTGAACGATCTTCCCGGCGGGACCGGGCCGGGCTGAGCAGCTGACACGGAGACGGCGTGCCTTCGCCCATGCGCGTGCGGCAGGCCGGTGAACCTCGATCTTGCCGGCTGAAGGTTTCACGATGTTCGGAAAACGCCTGCAGGACCGGGTTGTCGTTGTCGCGTCCGCCATCTTTCTCGCGGCAATCGTCGTTGCGATCGTGCTGGTCGACCAGAGGCATCAGCGCATGGTGTCGGACAGGGCGGCCCTGGAAGCCCGCACTCTCCGGGTCCAGCTGGTCTCCCGCACAAGGCTTGCGGCCATCGTCGACAGCGGGGAGGTTCGCGTCGTGGTACCGCCCGAAGCGGCGGCGGCCTTTCTCGAACCGGGGAGGTCAGCCTGGATCGGGGCGGAAGGTTCGGTCCTGTGGGATTCCGGCGGGCGGGGATCTGGCCTGTTGCCCCGGCCCGGCACCCCCGGGCAAACCCGTGAAGGGGTTGTCTCCGTCGACGGAGCGGACGGGGTTCGCGAGGTCTACCAGTCGGTCGAGACCGTTCCGCACCGACTGGCCCGGCCCATTGCGCACGGGTCGGGATATTCGCCCGGTGATCCGGCGAGGCCGAGGTACTACGCCTATCCGCTCAGCTATCACGTGCTCCTCGACTATGCGCCGTACCGTCGGGAAATCACGGATTTCAGGATCGACCTCATCGGGGTTGCAGTGGTCGCCATGCTGCTGCTGTTCGTGACCACGCGCGCGGCGGTTTTCCACCAGCTCCGGCCGTTGGCACGGGTGACGCGGGATGTGGGCCGCCTCAGCGGCAGGATTGGCGAGACGGTTGATCGAAGTCAGCAGGATCCGGAGGAAGTCCGCGTGCTCGCCGAACGGATCAACCGGTTTCTCGTCGCGCTCGACGAGACCCGGAACTGGGAACAGGACATGCATCGGCAGATCCGCACGACGCTGGACGCCATGCAGGACGCGATGCGGTCGGAGGAAGTCAGCCAGGGCGGCTTCATGCATTCCCTGAACCACATGCTTGGCGACATCCTGCTGATGGATTTCAGGGCGGTTTCCGAGGAAGACAAGGCCGAGCTGCAGCACAGCGTCGAGCGCATGCGCGACATGCTGACCAAGCGTCTCAACACCATTGTCTCCCAGCGACGGACGGGCCCGGTTCCGGTGACCGACATCGTCCCCGCCGTCGAACGGTTCCGGATCTTCATGTCCCGCCGATATGGAAACCGGACCTTTGCCATCGAGGGCACCACGGTCAGCAGCCTGCCGGTCCGTGTCCTGGCAGACGACGTTTCGGAGATGGTCGGAAATCTGCTGAGGAACGCCGGAGCATGGTCGCGCGGGAGGGTGGTGCTGGAACTGTCCGGCGCGAACGGCGTGGCGCGCATTGCCATCGAGGACGATGGCCCCGGTTTTCCGGGCGAGGACAGGGACGGGCTGCTGGCATGGGCGCGGGGCGCTGGAACAGCCGCCGGCGGACACGGGATTGGCCTGCCTTATGTCAACAGCCTGGCGCGTTCCTACGGTGGCAGGCTTCAACTGACGGACAGCCCGGGGCTCGGCGGCGCGAGGGTCGTTCTTGAACTGCCGCTTGCTCCGCCGGACGAACCGCCAGGGCAGGTAACCGCCGCCGTCCACCCGACGCGGCCGGGCACAGGCTCCGGACCGGGCGGGTCCGGTGTCGCCGACACGATCTCCTGATTCACTCGCTGCCGGAGCCGATCCCGGGGCGCCGCGCCTCCGGGCAGGGTGCGCAGGCTGGCGGGTGGCAGAATGGCCGCGCAGTCCGGCCCCGGACGGCGTGGGTCACAGGGCCGTTGCGGGAGCGCACTCCGGGGACCGGACGACACCTGGCGCGGTTACGTTCCCGCAGACCGGGTGCCGGCGGCCGCTCAGCGGCCGCCCCACCAGTAGATGCAGAGGAAGAGGAACAGCCAGACCACGTCGACGAAGTGCCAGTACCAGGCTGCCGCCTCGAACCCGAAGTGGTGATCGGGCTTGAAATGCCCGGCCCGGGCCCTGAACCAGCACACGATCAGGAAACAGGTTCCGACGATGACATGGAAGCCATGGAACCCGGTGGCCATGTAAAAGGTCGAGGAGTAGATGCCGTCCGTGAAACCGAACGCGGCATGGACGTACTCGTAGGCCTGCAGCGCCGTGAACGCTATCCCCAGCAGGATGGTGATCCCGAGGCCGTTGACGAGGTCGCGCCGGTTGCCCTGCAGCAGTGCCGCGTGAGCCCAGGTGACGGTGCAGCCCGACAGCAGCAGGATCAGGGTGTTGGCGAGCGGGATGTCGAAGGCGTCGAACGGCTCGACGTCCGCCGGCGGCCAGATCCCGGTATCGGGGTAGAGCGAGGCGTCGAAGAACGCCCAGAAGAATGCCACGAAGAACATCACTTCGGACGCGATGAACAGGATCATCCCGTAGCGCATGCCGAGCTGGACGATCGGGGTGTGATGGCCCTGGAACTCGGCTTCGCGGATCACGTCCCGCCACCACCACCACATGGTTGCGAGGATCCCGAGCAGGCCGAGGCCCAGCAGGGCACCGCCGAATGCCATCTCGTGCATGTACATGATGGCGCCGACTGCGGTGACGAAAGCCGACGCGGCTCCCGCGGCCGGCCACGGGCTCGGTTCCACCAGATGATAGGAATGACTGTGTCCGCCGCTCATTGGGTCCTCTCTCGCTGATCGCGCCTGCCTGCCACCTCGCGCGCAGCCGACTGGTCCTCGGCGCGGAAGAATGTATAGGACAGGGTGATGGTGGCAAGGTCTGCCAGATCCGGGTCGTCGGCGATCTCCGGATCGATATAGAAACTCACCGGCATGTCGACGCGCTGGCCGGGCAGCAGCACCTGTTCGGTGAAACAGAAACACTCGACCTTGGTGAAATAGAGCCCGGCGCGGTCGGGGGTGACATTGAAGGTGGCGGTGCCGGTCACCGCCTCGCTGCCGAGGTTTTCGGCCACGTAGTAGGCGATCGCGTTCTCGCCGGTTGCCAGCTGCATGGAGCGCGCCGCCGGCCGGAAGCGCCAGTCGAGCTCCGGGTTCACCGTGGCGTCGAACCGCACCTGCAACGCCTGTCCGCCGCCGGGGCCGGCGAAGGCGTCGGCGCGCTGCGTGGTTCCGCCGTAGCCCGTGACCTGGCAGAACAGCCGGTACAGGGGCACCGAGGCATAGGCGAGACCGGTCATCCCGGCGACCAGCAGCACCAGGACCAGCAGCGTCCTGCTGTTGCGCCGGGCCGGTCTGGCATGGACCGTTGCCAGTTCCGCCATCTCACATCATCCGCACGATGGTGATCAGGTAGAACAGGGCGCAGCAGGCGAGGATCGCGACCAGGATGGCGAAGTTGCGGCTGCGTTTCCGGCGCCTGAAGCTGTCCGCCGACACCGGCCGGGGGTCGTTGCTGGACATGGCGGTCACGGCACGGGGAGGGTCAGCACCGGCGCACCGATCGCCCGGTCGACCACGAGGACGGCGAACAGCAGGAACAGGTAGACGATCGAGAAACCGAACAGCTGCCGGCACCTGCGTTCGGTCGTCTCAAGGGCAACCCGGACTGCCTGGAACACGAACAGGATGCCCAGCACGGTTGCCACCACCGCGTACAGCAGGCCGACGGTCCCCACCAGCGACGGTGCGACGCCCAGCGGCGCCAGGATCACACTGTAGATCACGATCTGCCGTCCGGTCGCGGCGGTACCCGAGACCAGGGGCAGCATCGGCACCCCGGCCGCCCGGTAGTCGGCGCAGCGGTACAGGCACAACGCCCAGAAATGCGGAGGTGTCCACATGAAGATGATGGCGAACAGCACCAGCGCGTCGATCGAGACCGTCCCGGCGGCCGCCGCCCAGCCGACCACCGGTGGCAGGGCGCCGGCCGCGCCGCCGATCACGATGTTCAGCGGCGTGCGCCGCTTCAGCCAGACGGTGTAGACGAGAACGTAGAAGGCGATGGTGAAGGCCAGCAGCGCGGCCGCGAGCCAGTTGACGGCGAGACCCATGACCATGACGCTGCCGCCGCCGAGCACCACCCCGAAGGCGAGAGCCTCTTCCGGCGCCACCCGGCCTGCCGGGATCGGCCTGTCGCGGGTACGGGTCATGACCGCGTCGATGTCGCGGTCGTACCACATGTTGATGGCGCCCGACGCTCCCGCGGCGACCGCGATGCACAGGACCGCGATGGCCGCGATCACAGGGTGAGGGGTCGCGGGCGCGAGGTACAGGCCGACAAGGCCGGTAAACACCACCAGCGACATCACCCGCGGCTTGAGCAGGGCGAGAAAATCGCCGGGCGAGGCGGCGCCCTCCGCCGGATCCCGCTCGGCCAGTCCGGTTCCGATTAACGTGTCGGACACGGGCACAACCCCTTCCTGCACGGGGCGGCCGCGGCCGCCCGACGACTTACCTGATTCGCGGCAGGTCCTCGTAGGTATGGAACGGTGGCGGCGAGGACAGTGTCCATTCGAGCGTCGACGCTCCCTCACCCCACGGGTTGTTCCCCGCATTCCGCTTCTTCTGGAAGGCCTCGATGATCAGCCAGACGAACACCAGGGTCCCGATTCCGGAGAGATAGGCGCCCCACGATGCGATCTGGTTCCAGCCGTGCAGCGCCTCGGGGTAATCGATGTAGCGGCGCGGCATGCCGGCAAGACCCAGGAAATGCATGGGGAAGAAGGTGAGATTGACCCCGATGAAGGTCATCCAGAAATGAATCCGGGCCAGCAGGCTGTTGTAGTTGTACCCGGTCATCTTGGCGAACCAGTAATAGAAGCCGCAGAAGATGCCGAACACTGCGCCCAGGGACAGCACGTAGTGGAAGTGCGCAATCACGTAGTAGGTGTTGTGCAGCATCAGGTCGACGCCGGCATTGGCAAGCACGACGCCGGTCACGCCGCCGACCGTGAACAGGAAGATGAAGCCGAGCGCCCACATCATCGGCACCCGGAAGGTGATGGAGCCGCCCCACATGGTGGCGATCCACGAGAAGATCTTCACTCCGGTGGGGACCGCAATGACCATGGTCGCGGCGGTGAAGTACGCCTTGGTGTCGACGTCGAGACCGACCGTGTACATGTGGTGGGCCCAGACGATGAACCCGATGAACCCGATCGCGACCATGGCATAGGCCATGCCGAGGTAGCCGAACACCGGCTTGCGCGAGAAGGTTGCCACCACATGGCTGACGATGCCGAAGGCCGGCAGGATCATGATGTAGACTTCGGGGTGCCCGAAGAACCAGAACAGGTGCAGGAACAGGATCGGGTCACCGCCGCCGGCGGGCTCGAAGAAACTGGTCCCGAAGTTGCGGTCGGTCAGCAGCATGGTGATCGCGCCGGCCAGCACCGGCAGCGACAGCAGCAGCAGGAACGCGGTGACCAGGATCGACCATGCGAACAGCGGCATCTTGTGCAGCGTCATGCCGGGCGCGCGCATGTTGAAGATGGTGGTGATGAAGTTGGCGGCACCCAGGATCGAGGAGGCGCCGGCAAGGTGCAGTGACAGGATCGCCATGTCCATGGACGGGCCCGGCGTGCCGAGCTTGCTGGACATCGGTGGGTAGATCGTCCAGCCCACCCCGGCGCCGCCGTCGGCGAACATGGACAGGAACAGCAGCAGGAACGCCGGGATCAGCAGCCAGAAGCTGATGTTGTTCATGCGCGGGAACGCCATGTCCGGCGCGCCGATCATCAGCGGGACGAACCAGTTTCCGAACCCGCCGATCAGCGCCGGCATGACCACGAAGAACACCATGATCAGTCCGTGGGCGGTAACGTAAACGTTCCAGACATGTCCGTCGGCCATGTACTGGACACCCGGGTTCTCGAGTTCCATCCGCATGTAGATCGAGATGGCTCCGCCGATCAGTCCCGCGACCACGGCGAAGATCAGGTACATCGTGCCGATGTCCTTGTGGTTGGTCGAGTACAGCCACCGCAGGAATCCCCTGGGGGCACCGTGAGCTCCGTAGCCGTGCTCTTCCTCGTGTGCGTGTGCCGCGCTCATGGCTTCAATCCCCGACTGCTACTCGTATGACGTGCCGGCCGCGATCCGAATCGGCGCCGGCGCGGCCGCGAACCGGACCTTCGCGTCCTCGAGCCACGTCTCATAGGCTTCCGCTGCCATGGCCTGGACCGCGATCGGCATGGCTGAGTGGTTGATACCGCAGACCTGATTGCACTGGCCGTAGATCATGCCTTCCCTGGTCAGCGACATCCACCCCTCGTTGACCCGTCCGGCAATGGCGTAGGTCTGGACCACGGCGGACGGCAGGAAGAAGGAGTGCATGACGTCGTTGCTGGTCACAAGGAGCTGGATCTTCTTTCCGGTGGGCACGACCAGGGGGTTGTCCACGTCCAGCAGGTAGGTCTGGGTCGCCGGATCGATGTCCTCCTCCTCCAGCATGTAGCTGTCGAAGACCAGGTCCTCGTCCGTATACTCGTAGGTCCAGTACCACTGGTTCGCCGTGATCTTGATGGTCATGTCCGGGTTTTCGGTTTTCTCGGCGTAGTAGAGGACCCGGAATGACGGGACGGCAATTGCCACCAGGATCAGGACGGGCACGGCGGTCCACAGGATCTCGATCACGGTGTTGTGGGTGGTCCTGGTCGGGTTCGGGTTGCGGGAGGCGCGGAACCTGATGCAGGCGTAGACCATCAGCGCCAGCACGAAGATCGCGATGGCGAAGATCAGCCACAGCAGGAAATCGTGGAACACCATGACATCCTCGGCGACGACCGTGCTCGGCGCCTGGGTTCCCAGCTGCCACGGCTGCGGCTGTCCCGCCTCGGCCAGACCGACAGCCGCAAGGCATATCACAAGGGCAAGTCCGGACAGCCTTGCGGCCATCGCACCCACATCTCGAAGTAGCGTCATCTCGCCTGCTTTGCCTCCTGTCACCCGTCCCGCGGTCGCCGTTGCAGGTCCGGACCTCGGGGACTCCACCAACCGTGATGTCGGGCCGGACACTACTCCGCCGACGCGCCGGTCACAAGGCAGGAGTCGGTCCCGGCGGCAGCGATTCACACCGCTGCTGACAGCCACATCGCCCGAGCCCTATGCTGGGGTCCCGTTCCTTTCCCGCCGGCAGGTGTGCGCCATGACCGATCTCTCCTTGACCGACGAACTGTTCTACGATCGCGCCGGGCTCGACAGGGTCCTGGTCGGGCAGCTGGTCGATGACGCACTCTCCGGGGCCGACGACGGCGAACTCTTCCTCGAGTACCGCCAGAGCGAGGCGCTCGCCTTCGATGACGGGCGGCTCAGGCATGCCTCGTTCGACACCAACGTCGGTTTCGGCCTGCGTGCGATCGCCGGCGAGACCCGCGGCTTCGCGCACGCGACCGTGCTCTCGCAGGATGCCCTGCGCCGGGCGGCCGAGACGGTACGCGCGGTTCATGCCGGTCACGGCGGGACAGCGAGCGCCGATCCCGAGGGAACCAACCAGGCATTCTACACCGGCGAGAACCCGATCCGGAGGGTCGGCTTTGCCCGCAAGGTCGCGGTGCTGCAGGAGATCGATGCCTACGCCCGGTCCCGTGACCCCAGGGTACGCCAGGTGACCGCCTCGCTGGCGGGGTCCTGGCAGGCGGTGCAGATCCTGCGCGCCGGTGGTCACCGGGTTGCGGACATCCGTCCGCTGGTTCGTCTCAACGTCTCCGTGGTCGTGGCGGACGGCGAGAGGATGGAAAGCGGGTCGTCCGGTGCCGGCGGGCGCATCGCCTATGACCGGTACCTCGATGCCGGGTGCTGGCAGGCCCAGGTCGACGAGGCGCTCAGGATCGCCCTGGTCAACCTCGATGCCCGACCGGCGCCCGCCGGGGAGATGGAGGTGGTGCTCGGGCCGGGCTGGCCGGGCGTGATGCTGCACGAGGCGGTCGGACACGGGCTCGAGGGCGACTTCAACCGCAAGCAGACATCGACGTTTTCGGGCATGGTCGGCAAGCAGGTCGCCAGCAGGGGGGTGACGGTGGTCGATGACGGCACCCTGCCCGACCGGCGCGGCTCGCTCACCGTCGACGACGAGGGGACCCCGGCGCGGCGCAACGTGCTGATCGAGGACGGAATCCTCTGCGGGTACATGCAGGACAGGCAGAATGCCCGGCTCATGGGTGTGCCGGCCACCGGCAACGGACGGCGCCAGAGCTATGCCCACCACCCGATGCCGCGGATGACCAACACCTTCATGATGGCGGGCGAGCACGACCCGGACGAGATCGTCCGCTCGGTGAAGAGGGGTCTGTATGCGGTGAACTTCGGCGGCGGACAGGTCGACATCGTGTCAGGCAAGTTCGTGTTCTCCGCCAGCGAGGCCTACCTGATCGAGGACGGCAGGGTCACGGCGCCGGTCAAGGGTGCGACCCTGATCGGCAACGGTCCCGACGTCATGGGCCGGATATCGATGATCGGCACCGACATGAAGCTCGATGACGGGATCGGAACCTGCGGCAAGGACGGGCAGGGCGTGCCGGTCGGTGTCGGCCAGCCGACGGTAAAGATGCGCGGCGTCACCGTCGGCGGCACCGAAGTGACCCGGTAGGGCGTTCACAGGGAAAGTCCGCCGGCGTCCGGCCGGTTTCACGCCCCGCCGGGCATCCGCCGGCAAGGCGCGCGCCGGTGCCTGTCCGCGGCGCCGGGTGAGGCGGGTCGCGTTCGGACCGGCGCTCGTGTTCCACGCGCACCCCGCGGGCCCGGCAACCTCTCAGTCGGGGCTGCCGAAGCAGGGTCCGCCTTCGTGAACGCCACGTGTTTCGAACAAGAAGTCAGCACATGGCGCAACGGAGCGGGGTTTGCGGATCGCCAACCGCGTCCCCGGACGTCCTCTCAGTACCGCATCTCCTCCCAGATCGGGTCCACCGATCCGTTCCAGCGAGAGCGATAGGCCTCGAGCAGGGTCTCGGCCGGAGTGACGCCGCTCTGGGCTACCTGCCTGAGCGGCTCGAGATAGCCGGTCTCGTCGTTGCCGGCGGCATCCAGCCGTGCCCGGCGCCGAAGCCCGTCATGGGCGAGCGATACCGTGGTCCGGGCGATGTCCTGCAGGGTGCCGTCCCTGAACGGCGTGGCGAGCCCTCGTGCAGGGACATCGCGGCGGAGCATCTCGTGTTCCTCCGTGGTCCAGTCGCGCACCAGTTCCCAGGCCGCCGACTGCGAGGCATCGTCGTACAGCAGGCCGACCCAGTAGGCGGACAGGGCACAGATAGTGCGGTGCGGACCGCTGTCGGCCCCGCGCATCTCCAGGTACTTCTTCAGCCTGACCTCGGGGAAGTTGGTGGTCATGTGGTCGGCCCAGTCGCCCATGTGAGGGAACTGTCCCTCGAACCCGGGCAGCCTGCCCGCCATGAAGTCGCGGAACGAGGCGCCGGCGACATCGTGGTAGATGCCGTCGCGGTAGACGAAGTACATGGGCACATCGAGGATGTAGTCGACATGCCGCTCGAAGCCGAAACCCGGTTCGAACACGAACGGCAGGATGCCGCACCGGTCGGGGTCGGTGTCGGTCCAGACATGGGAACGGGCGCTGAGAAGTCCGGTCGGGGCGCCTTCGCGGAACGGCGAGTTCGCGAACAGCGCGGTCGCCACCGGCTGCAGGGCGAGGCTGACCCGGAACTTCTCCACCATGTCGGCCTCGTCCAGGAAGTCGAGGTTGGTCTGCACGGTGCAGGTCCGCAGCATCATGTCGAGGCCGAGCGAGCCCTTCTCCTGCATCCATCGGCGCATGATGGCGTAGCGGCCCTTCGGCATCCACGGGACGTCGTCGCGGCGCCACACCGGGTCGAAGCCCAGTCCGAGCATGCCGATGCCGAGCTCGCCGCAGACCTGGCGGACCTGGATCAGATGCTCGTTCACCTCGTCACAGGTCTGGTGGATGTTCTCGAGCGGTGCTCCCGACAGTTCGAACTGCCCGCCGGGTTCCAGCGTGATCGCGCAACCGCCCTGGGTGAGCGCGATGATGGCATCGCGCTCGCGCACCGGCTCCCAGCCGAAGCGGGTCAGGCCGGCGAGAATGGCACCGATGCCGTCCGGCCCGTCGTAAGCCACCCGGCGGGTATCGGACAGGCGGAAGGCGAACTTCTCGTGCTCGGTGCCGATGCGCCAGTCCTCCGGTCGCGTACAGCCCGACTCCAGGTCCTCGACCAGCTGAGTTCTGCTCTCGATCGGTGCACCCGCTTCATCAGGGGGTCGTGACATGCATTCGGCCTTTGTGGGTGATCACGGGTTTCGGGTCTCGTCCGGTCCGGAACCGGGCTTCAGGTCTTCGGTGCCCAGGGGGCATCGGTCCAGGAACCGGCGAGCGCCTGCCAGCACGCGAGTGCCGCCAGGGCGGCAGTGTCGGCGCGAAGGATTCGAGGCCCCAGACTGACGCGGCAAACATCGGCACGATTGCCCACTGCGTCAAGTTCGTCACGGGCGAACCCGCCCTCCGGTCCAACCAGCAGCCCGGCCGGTCGGCCGGCCGCGGCGGCAAAGGCGGGACGGGCCGGCCCGCCGGCCCCGGGCTCGTCGCAGAAGAACAGCACGCGCCCGTCCGGCCACTGCCCCAGCACGTCGGCAAGGGCGGTCGGTTCCCGGACTTCCGGGACGGTGAGCCGGCCGGACTGTTCCGCCGCCTCGACGGTGTTGCTGCGCAGACGCCGCAGGTTGACGCGCCGTACGGCGGTATGGCGGGTAATGACCGGCCACAGCACATCGGCGCCGAGTTCGGTGACCTTTTGGGCCACGAAGTCGATCGGCGAGCGCTTCAGCGGCGCGAAGAGAAGCCAGATATCCGGTCCGGCCGCCTGCTCCTGGGTCCGGCAAACGGGCGTCACCTCTACCCCGGCGCGCCCTGCGGCGGTAATCGTGGCCCGCCATTCCCCGTCGCGGCCGTTGAACAGGGCGAGCTCGGCGCCGGCGGAGAGCCGCAGGACCGTGCGCAGGTAATGTCCCTGGTCCGCCGGGAGCGGGAGCACGGTACCGGTTGCGAGACCGGCCTGGACAAACAGCCTGGGTGTCATGGCCTTCCTCGCCACGCTGACGCTCCGCGGTCACGGCGCTTGCCGCCCCTCCCGGGCCGGTTTATGCACGAACCGGGACGACCGCAAGCGACGGGATGGTAGCGAAGTGGTGGAGAGCGGGGCCATGTCCTCGCGATCTCCGTTCCGTTTCCGTAGGGTATTCGTCATGTTCGGGAGCGGCCGCATGACCGGTTCGCACACGCATCTCCAGGCCGGGAATCGGCTGCCACCGGCAGGGAGAACGGCAGGGCGGCGGCAGGACCGCACCCCCGAAGCACAGCCCCCGCCCTGCCACGCCCAGCTCCGGGAACGGGCCGAAAGCAACCGCGAGACCGCTCCCCGCCGCGACGTGGCCGGGAGGGCGGGTGCGGTCCGTCGAGAAACACCGGGGAGGATCGACGAAACCGCAGGGAGGCTCTTC
>MPMT01000083.1 GCA_002238645.1 Alphaproteobacteria bacterium bin52 | reverse complement strand
CCATACATCGATATTGATCATTGCATGTAAAGGATTTGATCTTTCGATTGCCGTCATAGTGTTGGACGAACTGGCGGAACTTGTGCCATGGCAGGTGATCCATGATCTGAGTGAACACCAGTTTTCCAGTATACATGCCTCGATACCACCTTGCCTTGAGAAAAGAGGCTTCACGGTGCGGGATCGAGTGGGACAGTTCAAGTCGGTAACAGCCAAAATTAACTTTAATTACAATAAAATCAACACCTTATCAGGCAGTCGCCCGCAAACGTTGGGACACTAGTGGCTTGAGGATACAATTCGCGGCAATGTCGACCTCGTGCATGCCTTCGTCTATGCGCACAAGGATCCGGTCCTCGAGATCAACTCCCTGCCGTTCCTCGTCGGGTCCTGGGAGGAACTCAAGCGCGTCTACGGAACCAAGGACTCCGCCTACTCGCAGATCATGGCGGAGACCCTCGACCGGCTCGGCCTCAAGTTCCTCGGCAATGTTGCCGAAGGGTTTATCGGGGTGGTTTCGACCAAGAAGCCCGATAATCACGCAACCATCGGGGACAAGGGCATCCACATTCGTGTCTGGAGTTCGCAGGTTGCAAAGGACACGACGGAGGCCATCGGGTTCAAGACCACCACGATGAACTGGGCCGAGGTATTCGCTGCCGTGCAGTCGGGCGCGGTGGACGGCGCCATCTGCTGCACGCCGCAGGCGACCTACACCTTCTTCACCCAGAGCGATGTCGGCAAGTACTTCGTCCCCTACAACGCCTTTGTCGAGGCCTCGACCTACTACGCGTCGAAGAGGACCTGGGAAAAGCTCGACGACATGCAGCGTGCCGCCGTTCAGGCCGCGGTGGACAGGGCTGCGGCGTCGTTCACGGACTGGGCCCAGGCCAATGACGAAGGCTATGTCGGCAAGATCAAGGAGGCGGGCTGGGAGGTCCTCGAGCTTTCCGACGCCGAGCGGGGCGCGATCGCCGACCATATCAAGGCGTCGGTGTGGCCTGCAGTCGAAGAGCTTGTCGGCAAGGAAATCGTCGACCGGCTGCGTAACGACAGGTAACCTGATCCCGAAGCTGACGGGGAAGGCGTCCGGCGACGCCTTCCCCGCCCTCCCTGTAGGACAGGCGAGGCCAGCCTCCGTGCTTCGCCCGGACGTGCGTATCGCCCCGGCAGCCGCTTCGGTAGACCCATGACCCAGATCATCGAGCACGTCCCGGCGGCGGTTCGAGGCCCGGTGCGCCTGCTGCTCGCCATAAAGGGCGCATTTGTCTGCGCGGCAAGCCTCATCATGGCAGCCACGTTCTTCTGCGTCGTCATCCTGAGATACGGGTTCGGAGCGGACCTCTTCGCCTATGAGGAATGGCTGCTCATTATCTGCTTCTGGCTCTACTTCATGGCAAGCGCCATGGGGACCTACGAGAACAGCCATGTCAGCGCCGATCTGCTGAGCTACCTGACGGACGATGAACGGCTTCGCTGGTTGCGCGCGGTCCTCGTCTGCACGATAGAACTGCTCGTGAGCCTGGCGGCGCTCTACTGGGCGGCTCTCGCCATCCGCGACGAGATCGCGTCCTATCCCTACTGGCAGGCCACGATCGCGCTGAAGATCCCCTTCCTCGTCCCCCGGCTCGCGTTGATCTTCGGATTCGGCCTGATGTCGTTTTACAGCGCACTCCGACTCTACGTGCTTTGCAGGCTGCGCCGCGTGCCGGAGACCGCGGCGGCGGAGGCGGGAGACGGTGACACCGTCAGCCTGCCCGCGCGGGACGATTGATATGCTGATCCTCTCGTGCCTGGTGCTCCTGTGCCTGCTGCTGGTTATCGGCGTTTCGGTCCCGATGGCGTTTGGCGCGGTCCTCATTCTCATCGCCATATTCGGCGGACACGATATCTCCGGCTTCCTTCCGGCCGGGCACTGGAAGCTGAACACCGTGATCCTGCTCGCCATCCCGCTCTTCATTCTCGCGGGCAGCATCATGGAGCGGGGCAAGATCGCGGCGCCGCTCGTTGACCTGATCCAGTTGATTGTCGGACGGCTGCGCGGCGGACTGAGCGCGGCGGCCGTGGTCGCCTGCGCGGTCTTTGGCTCCATCTCGGGCAGTGCAGCGGCGACGCTTACCTGCATCGGCTCGATCATGATGCCGCACCTGCGCAGGGCGAACTACCCCGAAGGCACCGCGGCCGCGCTGATCGTGAGCGCGTGTCCGCTGGGCCTCCTCATTCCACCGAGCGCCTCGCAGATCCTCTATGCCTGGGTCACCCAGCAGTCGGTGCTCAAGTGCTTTCTCTCCACCGTGGTGCCGGGCCTCATCCTCGTGGTGCTCCTGTGCATCGTGAATTTCTACCTCGTGCGCAACTTCCCGGATCTCAGGCTCGCCGAGAGACCGCAGCGCTTCGGGCGGGAGCTCGGGGTGCGCTCGTGGCGCGCGTTCCCGGCGCTCCTCATGCCCGGGTTCATTCTCGGCGGTATCTATGGCGGGGTCATGACTCCGACCGAAGCGGCAGGGGTGGCCGTCATCTATGCCATTCCCATCGGTTTCTTCGTCTACAAGGGACTCAACCGGCATAACTTCTGGCAGGGAATCCGCGAGGCGTCCGTCACCATCGGCGTCGTGATGGTGATGGTGTTCATGGTGGTCATCGTCAGCCGGTTCCTGATCTTCGAGGACATACCGGGCCTTGCGAAGTCTCTCGTCTTCTCCGTCTCGGACAATCCCATCGTCATCCTGCTGATGGTGAACCTTGTCATGATCCTCATCGGCATGGTGATGGACGACATCAGCGGGCTTCTGCTCTCCGCACCCCTGCTGCTCCCCATCGTGACCAGCGTGGGGATGGATCCAATCCACTTCGCCGCCGTGCTCGGCGTCAATCTCGGCATGGCGAACATCACCCCGCCGACCGCGCCGCTCCTCTATCTCGGCGCCAGGGTTACCGGCGCGCCGGTCAACCAGATGATGAAGCCGGTGCTGATCATGATCGTCTTTGCCTGGCTGCCGACGCTGATGATCACGACATTCATGCCATCCGTCGCCCTCTGGTTGCCGGAGCTTCTGTTCAGCTAGTCGTCGGTCGGACCCTGATCGCGCAGCCGCTGCTGCTCCCCTCTCTGGCGCCTGCAGTTTTTCCGGGAGCTGGCGGCTCATCGAAAGGTCCCGTGCCGCCTGGGCCAGCAGCGTACACGCCATGGCGTATCGGTCCTCCTGGGTGCGGACATCCCCCGGATCGATCGCCGAGGCTGTGGCCATCACCTGGCCCTCATGCAACACCTTGTGGGCAGGGCACGGCTTCCCGCCACCTGCGGTCTTGTACCTCGGGCTGGTGGTGTTGCACCTCGAACCGCATGTGGGGGAACATGTCTGCTGCCAGCAAGCCTCGTGCGCGGGAATGGTTCCGGAGGAAGGACCACATTGGTCCGCCCGGTTGACAGCATCGTCCGGCGACGCTGA
The DNA here is from genome assembly GCA_002238645.1 of Alphaproteobacteria bacterium bin52. GTDB lineage: Bacteria > Pseudomonadota > Alphaproteobacteria > Thalassobaculales > Thalassobaculaceae > Bin52. The sequence continues at coordinate 14,207 of MPMT01000083.1, read as the reverse complement.
GTGCTCGGAAGATGCGACATACAGGAGTGCGCGACGTGAGCGAGCCGTTTTCCGAACTGTTCAAACCACTCGAAATCGGCCGCTACACGATCAAGAACCGGATCATGAACACCGGTCATGCCGCACATTTCCAGACCGGACAGGGCCTGCCGACCGACCAGTATGTCGAATACATCCGTGAGCGGGCCAAGGGCGGCTCCGGCATCATTGTGACCGGGCATACGGTGCCGCACTATGACGGCGAGGCCTCGCTCTCGCTGGCGAACTACGACGACCGGATCATCGACGTGTTCCGGCGAATGGCCGATGCGACCCACGCCCATGATGTGCCGCTTTTGTCCCAGATGGGACACAGGGGTCGCCGCGTGTCCGACTCCGTGGGGTACCTTGGACGCAATATCAACGCGCCATCAGCCGTCCCGGCACCTGATTTTGCATCGCCCCAGCTGATGCCGCACGCGATGTCGACCGCAGAGGTCGAAGGTGTGGTGGAGATGTTTCGATCCGCAACCGTCCGCGTGGTTCGTGGAGGCCTCGACGGAATCGAGCTCTCCATTGGTATGGACTACCTGTTCACGAACTTCCTGCACGCTCATGGCAACCGCCGCGATGACAGGTACGGCGGCAGCACGCTTGACGAGCGGATGACCTTCCTCGACGAGGTGATTGCGGCCGTTCGCGGTGAGCTCGGATCCGATCGGCTGTTGGGTGTGCGCTTCTACGACGATCTCGTCGAGTACAGTCTGACGCTCAAGGATCATGTTGAACTCGCCAGGCTGCTCGAAGCACGCGGCAGGATCGATTACTTCAACATGTGGCAGGGCATCGTGCCGAACCCCCGCAGCGGACGGGTCCACTGGCCGAGCTACTACTATGAACCCGGACATTTCGACTACCTGCCGGCGGCGATCAAGGCTGCTGTCTCCCTGCCGGTCGTCGGCACGGGTCGCATCGACTCACCCGGGGTCGCGAACCGCATCCTGAGCGAAGGCAAGGCTGACATCATCGGCATGGCGCGCACGCTGATCGCCGACCCGCACTTTCCGAACAAGGTGCGGGAAGGACGCACCGAGGACATTCGTCCCTGCATCGCCTGCACACAAAGCTGTGTCGGCCACATCTATCTTGGTCTGGGAGTGGGCTGCATCTACAACCCGGTGACTGGGCGTGAGGCCGAGTGGTCCACTCTGGATCGAGCAGACAAGTCCAGGAAGGTGGTCGTGGTCGGTGGCGGCCCGGCAGGCATGGAAGCCGCCAGAACCGCTGCGGAACGGGGCCATGATGTCACACTCATTGAGAAGTGCGCGCGGCTCGGGGGCCAGGTCAATCTGATCACCAGGACGCCGAAGCGCGAGAACTTCGAAGAGATTGTCCTCTTTTTCGAGCGCCAGCTCGAGAAGCTCGGGGTTGATGTCTGCCTGCGCACCGAGGCCGATGTCGACGGGGTGCTCGCGTACTGCCCCGACGTGGTCATCGTTGCGACCGGATCCCACGCCTATTTGCCGGAGGTGACTGGCACGGACCAGCCTCATGTCCTGAGCGCGCGGGATGTGCTGGAAGGCAATGCCGACATCGGCAAGAGGGTCGTCGTCGTCGACACGATCGGGCGATCCGAAGCCGCGACAACGGCAGACTATCTCGCCGGGAACGGCAAGCAGGTCGAGATCGTCACCGGCCTGCCCTATGTGGCGCCCGACATGCCGACGCCTGCTTGGCACAACCTGATGGAAGACCTGTTGAGCAAGCACGTCACGATGACGCCGTTTACCGGTGTTTGGGAAATCACGGAGGATTCCGTGGAGGTCTATCACCTGATCTCCTGGGAACCGCGAACGATCGAAGCAGTCGACACGGTGGTTTTCGGCTCAGGTGGATTTGCGAACACCGACCTGCTGGAGGCCTTGCGCGAAGGCCACCGCGACGTGCGCGCGATTGGTGATTGTTTCCAGCCCCGCGACATCGAGGTTGCGGTCGTGGACGGTCACCGCGTTGCCCGTTCCATATAGTGCCGATGGAGCGGACGCCGGAAAGCACGATGCAGAGAGAGGGGCCTCCTGACGTTTGTTATCCGGGACAGGCGCCCCCCGATCCGGCAGGGAGCTACCTGCGACCGAACAGGCGTTCGATCTCGGCGAGCTTCAGGTGCACGTAGGTAGGGCGTCCATGGTTGCACTGGCCCGAATGCGGCGTGTTCTCCATGTCCCGCAACAGCGCGTTCATCTCCTCGACCGCGAGCCGGCGGCCGGCTCGGACCGACCCGTGACACGCCATGGTCCCGCAGATGTGAGCGAGCCGCTCCTCCAGTGCGAGCGCCGTGCCGGTTTCCTCGAGCTCGGCCGCGACATCACGCACCAGTGAACCGATATCCGGCTGGCCCAGCAGCTTGGGGATCTCGCGAATGACAACTGCCCCCGGTCCGAACCCTTCCAGCACCAGGCCGAGCCCGGCAAGTTCGTCGCGACGCTCGGCGAGCCGCGTGACCGCTCCCTCCCCCAGTTCGACGATTTCCGGCAGCAACAGGACCTGGCGCTCGACACCGGACCCGGCACGCTCGGCCTTCATGCGTTCGTACACCAGCCGTTCATGTGCCGCGTGCTGGTCGACGATCACGATTCCGTCGGTGGTCTGGGAAATCACGTAGGTCTCGTGCAGCTGGGCGCGTGCTGCTCCGAGCGGATACTCCGGGTCCGGGACCGACTCGTCCACAGGGACGGATGCAGCTGGTGGTACGCTCATCTCGAGGCGGTCCGCGACCGCGCCGGTTGCGTTCCCCCGACCCGGCCGGGACTGCCAGGATCCGCGTGAGAGTGAACGTGACATCATGCCCAGCGCATCGTCCGCCACAGTCGAGGAGGCGCGGTGACCCGCGTCCTGCAGTGCCTTCCTCAGCGAGCCGACGATCAGTCCGCGAACCAGCGACGCCTCCCGGAATCGGACCTCGGTCTTCGCCGGATGCACGTTTACGTCCACCCTGTCACCGGGCAGTTCGATGAAGAGCGCAAGCATCGGGTAGCGGTCCCGCGACATGAAGTCGGAATAGGCGCCTCGCACCGCTCCGCCGAGCAGGGCATCACGGACCGGGCGGCCGTTGACGAACATGTACTGCCGCGAGGCGTTCCTGTGACCGATGGTGGGAAGCCCGGCGCGTCCGGTGACCCGAACACCGTCTCGCTCGTCGTTCACCACGACGGAATTTTCCGCAAACTCCCTTCCCATGACCGCTGCAAGACGCGCCTTGCGCATCGTCTCCGGATCACCGGTCCCGGCTTCGAGTCTGAGCGCCGTCCTTTCGCCGTGAACGAGGGAGAACGCGACGCCCGGGTGGGCCATGGCCAGACGCTCGACGACTTCGCGTGCGTGTCCGAACTCCGCCCGTTCGCTCTTCAGGAACTTCAGCCGGGCCGGCGTGGCGTGGAACAGGTCACGGATCTCGACCCTGGTCCCGCGGACGAGCGCATCCGGACAGGGTTCGCCGACCCCTCCGCCCTCGACCTCGATGCTCCAGGCAAGGTCGGCGCCGCGGGCCCGCGAGGTCACGGTGGTCCGGCTCACCGCCCCGATCGAGGCCAGCGCCTCGCCACGAAAGCCGAGCGAGCGAATTTGCAGCAGGTCTTCGTCAGGCAGTTTCGAGGTCGCGTGCCTCTCCACGGCAAGCGCGAGGTCACCGGCTCCCATGCCGCACCCATCGTCAGCAACCGCGATCAGCGTGCGGCCACCGTCACGCAACACGATGTCGATCCGGGTCGCACCGGCATCAAGCGAGTTCTCGACCAGCTCCTTGACCACGCTGGCCGGGCGTTCAATCACCTCGCCGGCGGCGATGCGGTTGACCAGTCCGTCCGGAAGTCGGCGAATACGCGGACCCCCCGGGGACATTTCGCCCTGCCCGTCCATCCGACCTCCTACATCTTGTAAGGCTGCACACCCGGACCCCAAGATACAGGGCCCGCCCCGGCCTGTCGACACTCTCAACCGGGCGGCGGCCCTTCGGGCGCGTGGTGGGTGGCCTCGACACCCGATGGCCTACCGACAACGACGAAGGCAAGCTCGCGCTCCCTGAACAGACGGGCCGCCACGCGCCGCAGATCGTGCATCGAGACGGCATCGACCATGGCAGGCTGGCGATCGAGGTAATCGATCCCGAGCTCCGCAACCTGGATACCCAGGAGGGTCCTGGCGATGCCCGGGGAACTGGCCAGTCTCAGCGCCCGGGATCCCTTGATGTACTCCTTCGCATCGTGCACCTCCTGTTCGGTCGGACCGTTGGCCGCGAAGTCACGCCAGACGGCCCTGATGTGCGCGATCGTCTCGGCAGCCCTGGAATTCCCGGTTGAAACACGTCCCGTCACGAGAGCGGCATGATCGAACAGGACGGGTCCGGCGGAGACGGAGTAGGTCAGTCCGCGTGTCTCGCGCAGTTCCTTTCGCAGCCGTGACCCGTGGCCGCCGGCAAGGACTTCGAACAGGATCACCGCAGCGTACCAGTCCGGGTCGTCCCTGCCGATACCGTCATGGCCGAAGACAATGACCGACTGGGCAAGATCGCGGTCGACCACCGTCACCGCACCGGGTCGCGCGTGCGCAACTTCGGGGACAGGCACCCGTACCGGTGAGCCCGCAAGGTCGCCCAGCATGTCGTCAAGAACCGATCCCAGTCTGTCGGGCGTAATGTCACCGACCGCGGCAACCAGCACACCGTCTCGTGCAAGCAGATCTGGCGCCAGTGCCAGGAGGTCATCCCGGGTGATTCGCCGGAGCGAGTCGATGGTGCCGCGTAATGGCCGGCTGTAGGGGTGGCCGGGGAAAGCGGATGTCCACCAGGTGCGCCAGGTGATGGTGCCCGGTCGTTCCCGACGCGCCCTGATGCCGGCGATGACCTGGTTGCGCACCCGCTCGAGCGGGCCCGGATCGAACCGGGGCCGGGAAAGCGCCAGATGCGCCAGCTTGAAGGCCAGGTCACTGGTTTCGGTGAGGGTCATGAGCGACATCGTCAGGGATTCACGCCGGGCGGCGAAGCCGAGAGCGATCGACTGCTCCTCCAGGCTGGCGCGAAACGCGTCCGAAGCGAGGTCTCCCGCGCCCTCGTCGAACAGTCCGGTCGCGAGGTGAACCAGGCCTTCCCGGCCAGCCGGATCGGCAACACTGCCTGTCGGAAAGCGGACCATGACCGTGATGATGGGACGCCGGTGATCTTCCACCAGCCATGCCCGGATCCCGCCCGGGCTGGTCACCGGGATGATGTCGAGCGCAAAGGCGGTCGAAGGCCATGCCAGCATCACCAGAACGGCAAGGCACTGCCACCGGGGGAAGCTGCGCTGCTTCATGGTCTTGAAGGGCGCAGCTCGCCGGTCACCGATCGCTCGAGCCGAAACACCGAGGCCGCGACCCGGCGAATGTCGTCCACTGTCACCGCTGCCACTCTCTCCGGCCACGACCTGATCGCCTCCAGGCTCCTTCCGGTGACCAGAGCAGCACCGATGATCCGGGCCGAACCGGAAACGGTGTCGCTTTCCAGGATCACGGATCTGCGAAGGCGCCGGACCGCGGTGTCGCGTTCCCTTGCTGTCACCCCCTCGGCGAGCAGCCGGTTGACCTCGGCCTCGACAGCCGCCTCGAGCACGTCGAGCCCGACCCCTGGCGACGGACTGGCATAGAAGCCGAAGGTGGTCGGTCCCAGTGCGTCGCCGCGGTACCAGCAGCCCGCCGAAACAGCCAGTTTCTGTTCGACGACGAGGGAGCGGTACAACCGCCCGGTGGTACCGCCGCCGAGGACGACAGAGAGGACTTCGAGCGCGTGCGCGTCATCAAGCCCGGTCGCGTACCCCGGAGCGATGTAGCGTCGCTGCCACGACGGCTGGCCGACCTGCGGGCTGCGCATGGCAAGCCGCCTTGGTACGACCTGTTCCGGTTCCCGGACCCGGGAGCGCGGCGCGATGCCGCGGCGCGGGATGGCGCCGTAGTACCGGCGGGCCAGTTCGCGCGCGCGCGCCTCGGTGAGGTCTCCGGCGAGAACCAGCACCGCGTTGTCGGGCCCGTACCAGCGTCGGTGGAACTCCAGGACATCATCGAGTTCGAGAGCACGGATCTCGTGCTCCCAGCCGATCACCGGCAGGCGGTACGGATAGGCAAGCCACGTTGCCGCATTGACCTGTTCGCGGAAACGGGCGGCGTCGCTGTTCGCAACCCGCACGAACCGTTCCTCGAGCACCACCTTGCGCTCGATCTCGAGGTCCGCCGCCGGCACCTCGAGCCCCGCCATGCGTCGGGCCTCGAGTTGCATGATCACGTCGAGCCGGTTGGAGACCACCGTCTGGTGGTAGGCCGTGTAATCGTGGCTGGTAAACGCGTTCTCCTCGCCCCCGATCCGCTTGATCAGCGTGGACGCATCAACCTGCTCCCCGGTGCGCACACCGCGAAACATCAGGTGTTCGACCAGATGCGCGAGCCCCGATTTGCCGGGTTCCTCGTCGGCGCTGCCGACCCGGTACCACAGCATCTGCGTGACTACCGGGGCGCGATGGTCGCTGATGACCACCACCTCGAGCCCGTTGTCGAGCCGGAAGCCGGCAATCTCCAAGGGATCGGCCTCGCTACGGGAACCGGCGAGCAGGACCACAGCGACGGCCACCGCCAGCACGGCAATCCATCGTGCCGCCCACCGGACAGCAGGATCGCCGCGCGGAAGAATCCGGCGATCGCGCGGCCCGCCGTTTCGCCAGGATCGACAGGTGGGCATGCCTCAGAGCTTGAATCATAAGCCGTTGATATTGTTTTGTTCATTAATTTCAAGCTGTTGCCCCTCGCGCCACCCTTCGCATCAGGAACCGGCAGGCCGCCAGCAGTGACCACGCCAGCGAGCTCGAAAGGCTCCTCTCGAAGTCCTTGGCCAAGCGCCGACACCGTGACATCCAGGCAAAGGTCCGCTCGACGACCCAGCGACGATACAGCACGGTGAAGGATGTGAGATCCTTGGGCTTTTGCACAATCTCGAGCAGATCGGCGAGCCCCAGATCCGCCAGGGCCCTCGCAAGCTTCGGACCCTGATACCCACCATCGGCCCACAGCCGGGTCACCGTCGGCGCCTTCTCCAGCATCGCAAGGATCACCTCCGGCGCACCGTCCCGGTCCTGCACGCTGGCCACGTGAACCCGGATCGCAAGTGGGACCCCTTCAACGTCAACCGCAACATGACGCTTGCGGCCCTTGATCTTCTTGCCTGCGTCATAGCCCGCAGGGCCTCCGCTCTCCGTCGTCTTCACGGACTGACTGTCAATCGCCGCGGCTGTCGGCTCCCCAGAGCGCCCCGCCAGAGCCCGCGCCTGCTCGCGCAACCCATCCAGCATGCCGTCGAAGACACCGCTGGCGCGCCATGCGTAGAAATAGTTCTGGACAGTCGTAAACGGCGGAAAACACTTGGGTATGGCACGCCACTGACATCCTGTCGCCAGCATGTACTGAATCGCGTTGAATACATCTCGAAGGTCCGTCGTGCGCGGTCGTCCCCGCGTCGACGGATCCGGGAGAAGATGTCTGATCACCTCCCACTCTTCATCCGTGACATCACTTTCATATCGATCCCGCGAGCGCTTATACTGAACATGAGTGGCCTCGTCCCAAGACATGTGGACCTCCTCGTCTAGTGTCGTAGCTGACAAGGATATACCACATGTGGCGAGGCCATTCGCACTTCTAGGTCAAACTCTCAGGCTTCCTGCACAGGTGCGCGTTTCTCCCCGTTATACCATTCCGGAGGTGTTGCGTAGCCGCGTCTCGTTCCCCGCACCCCGATGACAGCCCGGCCCGCTCTGCCAGTGTGACCGAGACACCCGCCCCCCTCTGGAAATAGTGCAGGGCGTGGAGGTGGAGAACGATGAGAGCAGAGAGAGCCCCGAACACCGGGGGGCATGCCGCCGACGACGAAGGACAGCGAACGGCTCCGGAGGTGGTTGTCAAACCAACCCGGCGCCGGTTCCCCGCCGAGTATCGACTGCGGATCCTCGAGGAGGCGGACCGATGTACGCGCCCGGGCGAAGTCGGACGTCTGCTTCGCCGCGAGGGTCTGTACAGCTCGCATCTGTCGGCTTGGCGCAAAACCCGAATCGGAGGTTGCAGGAACTCGCAGGATCGTTTCTGAGGTTTTTTACCTTCTGATAACAAGGGAGTTATTGGTTCTGCTCGTGTCTCGGCGGCACACTCCTTCTCGTGCAGGATTCGTACCCGAAGGAGTAACCAGACACGAAGAATCGTCCCCGAATGCACTCCGCCACCTTCGTCAGAAACCTCAACATCCCCGGCCGCTACGGCCTCGGCCTGAGCCTGCTCGTCAAGCCCCCCTCACGCGGCGGCTTCTCCAGGTCCTGGTCGCAGTGCGTGCGCCTCGGCGGCAAGCCCGCCAGCCTCGGCCTCGGACGCTACCCGGTGGTCACCCTGGCGATGGCCCGCAACCGAGCGCTTGAGAATGCCCGCGCCATCGCCGAGGGCCGCGACCCGCGCCGGCGCTCCGCGTGCTCCGCACCGACCTTCGTCGAGGCGTGCGAGCCGGTCATCGCGATCCACACCGGGAACTGGAAGGCCGGCGGCAAGACCCAGGAGAGCCGGCGCGCGACGCTCCACGACTACGCGCTGCCCCGGCTCGGCGTGATGTGCCTGTCGATGCGATCGCCGGCACCGACGTCATGGACGCGCTGCTGCCCATCTGGTTCACCAAGCGCGACACCGCGCGCAGCGTGCGCCAGCGCATCGGCGCGGTGGCGAAGTGGGCCGTCGCCCAGGGCCACCGTCCCGACAACCCCGCGGGCAACGCGCTCTCGGCCGCGCTGCCGAACAACGCCGGCCCGCGCCGCCACCAGCGCGCCCTGCCTCACGCCGAGGTGGGGGCCGCGCTCGCGCGGGTGCGCGATTTGGACGCCTTCGCCGGCACCGTGCTGGCGTTGGAGTTCCTGGTGCTCACCACCGCGCGTTCGGGAGAGGTCCGCAACGCGTGCTGGGAGGAGTTCGACCTCGAGGGCGCGGTGTGGACGTTCCCGGCCGAGCGCATGAACGCCAAGCGCGAGCACCGCGTGCCGCTGTTGCCCCGCGCGCTCGCCGTCCTCGACGAGGCCCGGCGGCTGCCGCCCGGCGCCGGCACCGTCTTCCCCACGCCTACCGGCCGCACACAGCTCCACCCCTACATGGCCCGGCTGCTGCACGAGCTGGATACCGACGCCGTGCCGCACGGATTCCGCTCCTCGTTCCGGGACTGGGCCGCGGAGTGCACCGACGCGCCGCGCGAGGTGTGCGAGCTGGCCTTGGACCACGTCAACCCCGACCGGGTCGAGGCCGCCTACCGGCTCAGCGACCTGTTCGAGCGGCGCCGGGTTCTGATGAACGACTGGGCCGCGTACGTCGCCTGACGGAGTGCGCGCCGCCGGCTCGCGCGGATGCGAAGTTCGATCGACCGCGCCCCGAAGCCGCCGCCTTCAGTTCGACGATGAGTCCGAGCACCTTGCACGAGAGCACCGTGCTCGCCATTGATGGACTCCGGGGCCGGCCCCGACAGGCTTGGGGCGCGGCGAACTTCGCCCCCCGTCACCAGCGCACCGTGCCGCGCAGCATCAACCCGTGCTCGGGCGCCTCGTTGCCGTTCGCCGCTTCCTGGCGCGTCGCGTCGAGATTGACCTCGAAGCCCGGATCGCCCGCGATCGCCGAGTTCAGCCGCCAGCCGATGCGCCAGTCGCGCGCGCTGTCCGAGAGACCAAACCCGGCATTCGGCGTGCCGGTGAAGCGGTCGCCGAACAGCGGCAGGCCATAGCCGAGCTCGCCCTGAAGGCCCCGCGCCGCCGCGACCTCGCCGCCGGGCGCCAGCCCGCCCGCATCGCGCGCGCCCCACAGCCGCTCCGCCGCGCTCGACGTGGCGCCCAGCGTGGGGCTGAGCGAGAACGAGAGCCCGCGCCCGCGCTCCCCGGGCGCAAGCCGCACCGCACCTGATGCGCCCCACTCCTCGTAGCCCTGGTCTGCGTGCGCCACCAGCATCCGCGTCGTCGCCTCGACCGACAGGCCCGACGCCGGGTCGGTCCAGGACACCCCGCCGCCGACCTCGACGCCGGTCCCGGTCTCGGCATCCCCGCCGTCATGGCGCAGCCCGAGCTCCAGCGAGGGCCGGAGCGTCGCGCCATCGCCGGCCTGGAACGCGCGCCCGCCTTCGAGCACCAGCCGCACCCGGCTCGCCCCGGCCGTGGTATTGCCCTCGTTCGAGACCGCCTCCCACTCCGTCTCCACCAGGAACGCGTCCGCCCTGAGCGCGAGGTCGATGCCGCCCGCCTCGTCCTGCGTCAGCAGCGCGCCTCGCCCGCCCACGGCACCAAGGCGCATCTCGAGATCGGTCGGAGTCACCCGCTCGGGCTGGTTCTCGTTCGCCGCCTGGGTGATGGTCATGTCGCCGGCGCCCCAGCCGGCCAGGCCCCAGACCGAGACCCTGTCGTTCACCATGAACCGCGCATAGGGGCTCACCGTGGTCATGGTGCTCTCGATGGCGCCCGAATCCACCCCGGGCTGGTCGAAGCTGCCCTCGCCCTCGCTCACCGAGAGCGCCACGCCGCCGAGCAACCGGTTCCACTGCGCGTCCGCGCCGAGGATCCCGGTGGTCACGTTGCCGTCGATGCGCAGGTTCCCGCCGTCCGCCGGCGCCTCGCCGTCGAAGCCGCCCGTCGTCACCCGGCCCCAGGCCGCAAATCCCGGGCCGCCGCCCTCGCTGTCCCTGACGAGGTGGAACGCGCTCCCGAGCAGCAGCTCGCGGCCCGTCATGTTACCCGCCGGCGCGGCGTTGGCAGCGGGGGACTGACCGATGCCAGGGCCCGTCCCCGGCCAGCCGCTTGTCCCGGACCCCGATCCGGCGGACCCCGGCCAGATATCGTCGTTCGCGGGAGCCGGCCCCGACGGAGCGCCCATCGCGCGCGCGATCGAGGTCAGCGTTTGCCCGAGCCCTGCCTCGTCGTCGACTTCCGCCAGGTCCACGGTCTGGCCGCCCATCGTCACCTGCGCTCCGCCAAGCGGGCTCGCCAGCCTGTCGGAGACCGCCGCCGTCACATGATCCGCCGCCGTGCGCCCGAAGCGCGAGAGCCACATCTTCTGGAGCGGATCGTCGTTCTCGATCGTGCCCGTCGCCTCGCCGTCACCGATCACGACACCCCGCGCGCCCGTCAGCTTCAACGTGAACGTCTCCCGGCCCTCGTCGAGCGCGTCGTCGAGGAGCGGCACGCTCACCGTCTTCTCCAGCTCGCCCGCCGCGAAGCTGAGCGTGCCGCGCGCGCGTGTAGTCCTCGCCCGCCTTCGCCGTGCCGTCTCGCGTCGCGTAGTCCACCGTGACCGTGCCGGACGCCGACCGGCTCAGCGTCACCGCGAACTCCAGCGCCGGGTCCGCGCCCTCCTGCGCCTCCGCGTCCGCCACCGAGACCGCCACCGGACCCCGCACCGTCGCGCTCACCGCCTTCGAGAGCTTCCGCCCGTCCTTCGCGCAGATGGCCACCGGCGCCGAACAGTCCGCCGTCGCCGGCAGGCTGATCGACACGTCCTCGAACGAGCTCGGACGCACCCGGACCGTCACGCTGCGGTTCTGCCCCGGCACCGTCCGCTTCGCGCCCACCACCCGGCCCTCCGTCACCTGGAGCGCACCGGCCTTGAATGCTGTCAGCTTCAGACCCTCGAACTCCTCGCTGAAGCGGATCTCGAAGGCGAACAGCTTCCGCCCGTCATGCTCCGCCGGCAGACCGTGCAACGATGCCGTGAGCGGCACCACGTCGGCCACCGTGCCGGTCGCCTCGCCGTCGCCGATGGCGGCGCCCGAGGCGTTGGAGAGCGTGAGCGCGACGGTCTCGTCGTCCTCGGCCAACCCGTCGTGGAGCACCGCCACCGACACGGTCTTCGCGGTCTCGCCCGCCGCGAAGGTGAGCGTGCCCGTGACCGCGGTATAGTCCGCGCCCGCCGCGGCGCTGCCATCGGCGGTGGCGTAGTCCACCGTCACGTCGCCCGCGCCCGCCGCGCTCAGCGTCACCGCGAAGGCGAGCGGGCCGCCCTCGTCGGCGCGCGCGTCCGCCACGGAAAGCACCGGCAATGCCGCCGGGGTGTGGGGACCCGGCACCGCCGCCGAAACCGCGGCCGAGAGCCTGCGGCCGTCGCTCGCGCAGATCGCGTCCGCCGCCGCGCAGTCCGACGGCGCCGCCAGCGCCAGCGTCAGGGCCCCGGACTGCGACGGGCGCACCCGCACCGTCACGCTCCGGTTCTGCCCCGGCACCGTGCGCTTCGCGTCGATCAACCGCCCGCCCGTCACCGCCAGCGCCCGCTTCAGCGCCGGCAGCGTGAGCCCCCGGAACTCCTCGGAGAAGCGGATCTCGAAGGCGAACCGCTTCGCGCCGTCATGCGCCTCCGGCAGGTCCTCGAACGACGCCGTCAGCACCGCCGGCCCGTCCTCGATCGTCCCTGTCGCCGACGCATTCGACAGCGTGGCGCCCGACGGGTTCGACAGCGTCAGCGCGAAGGTCTCGTCGGCCTCGGCCGTCGAGTCCCCCGCCGTCTCCACCCGCACCGTCTGCGTGGTGGCGCCCGCCGCGAAGGTCAGCGTCCCCGACGCGGCCGTGAAGTCCGTCCCGCTCTTGGCCGTGCCGTCCGATGTGGCGTAGTCGACCGTCGCCTCCTCATCGCTCGCCGCCGACAGCGACACCGTGAACTCGACCGCCTCCCCCTCGACAGCCCGCGCATCGGACACGCTCAGCGCCGGCACCCCGGACACCGCGTTCGTCACAGAAAAAGGCGCAATCTCGTTGCCCCCGGTGTCCCACAGGCCCTTGCCGCCCTCGGGACGCCGGTAGCTCACCGTCAGCGCCTCGCCTGCCGCCACCGCACGGCTGAGGCTCAGCACCACGCCGGTCGCCGCCTCGGAGAATGCCGCGCCCTCCACTGCTATGGCCTCTCCGGACGCCGCGGCACTCGCCACCGTGAACGCAGCCGCCTCGGGTGCATCGCGCGTGTCCAGCGCCCGGTGGAAGCCCACCGCCACGCTCCTGCCCGATTCGCCCTGCACCGACATCTCCGCGGACACCTTCGTGCACCGGTCCGCCCCGAGGTTCTCCACCGCCTGCCCGGAGAACGCGGCCACGTCCGTGCCCCAGAGGTTCTGCAAGGGCCCGCCCGCGGGCTGGACGTAATCCACCGCAATTGGGCCGTCCAGGTATTCGCCGTCGCAGGGCTGCACCGGACTGTCGAGGCGCAGGATCACCGTCTCACCCTCGATCCCGATCACCGAGGCGACCGCGGGCAGCCAGCCGGCCGGACCGAGCCGGAACGGTGCGTCTTCGGGCCCCGACCACGCCGGCACCGACGACGTGTCCAGCGTCTTGTCGAAGGTGAGCGCCAGGGTGTCGCCGCTCACCTTCGCGGGATACACCGCCGCGGTCTCGTCGCGCGTCACCAGCACCGGCGCACCCGGGTCGGCGTCGCGCAGGTTGGTCAGCGCAAACGCGTCCGCAACCGCCTCCGCCTGGTTGCCCGCGCGGTCGCGGATGTTCGCCGTATCCGCGATGATCACGTTGATGGTCTCACCCGCAGCGGCGAGCTCCTTCTCGGTCGTCATCGTGATCCTGACCCCGTCGACGGCGACGTCTCCGACGGCGCCGACACTCGGCCCGATGAAGGTGAACTGGCTCGCCGCCGGCGTCACCGAGCGGTCCAGTGGTTCGCTGAAGTGCAGCGTCACCGCCGACCCCTTGACCGTGCCGGTCATCATCTTCGGCGGGTGGGTGTCGATGTTGTCGACGTCCCAGGCGTTGAAGCACCCCATCGCGGCATGGCAGTCGGCCCCCAGCCTGTTGCCCGCCGCGTCCTGCAGCGGGTGCTCGATCGGCTGGTACCCCCCGTACCCCTTCACCAGGTACCACACTTCGAGCCGCTCCCCCTGCTTCACGGCCTCCTTCAGCGTGACGGTGACGACATTGCCTGCGACGTCCGCCCTGCCCGTGCCAGGAATCCAGCGATGCCAGAAATCCCGAGCCCAAAGACCGAGCACCGAGCCCGCCGGCTCGGAGGTCTCGTCCAGCGGCTCGTCGAAGTACAGCTTGAGCTCGTCGCCGCGCACCTCCCCGCGCACGACCGCCGGCGCGACCGTGTCCGTCCCGGCGGCCCGCACCGGCTGGCCCTCGAAGCCGTCGGCAGCCTCGCGCCACAGGTTCCGCAGCCGC
>MPMT01000082.1 GCA_002238645.1 Alphaproteobacteria bacterium bin52 | reverse complement strand
GCGGTTGGGCCGGCCTGGCAAGCCGGCGGGATCGTGATCGACAGCCGTCGGGCCGGGCCCGGCGACCTGTTCGTTGCGCTGCCCGGCGAGCGGACCGACGGCCACGACCGCCTTGCCGATGCCGGTGATCGCGGTGCGGCTGCGGCAATGGTGGAACGCACACATGATCTGCCGGCCCGACTGCCGATGCTGGTGGTCCCGGATTGTGTCGAGGCTCTGGCCAGGCTCGGCACGGCGGCGCGCTCACGCTCGGCAGCACGTGTCACGGCGGTGACCGGAAGTGTCGGCAAGACGGGAACCAAGGACATGCTCGGCCGCGCGCTTGCGGCCTTCGGCGAGGTCGAGGCCAGCAGCGGCAACCTGAACAACCACATCGGAGCGCCGCTGAGCCTTGCGCGGATGAGCGAGAGGGTTGTCTTTGGCGTCTTCGAACTCGGCATGAACCACGCGGGCGAGATCAGTCCCCTGTCTCGCCTGGTACGCCCGCACCTCGCCATCATAACCACCGTCGGGCCGGTCCACATCGGGCACTTCCCCGACGAGGAGGCGATCGCGCGGGCCAAGGCCGAGATCTTCGACGGGATGGAACCGGGCGGGTGCGCCGTCCTCAACCGTGATAACCGCTGGTACAGCCTGCTCCGGGAAGCGGCAACGCGGGACACGATCTCGCGCGTGCTCACCTTCGGACGCCATCCCGGTGCCGACGTCCGGCTGGTCGATGCGCGATGCGACACGACCGGTTCAACCGTCACCGTGGTCATCGACGGCGACCGGCTGACCTACCGGCTCGACGCGGTAGGTGAACACTGGGCAGCCAACTCCGCAGGGGTGCTGGCCTGTGTCATCGGCCTCGGGCTTGATGCCCGCCGGGCCGCGGCGGCGATCCGTTCCGTGGTTCCGGGCCGGGGCCGGGGTGCGCAGCTCTCCGTCGCCCTTGCCGACGGCGGCTCGATCCGGATCGTTGACGAAGCGTACAACGCCAGTCCTGTCGCGATGCGCGCCGCCTTCCGGGTGCTTGCCGACGCCAGGCCCGGGCCCGGGGGACGCAGGGTCGCGGTGCTCGGCGACATGCTCGAACTTGGAACCGCTGCCTGCCGGATGCATGCGGGCCTTGTCGATGACCTGATGGCAGCCGGCCCGGAACTGGTGTTTACGGTCGGGCCGCTGATGGAGGCCCTGCGTGTCCGGCTCCCTTCCGGGGTCTCGGCCGGACATGCCGAGACCAGCGCCGGGATCGTGGAAGATGTCGTGGCCACGGTGCGCGACGGGGACGTCATTCTGGTGAAGGGGTCACTCGGAACCAACATGTCACCGGTAATCGCCGCGCTGGAAGCGCTGGCGCGGTGCGCCGAAGGGGCCGGGTGATGGTCTACACCTTCCTCGCTCCGCTCGCGGACCAGTACCAGGTGTTCAACCTGTTCCGCTACCTGACCTTCCGGACCGGCGGGGCGGTGATGACCGCCCTGCTGATCAGCTTCCTGCTCGGCCCGACGCTCATTCGCTGGCTGCGTCACCAGCAGCCCGAGGGCCAGCCGATCAGGGACGACGGCCCGGCCCACTTCGCCAAGCGCGGCACCCCGACAATGGGCGGGCTGCTGATCCTGATCTCGCTCGTCACCTCGACGCTGCTGTGGGCAGATCTCGGCAACGGTTTCGTGTGGTGCGTCCTGTTCGTGCTGGCCAGCTTCGGCGTCCTGGGCTGCTGGGACGATTACCTGAAGTTGCGGGGCCGCTCGTCACGCGGGCTGTCCGGCAGGACGAAGCTGCTTTTCCAGGCGATTTTCGCCCTTCTTGCCGCCATCCTGATCGCCCGGCTTCTGCACCCGTCGGTCGGGACCGGGCTTGCCATTCCCTTCCTCAAGGACGTGCTGGTGGACCTGGGCTGGTTCTTCTTCCCGTTCTCCATTCTCGTCCTGGTCGGCAGCTCCAACGCCGTCAACCTGACCGACGGGCTGGACGGCCTTGCCATCGTGCCGGTGATCATCGCGGCCTCGAGCTTCGTGCTGATTGCCTACCTTGCGGGCAACGTCGTCTTTGCCCAGTACCTCCAGATCCACTACGTCGCCGGTGCCGGGGAACTGGCGGTCATCTGTGGTGCGGTCATCGGATCGGGTCTCGGTTTCCTGTGGTGGAACGCACCGCCTGCCCGGGTCTTCATGGGTGATACGGGCAGCCTGAGCCTGGGCGGCGCACTGGGTGCGATCAGCGTGATCACGAAGCACGAACTGGTCCTCGTCGTGATCGGAGGCGTCTTCGTTCTCGAGGCGGTGTCCGTGATTGTCCAGGTGATTTCCTTCAGGCTCACGGGAAGACGGGTGTTCGCAATGGCGCCGCTCCACCATCACTTCGAGCTGAAGGGGTGGGCCGAGCCGACGATCGTCATTCGCTTCTGGATCGTGGCGCTGGTGCTGGCCCTCGTCGGCCTGTCCTCGCTGAAGCTGAGATAACCATGATCCCGGTCAGCATCTTTCGTGACAGGACGGTGGCCGTGATGGGGATGGCACGGTCGGGTCGTGTCGCCGCCGAGGCGTTGGCGGCCGGCGGCGCACGGGTCCTGGCCTGGGACGAGAATCCGCAGCGCCGGCGTGCCGGACCGGATCGCATCGAGTTCGCCGACCTGTCGATCGCGGACCTTCGCGGGGTCGAGGCGCTGGTGCTCAGCCCGGGAATTCCACACACCCATCCGGCCCCCCACCGGGTGGTCAGCCGGGCGCGGTCGAACCGGATTCCGATCATCGGTGACATCGAACTGCTGATGCGCAGCTGCCCGGCACGAACCACCGTTGCGGTTTCCGGCACCAACGGCAAGTCGACGACCACGGCGCTGATCGGACACGTCCTGCGCACCGCCGGATACGAGTGCGACGTCGGTGGCAACATCGGCCTGCCGGTGCTCTCATTCGATGCGCACCACGACCTGCAGGTTCTCGAGCTGAGTTCCTACCAGCTCGAACTCACGCCGTCGCTGGCCTGCCAGGTCGCCGTGCTGCTGAACATCTCGCCCGATCACCTCGACCGGCACGGCGGTTTCGACGGCTACGTGGCTGCAAAGGAGCGCCTGCTTGAGGCGGTACCGCGCGACGGCACCGTGGTGATCGGCATCCAGGATCCGACCTGCCGCCGACTGCGGCGCACCGTCGAGCGTCGTTCGGAACCGCTCGTGGTCCCGGTGTCCGGCAGGGCGGTTCCGACCGGTGGTGTCGGAATGCAGGCACGCCGCGTCGTCGCCGAGTTCCGTGGCCGGCGGCGGACCATTGCCGACCTTGCAGCCGCGCGGGCACTTCCCGGTGCCCACAATGCCCAGAATGCCTGTGCGGCGGCGGCGGGGGCACTGGCGCTTGGCGTGGACGAACGCGCGATAGAGGCCGCGCTGCTCGACTTCCCGGGACTCGCCCATCGCCAGGAACCGGTCGGGACACGCAACGGTGTTCGCTTCGTCAACGATTCCAAGGCTACCAACGCGGACGCGGCTGCACGCGCGCTTTCCTGTTACGAGGCAGTCTACTGGATCGCCGGCGGACTGGCGAAGGATGACGGCCTCGCCGCCCTCTACCCGGTTCTCCCGCGGGTGAGGGCGGCTTTTTTCATCGGCGCGTCCATGGACGCCATGGCAGCTGAACTCGAGGAACGGATGCCCTGTCACCGGTGCGGGACGCTCGATCGCGCGGTCGAGGCGGCCGCCGCCCTGGCGCGAAACGAGGGGTGCGACGGTGCGGTGGTGCTGCTCTCGCCGGCGGCCGCATCCTTCGACCAGTTCGAGAGTTTCGAACACCGGGGCGACCGGTTCCGCGACCTGGTGGCCGGGCTGGGAGACGTGCCATGAAGCCGCTCGCGCGGACCGACACCAGCATGCTCGGCACCTGGCTGTGGACCGTCGATGGCAAGGCGATGGTCGCACTGGCGGCGCTCATCATCCTCGGCTTCATCATGGTCCTGGCCGCGAGCCCGCCCGTCGCCGACCGCCTCGGACTGTCGAGTTTCCATTTCGTTCTGCGCCAGTCACTCATGCTCCCTCTCGCGATCGCGATCATCGGCGGTGTCTCGCTGTTGGAACCGCATGTCATCCGCCGTGTGGCCGCGGTCGGTTTCGTTGCCGGCCTTGTCCTCCTGGTGGTGATCCTGGCCGTCGGCACCGAGACCAACGGCGCGAAACGCTGGATCTCGATCCTCGGCTTCTCGCTGCAGCCATCCGAGCTGGTCAAGCCGTGTCTCGCCGTGGTGACGGCCTGGATGCTCGCACAGTGGCGCCGGGTACCCGGATTTCCCGGAGCACAGATCTCGGTCGGTCTCGTGGGACTGGTGGCGGCACTGTTGATGATGCAGCCCGATCTTGGCCAGACCCTGGTGGTGCTCGCCGTGTGGTTCGGCCAGCTGTTCATCGCTGGACTGCCGCTGGCCCTGACCGTCTTCGGGGTCGTTGGCGCCTGCGCGGTGGTGGTGGGCGCGTATTTCACGCTCGATCACGTGACCGCACGGGTCGACAGGTTCCTGGATCCCGGTACCGGGGACAACTTCCAGGTCGAGCGGTCGATCGAGGCCATCAGCACCGGCGGACTGTTCGGCACCGGGCCCGGCGACGGCGAGGTCAAGAATGTCCTTCCCGATGCCCATACCGACTTCGTCTTTGCGGTCATGAACGAGGAGTTTGGGGCGCTGGTCGGGTTCGTGATGATCGGCCTGGTCGCTTTCCTGGTCGTGCGCGGCTTCATGCGCCTGCGCGCCAGCTCGGACCTGTTCGTCATCCTGGCCGGTGCCGGTCTCCTGGCCCAGTTCGGGGTGCAGTCGCTCATCCACATGGCGTCGGCGCTGCAGCTGATACCGGCCAAGGGAATGACCCTCCCGTTCGTCAGCTACGGCGGAAGCTCACTGATCTCCATGGCGCTGTGCATGGGCATGGTCCTGACGTTCACCCGGTCCACCATGCACCGGGAGGTGAAGGCGTGACCGGGCTGTGCTTCGCCCTGGCCGCCGGAGGAACCGGCGGACATGTCTTCCCGGCCGAGAGCCTGGGCGAGGTACTGGCCGCCCGCAACCACCGGGTGCTCATGCTCACCGACAGGCGGGGCGACGTGTTCGACCGTCCGGACCGTCCGTGGGAGCTGCACCGGATCCGTGCGTCCAGTCCGAGCAGGCCAGGCGTGGCTTCGCGCCTGGGGGCACTTGCGCAGATAGGGCTCGGAACGCTCGACGCCCGCCGGATCCTGGCCCGATCGGGTACCCATGCCGTGGTCGGTTTCGGCGGCTACCCGTCGGTACCGGTGGTGCTGGCAGCCGCCACCCTCGGCATCCCGTCGGTCCTGCACGAGCAGAACGCGGTGCTCGGCCGGGCCAACAGGATGCTGGCGGGACGTGCGCGGCTTATCGCGACCTCGATCGAACCCACCCGCGGCGCCGGAGCGCGGAAAGGGCGGGTGCGCCACACCGGCAATCCCGTGCGCGCCGCCATACGGGCCAGGCGCGGCGCCGACTACACGCCGCCGAAATCCGGCGAGCCGCTCGACCTGCTGGTATTCGGGGGCAGCCTGGGAGCACGCGTCCTTTCCGACGTGGTTCCTGCGGCCGTCGGGGCGCTGCCGCCCGCTTGCCGCGAGCGGCTGCGCATCGTGCAGCAATGCCGCGGCGAGGACATCGAGCGGGTTGCCGCCGCCTATCGCGACCTGCCGAACCCGCCCGAGATCGCCACCTTCTTCGACGACATGCCGGACCGGTTCGTCCGCGCCCACCTGGTGATTGCCCGGGCCGGGGCCTCGACCGTGGCCGAACTCGCTGTCATCGGGCGTCCCGCGGTCCTGGTGCCCTATCCGCACGCAATGGACGCCCACCAGGACTGGAACGCCCGCGCGCTCGAACAGGCCGGAGCGGCGTGGCGGATCGATGAATCCCACCTCGACGCATCGGTGCTGGCGGACTGCCTTGCCCGCCTGTTGCAGGATCCCGGCCGGCTCGCCGCCGCCGCCGCCGCTGCCTGCCGGGTCGGCCGGCCCGGTGCGGCGGAGGCCCTTGCCGAGCTCGTATTGCAGGCGGCAGGCACCACCTGCGCCCGTGACGAAGAAAGGACGACGGCATGAACCGGTTTCCGCTGCGCATCGGTGAGATGCATTTCGTCGGCATAGGGGGCATCGGCATGAGCGGTATCGCCGAGGTCCTGCACAACCTTGGCTACCCGGTCCGGGGCAGCGACATGGCCGATAGCGGCAACCTGCGCCGCCTGAGGTCGCTCGGCATTGCCGTCGCCATTGGCCACGCGCCGGAGAACATCGAGGGCGCCTCCCTGATCGTGGTGTCAACCGCGATCGGCTCGGACAATCTCGAACTCGCGGCCGCCCGCGCTGCGGGTATCCCGGTGTTGCACCGGGCCGAAATGCTGGCCGAGCTCATGCGGCTCAAGTGGTCGATTGCGTGCGCCGGCACCCATGGCAAGACCACGACCACCTCGATGGTTGCGGCGCTTCTCGATGCCGCCGAACTCGACCCGACGGTGATCAACGGCGGCATCATCAATTCCTACGGCGCCAATGCCAGGGTCGGAACCGGCGACTGGATCGTGGTGGAGGCCGACGAGTCCGACGGCAGTTTCACCCGCTTGCCGGCAACTGTCGCGGTTGTGACCAATATCGACCCCGAACACCTGGACCACCACGGCAGCTTCGCCAACCTGTGCCAGTCCTTCCGCTCGTTTGTCGCACGGGTGCCCTTCTACGGGTTCTCGGTCCTGTGCATCGATCATCCGCAGGTGCGCTCCCTGCTGCACGAGGTCTCGGACCGCAGGCTGATCAGCTACGGCTTCTCGCCGGACGCGGACGTGCGGGGTTTCGACGTCGCATCCACTGCGACCGGGTCGCGGTTCTCGGTCGAGCTGAAGGGCCAGCGGCCCGGTGACGACACCGTCATCAGACATCTGGAACTGCCGATGTTCGGGGATCACAACGTCTCGAACGCGCTTGCCGCGGTCACGGTCGCCTGGCAGATGGGCCTGGACGCGCAGGTGATCCGCCAGGGGCTGTTCAGCTTCGCGGGCGTCAAGCGCAGGTTTACCCGTACCGGCGTGTCGAACGGCATTACCGTCATCGACGACTACGGACACCACCCGGTCGAGATTGCCGCGGTGCTGAAGGCGGCCCGTTCGGCCTGTCCGGAAGGCCGCATCATCGCGGTGGTGCAACCGCATCGCTACACCCGGCTTGCCAACCTGTTCGACGAGTTCTGCGAGTGCTTCGGTGACGCCGATGCCGTGATCGTTTCCGAGGTGTACGCTGCGGGAGAGGCGGCAATTCCGGGCATGAACCGCGACCGCCTGGTCCGTGGCGTACGCGAAGCCGGACATCCCCATGTCTATCCACTGGCTGCGCCCGAACGGCTGGCGTCCCGGGTGGCGTCAATCGCCGGCCCGGGGGACTGCGTGGTCTGTCTCGGCGCGGGCAGCATCACCTCGTGGGCAAATGCGCTGCCCGGCGAACTCGACGCGGTGTTCGCCCGCTCGTCGCGCACCCGGCCCCAAGTGCTGGAACTCAGGATCGGATGATGGGAATGGCGGCGCTCAGGATCCCGCATCCGCAGGGCAGGCTGGTCGAGCGCCTGCCGGTGGTTCGCGGCCGCTACAGCGAGAACGCCGCGCTCGCGCCATTCACCTGGTTCCGGGTGGGTGGCCGCGCCGAGGTGCTGTTCCGTCCGGTGGATGCGGATGACCTCATGAGCTTCCTCGAGCAGCTGCCGGTCGACATCCCGCTGGTGGTGATTGGGGCCGCCTCGAACATTCTGGTTCGCGATGGCGGTATTCCCGGGGTCACGATCAGGCTCGGTCCGGCCCTTGCCGGTATCGGGTTCGGCGTCGACCGGGTCCGAGCAGGGGCCGCCGTGCCGAGCGGCATGGTGGCGCGTGCCGCGTTGCAGGAGGGCCGGGTCGGGCTGGCGTTTCTCAGCGGTATTCCGGGCACCATCGGTGGCGGACTGCGCATGAACGCCGGAGCGTACGGCCGCGAGTTCGTCGATGTCGTGATCGAGTCGGAATTCGTGACCCGCGACGGAAACCGGTGCCGGGTACCGGTCGCGGACATGGGGATGGGCTATCGCCATTGCTCGCTTGACGAGGACGGGATCTTCCTCGCCGCCACGCTGCGCGCCGAACCGGGCGACCCGGAACAGATCGCCCGCGACATGGCGGCGGTACAGCAGGCGCGCGAGCAGAGCCAGCCGATCCGAAGCCGGACCGGCGGCAGCACCTTCCGGAATCCGCCTGGACACCGGGCCTGGGAACTGATCGAGCAGGCCGGGTGCCGCGGACTCCGGATCGGCGGGGCCGAGGTCTCGACCCGGCACTGCAACTTCCTGATCAACACCGGTACGGCAACCGCCACCGACCTCGAACACCTCGGCGAGGAGGTACGCAGGCGGGTTCGCGACGCAACTGGGGTCGTGCTCGACTGGGAGATCCGGCGCCTCGGGGTCCCGGGGGAGATCGCCTCATGACAACCCATGTCGCGGTCCTGATGGGTGGATGGTCGGCCGAGAGTGACGTCTCCCTGGCGAGCGGCCAGGCCTGTGCGTCGGCATTGCGGGCTGCCGGCTTCCGGGTCACCGAGGTTCGGGTCGACCGGAAGGTTGCAACCCGGCTCACGGACCTGCGTCCCGACGTCTGTTTCAATGCCCTGCACGGCCCGATCGGCGAGGACGGCAGCATGCAGGGCCTGCTGAACGTTCTCGGCATTCCCTACACCCACTCCGGTGTCCAGGCCTCGGCTCTCGCGATGGACAAGCCGCGTGCCAAGGCGGTGCTCGCCCGTGGCGGGCTGCGCTGTCCACCCGGAATTGTCTGCGCTCCCCGCGAATTGGCCGACGCCCATTCCTGGGAGCCGCCCTACGTGATCAAGCCGGTCAACCAGGGATCGAGCGTCGGAGTGCGGATTGTGCGTCCGGGCGACAACCTTCCCGCGTGCGGGCTTTCCTGGGAATGGGGGGAGAAGGTGCTGATCGAGCCCTATATCCCCGGCCGCGAACTGACCGTGGGTGTGCTCGACGGCGAGGCGCTCTGCGTCACCGAGATCACGTCGCAGCGCGGATTCTATGACTACGATGCCAAGTACAGGCCCGGCGGGTCGGTGCATCTGCTGCCGGCTCCCCTGGTCGACGACGTCACCCGGGAGATCCTGGCCATGGCGGTCCGGGCCCACGAACTGCTGGGCTGCCGCGGCGTGACCAGGTCGGACTTTCGGCTTGACGAGACCGGCCCGGGCACCGGCAACCCGTTCCTGCTCGAGATCAACACGCAACCGGGCATGACATCTACCTCGCTGGTGCCGGAACAGGCCGCGCATTGCGGATTGTCGTTCCCGGAACTGGTGTCACGCCTGGTGGAGTCAGCGCAATGCGATCCCTGATTCCCCGGCGTCCGAAGCTCTCGAAGACGGGGCGGTGGCTTGCGAGCCTTGCCTTCGCGATGGCGTTGCTCGCGGTGCCGGCCTGGCTGGCGCGGAAGCCGCACACGGCCTGGGAACGGGTCGCGGGAGAGATCGGCGAGGTGCTGCGCGACGCGTCCGTCCGCTCGGGTCTTGTCGTTGCGGCGGTGGAGGTCGTCGGGCTTCGGCGCACGGCGCGCCGGGAACTTCTGCAGGCGCTCGGTCTCGAAGTCGGCGATTCGATCCTGGCGATCGACCTCGATGCTGCCCGCGCCCGGATCGAGTCGCTGCCCTGGGTTGCCACGGCCCGGCTCTCCCGCGTGCTGCCGGACAGGATCACCGTCTCCGTCACCGAACAGACACCGCTGGCGCTCTGGCAGGTCGAGGGACGACTCCGGCTCATCGACCCGGACGGTGTGCTCATCGGGACGGTGGATCTCTCGCAGTTCCCCGACCTGCCGATCGTCGTTGGTCCCGGGGCGGAAACGCACGCCGCCGGACTTCTGGCGATGCTCGATGGCGAGCCGGAACTCGCTCGGCAGGTGCGCGGCGCAACCTGGGTCGGCGGGCGCCGCTGGAACCTGTATCTGGGCAACGACATGGTGGTGAAACTGCCGGAACAGGACCCGGCAGCAGCGTGGGCTGTCCTTGCAGAACTCGAACGTGAACACCGGATTCTGGCGCGGTCGATCAATGTGATCGACCTGCGGTTGCCCGGACGGGTCTCGGTGCGGATTCCGGGCAAGAGCCCTGGAGGGACCGGATATGGTCTTGGTTGAAGGGTAGCGAATGATGCGTGGACGGACAGCTCTCAGCAGGGGCGAACTGATCGCGGCCCTTGATGTTGGATCATCCAAGGTCTGCTGCATGATTGCCCGGGTGGAGGACCCGACCCGGTTGCAGAACGGGTTGCAGGGCATGCAGATCATCGGCATCGGCTACCAGCCAGCGCGCGGCGTCAATGGCGGTACCGTCGTCGACATGAGTGCGGCCGAGACCGCGATCGGGCACGCCGTCGAGGCGGCCGAACGCATGGCCGAGGAGCGCATTACCAGCACCTACGTCAACCTGACCGGCGGTGATCCGGTGTCCTCCAGGTTCCGGGCCGAGGTTCCGATCGACAAGGGGCCTGTCGCCGACGATCACGTGATCGATCTCGCACACCAGGGGCCGGCCGAGCCGTTGCCCGACCAGTGCGAGACGGTGCACCTCATTCCAAGCCACTTCGGCATCGACGGCTACAACGGCATTCTCGATCCACGTGGCATGACCGGACGCCGGCTTGGTGCCCTGGTCCACGTGGTCAGCGCCGACTCCAGCCCGATGCACAACCTGCGCCAGGTGATCCAGCGCTGCCACCTCAAGGTGGAGCGGCCCGTGGTCTCGGCACTCGCCTCCGGACTAGCCGTGCTCACGCCTGACGAGATGGAACTCGGTGTGACCGTGATCGATCTCGGGGCGGGAGCCACGAGCCTTGCGGTGTTCCTCGATGGCGCCATGGTCTACCAGGCGGTCATCCCGCTCGGCTGCGACCTGGTTACCAACGACCTGGCGCGCGGGCTGTCGACCTCGATTACCGAGGCGGAACGACTGAAGACCCTGTGCGGCTCTGCGATCCCGACCTCCATCGATGACCGGGAGACGCTCGACGTGCCGCTGGTCGGGGATCAGGTCCATGGCCCGCAGATGAACACGGTCCCCAGATCGGCGCTGGTGCGCATCATCCAGCCACGGCTTCGCCAGATCCTCGAGGAGGTGCGCACCAGCCTCGACCTTGCCGGAACCGAGAAACTCGCCGGCGGGTCGGCGGTGATCACCGGTGGCGGCGCCGAGACGACGGGGGTCCGGGAACTGGCCCACACAATCCTGAACCGGCACTGCCGCATCGGCCGTCCGCCGGCTATTCCGGGACTGTCGGACCTCGCGACCGGACCGGCGTTCGCAACCTGCGCCGGTCTGCTGCGCTACGGCATCGACCCGAGCTTTGACTTCGCCATGTCGCGAAGCGTGGTCCGCGCCAACAGCGGAGGGCTCGGAGCCGTCGGCCGGTGGCTGAGGGAGCATGTCTGAGGATGGAACGAGGAACGGATCGTCGCGCCGCCGGCGTCACACCCAGCAAACAGTCAGCGGAATGCCGGGAGCATCCGCAAGAAATCACCATGAGGAGCAGACCCATGTTGACGTTTCAGAAGCCTAATGACGCGGAGCACACCTCCGGTTTCACCCTGTCCGAAGGAAGTGTCGCGCCGCGGCTGACCGTGGTCGGCATCGGTGGTGCCGGGGGCAACGCGGTCAACAATATGATCCGTTCGGATCTCCAGGGCGTGGAGTTCGTGGTCGCCAATACCGACGCCCAGGCCCTCGAGCAGTCACTCGCCACGACGCGGATCCAGCTGGGAAGGGAATCGACCCGGGGACTGGGCGCCGGGTCGAAGCCGGAGGTGGGACGCGAGGCGGCCGAAGAGAACATCGACGATGTGATGGAACTCATCGGCGACTGCAACATGGTGTTCCTGACCGCCGGCATGGGTGGCGGAACCGGAACCGGAGCCGCTCCTGTCATTGCCCGGGCCACCCGGGAACGCGGCATTCTGACCGTCGCTGTGATCACCAAGCCGTTCCGGTTCGAGGGCGAGTTCCGCATGCAGATCGCGAACAAGGGCATCGTGGAACTGGCCAAGCACGTCGATACCCTGATTACCATCCCCAACCAGAACCTGTTCAGGATCTCGAACGAGACAACCTCGTTCCTGCAGGCGTTCAGCATGGCCGACATGGTGCTTCACCAGGGTGTGCAGGGCGTGACCGACCTCATCATGCGTCCCGGTCTGATCAACTGCGACTTCTCCGACATCAATACCGTGATGAGCCAGATGGGGCCGGCCATCATGGGGATGGGCGAGTCGACGGGAGAGAACCGGGCAATCGAGGCAGCGGAGGCGGCAATCAGCAACCCGCTGCTCGACGACATCACGCTTGCCGGTGCCGGACGGATCCTGATCAACATTACCGGCGGAACCGACCTCGGGCTGCATGAGGTTGACGGGGCTGTCAGCAGAATCAGGCAGGAAGTCGAGAGCGAAGCCAACCTGATATTCGGTGCGACCTACGACAAGGACGTGGACGGCCGGATCCGCGTGTGCGTCATCGCAAGCGGCATCACCGAGCAGATGTCGCCGGAAAGCGAACGTTCAGACGCCGAGATCGTCAGGATGGTGCATCCCGACGACGAGCAGGCGCCTGGCGAGGTCATCGACTTTACCGCCGCACCGGGCGAGGACGAGGGACAGGCGGACAGCGAGGCCGAGGAGCTGACCGCCACTGCCGAAGAGGCGGAGGCGCAGGCGGACGAACAGCAACGACCGCAGACACCGGTGCTTCAGGTCAGGGAACCCTCACAGCAGAGCTTCCCCTACGATACGCCCCGGGTTTCCGCCGGCCACGATTCGGAGTCCGCCGAACCCGCTTCCGCTCCGCAGGGCGAACCGGTCCGGGCCGGGCGCAAGCCCGGGCTGCTGTCGAGGCTGCTGGGGCGCGGCCAGCACCGCGAGCAACCCCCAGCTGTAACACCCGGAGATCCCGGGATGGGTACGCGGACGTCAGAGGCCCGTGGTGGCCAGCAAGACCGTGGCGAACCCAGGCCGCAGGAGAGGGAGTCTCTGGGCGAACTGAACGGCTACGGTCGACCTAGGGCCGGGGTCGACAGCGAAAGGGACAAGAAGTTTCCCGAGTTCCTGCGCCAGCAGGCCAACTGACAGGAGGCACCGCACCACCCGGTCACGTTAGGTCACAAACTGTGATTTGCAGGGCGTCGGCAGGACGATCAGTCTGACTTGTACCCGTCGCGAACGGGCACAAAGTATACAGACACGATGATGTCGGGTTCAACGGGAAGTGCGGATGTCCGGTACCGGTAGTCCGGGGAGTTGGAAGCAGCACACGATTGCCGGAGCAATAGAGCTGCACGGTGTGGGCCTTCACGGCGGTGCGCCGGCCTCGCTGGCGATCTGGCCGGCGCCAGAGGATCACGGCGTCCGGTTCGTGCGCCGTGACGTTGCGAGCCGGCTTGACGAGCGTCGGATCGATGCGCATTGGGACCGGGTGAAGACCACGTTCCTTGCGACCACGCTGGGGAATGTTTCGGGCTGTCGGATCGCCACCGTCGAGCACCTGATGGCAGCCCTGTACGCGCTCGGTGTCGACAATGCCCTGGTGCTGGTCGACGGTCCCGAAATTCCGATCCTTGACGGCAGTTCGCTCCCGTTCGTGGACGCGATCCGGGCCGCCGGAATTATTGCCCAGGACGCCGAGGCCCGGGTGATCAGAGTGCTGGAGCCGGTCACGGTCCGTGCCGGCGATGCCTGGCTTTCGATCGAACCGTCCGAGACCTTCTCGATCCGGCTCGAGATCGACTTCGGGCTTCGTGCCGTGTGCCAGCGCGGCTGCGGGCTGGAGATCACGCCGGAGAGTTTCACCACCTCGATCGCGGCGGCCAGGACCTTCGGGTTCGTCAGCGACATCAGGGTATTGAGGCGAAACGGTCTGTGTCTCGGCGGTTCGTTCGACAATGCCGTGGTGCTCGACGACAACGGCAGGGTCGTCAATCGTGGCGGACTGCGGTTTTCCGACGAGCTGGTCCGTCACAAGATACTCGACTGCGTCGGCGACCTGGCGCTGGCCGGTGCCCGCATCCTCGGGCATGTCACGGGGCGTAAGTCGGGGCACGGGCTGAACGCCAGCCTGCTTCGCGCGCTCATGTCCCGCGAGGATGCGTGGGAATGGACGACGCCCCCCGACCCATGGTCCCCGGCGTGGCGCCCCCCGGAGTATCCCGACATCCGTCCGGAGTAACCGGAACATCCTTGCAGGACCGGTCCGGTGACATGCGCCGTCCGCTCGTTCAGGGCAACGACCGGTCAGGCCCCGGTCCGGGCCTTCGTTCCCGGCGTGTTCCGGACCCCGTCGCCAGCTCACCGTGACGGTGTCTGCCCGCTGACGCGGCGCCCGACGGCAGTGCCGCACCCGGACCCTGTCAGCGCTTGCCCCGGGGTGCGGTCGACGTCGTTTGGCGCACTTCCGCCCGATCCGCAAACCGCCGGTTTCCCCGCGATGCGGCCGCGGGTGGCATCCCCTGGCGTTCCGGCACCGGTTGACGGCTTGTCCGGGCCGGGCCGGTCGGGTAGATGCACGGAATGCGTGTTGCCTGGTTTGCCTTCCTGCATGATCCGACCGACGCCGGCCTCGCGGTATCGGAGGCGGATTTCGGCCATGTGCGTGATGTTGTCGCCGCCACACCCGGGCTGGCACGGGGTCTGCTCTTCACGCCCTGGGAGGTTGACGGCCTGCCGTTCGATGACGGCGTTCCGCCCCAGCTCGCGCTTCAGCTGCTGTTCGACGACATCGCCCACCTCGAGGCGGCGCTGGCGCCGCATGGCCATCTGCAAGCGCTTGCAGCCCCCGGCGCGCTTGCCTCGCTTGCGGGTGCGGGGCGCGAACAGCAGGCCATGCTGGCGCGCGGCTTCGCCGTTCCCGAGCCGGCATCGGGCGAACCGTCGTGCTCGTTCCTGGTGCACTATCCCGGACCGGCCCGGGACGTGAACGCCTGGATGGCGCACTACCTGGAACACCACACCCGGATCATGGCGACCTTTCCCGCGATCCGGGAGATCGAGGTGTGTTCACGGGTCGACTGGTGCAGCTTCCTGCCGTGGCCGCGCGTCGATCACATGCAGCGCAACAAGGTGGTGTTCGATGATGCCGGCGCGCTGAAGGTGGCACTGGGATCTCCGGTGATGGGGGAGATGCGCGCCGACTTCCATGCGCTGCCGCCGTTTGCCGGTGGAAACCGGCACTACCCGATGCGGACGGTGGTGGCGGGTCCGTGAACCGGCACCTGCGGGGCTGACAGCGGTTTCATGCGATGCCGGGCACACACACCGGCCAGCGACGGGAGCGAATGCATGACCTTGAATGTTTATCTCTTCTTCGACGGGGAATGCCGCGAAGCCTTCGAGTTCTACCGTTCGGTCTTCGGCGGGGAGTTCGAGGAGTTCGTGACCTACGCCGGCGGTCCGCTCGACATCGAGGTGCCCGACGATGAGCGGGACCGGGTGATGCACGTCTCCCTGCCGGTCGGCCCGACCATGCTGATGGGCAATGACAGCTGCTCCGCATTCGGCGAGCCGCCCGTCGCCGGTAGCAACCTTGCCATCTCGATCACGGGGGAGAGCAGGGAGCACTGCGATGACATCTGTGCCCGGCTTTCGGAGGGGGGAACCGTCGAGATCCCGACGCAGGAGATGTTCTGGGGCGGCTATTTCGGCAGCTGGCAGGATCGCTTCGGGATCCGCTGGATGGTCAACTACCAGATGACCGACGCCTGACCACATTCCGGAATTCCGGCCGGGCGGGGTTTTCGGGATCCGCCTGACCGAAGCCGGACCGCGATGACCACCGGAAGCCTGGTGACCCTGCAGGCGCCGTTGGCAGGGAGCGCGAAGTCGGCGTCGTCGCCGCGGGCCAGCGCCCGGAAGGTGTGGCGGCGCTCTCCGGCGATGCCTGCGGATATTCGCTATTGTGGTGACCGTGCCGCCGCTCAAGTGACGGAAAGCCGATCGAGGTCGAGCCGGTCACTGTCGACGCAGTGGCGCGCCGTCATGTCCTCCAGCCGGCATGCGATGGGCGAGTCGAGACGGAACCGGCCGCCCTCGCCGTGCTCGAACAGGGAAAGCCACCGATCGAGGAGCGCCGGCCAGTCTGCGGCCACGTCCTGCGCGTCGTCGTCCGAGACGAACCACCAGCTCAACCGGACCTGGCCCGCGTCCCAGGATGGCGCGCAGTCGGATCTCGCGCGGCGCCCGGAGATGGGTGCCTTCGTCCGTCTGCCTGTTGTGCCTTGTGACCATATGCGCCTGGTGGCGGTCGGACGCGGCGACGAAATCGTCTGGAAAGGAGAAGCGTGATCACATGCGGGCGGGGGATTGGGCGAAGGCGCGCAACTCCTCGTCGCTCCCCAAGCCGTGGATGCGGGTCCATCCGACGACAAGGGCCTTCTCGACAGTCATGCAGCGGTCGAGGTCCGCGACCAGACGGGTCCCGGAGGTGGCCGGAACAAAGGCTAGAGCAAATCCGTCATTGAGTGAATCTTGGGGATTCCCTTTGTTTTGGGAATGTGATTCAAGCTGGCTACTGGTGAAGGAGGCCAGCATGCATGACACAGCCTTATTCGAGCGACCTTCGAGAGCGCGTGGTGCGGGCCCATCTGGCGGGCCAGCCGATCCGCCAGGTGGCGGCGCGCTTCGGTGTCAGCGTCTCCTCGGTGCCGAAGTGG
Organism: Alphaproteobacteria bacterium bin52; assembly: GCA_002238645.1. GTDB lineage: Bacteria > Pseudomonadota > Alphaproteobacteria > Thalassobaculales > Thalassobaculaceae > Bin52. The sequence continues at coordinate 1,017 of MPMT01000082.1, read as the reverse complement.
GTGGCGCGCTACCGGGCGACGGGGAGTGTGGCGCCGGGCAGGATCGGCGGTCACCGCCCCTGGCTCCTGGAGCCGCACCGTGAGCTGGTTCACAGGCTGGTCGCTGAGACGCCGCATCTGTCGATCGACCGGCTTCGGGATCTGCTGGCCGCTGCGGGGATCGCGGTGAGCCGGGACACGATCTGGCGCTTCCTCAGGCGCGAGGGTCTGAGCTTCAAAAAAAAACTCTCTTCGCGACTGAGCAGGTGCGCGCCGCGGTCGCCCGCAAGCGGGCGCGCTGGCAGGCGCTCAAGCGCCACCTCGACACGGACCGCCTGGTCTTCGTGGACGAGACCTGGATCAAGACCAACATGGCACCGCTCAGGGGCTGGGCGCAGCGAGGCCAACGCCTGAAGGGATATGAGCCTCACGGCCACTGGCGCACCATGACCTTCCTCGCCGCCCTGCGCTCAGACGGGATCGGCGCCCCTTGCGTCTTCGACGGCCCCATCAACACCCGCTGCTTCCAGACCTGGGTCGAGCAAGAGCTCGTCCCCACGCTCAAGCCCGGCGACATCGTCATCCTCGACAATCTCGCAAGCCACAAGAGCAAGGCGGTCCGCCAGGCGATCCGCAACACCGGAGCCCGCCTCTGGTTCCTGCCGCCCTACTCACCCGACCTCAACCCCATCGAGCAGGCCTTCGCCAAGATCAAGCACTGGATGCGCAACGCGCAGAGGCGCGACTTCGAGGACACCCGGCGCCACCTCGGGAACCTCATCGCCACCATCGAGCCCAGCGAATGCCAGAACTACATCCGAAACGTCGGATATGGTTCCGTCTAAAACGGATATGCTCTAGAAGAAAACGTAGGAACGGACCACCACGTTCTTGCGGCACGGCGCGTCGATGGGCGTGGTCGGGTCGATGCAGGCAGTGTGGAACGACCAGCGCGAGACCGACCCGTCGGTCACCGAGTCGTAGCACTTCAGCATCGAGACCTCGTGGGGCTGCTGGCGCGGGAACCAGTACCACTCG
>MPMT01000003.1 GCA_002238645.1 Alphaproteobacteria bacterium bin52 | reverse complement strand
GGAGGACGTGGCCCTCGCCATCGTCTTCCTGCTGTCGGAGGCGTCGAGCTACATGACCGGGAGCGAACTCGTGGTCGATCACGGCATGACTGCGGGGGTGTAATGGCCATGCGGATCACGACGACACTGCGGCAGGATGATCTCGGGCGGGTGCCCGATGCCGTCAGGCGAGCCGAAGCGGACGGCTACGACGGCATCATCACCATGGAGAACCGGCACGACCCGTTCATGGCGCTTGCGGTCGCCGCGACCTCGTCGAGTCGTATCGGGCTCGGAACCGCGGTCGCCATCGCCTTCCCGCGCAGTCCGATGGTCGTGGCCAATACCTGCTGGGACCTCCAACGGGCGTCTCGCGGCCGGTTCGTGCTCGGGATCGGCCCGCAGATCCGGCCGCACAACGAGCGGCGCTTCTCCGTTGCCTGGTCGCCTCCCGTCCCGCGGCTGCGCGAATACGTACAAGCCCTTCGCGCAATCTGGCGGTGCTGGGAAACCGGAGAGAGACTGCGCTTCGAGGGCGAACACTACCGGTTCAGCCTGATGACCCCGAACTTCGTGCCCGGACCGACCGGTTGCCCGACACCGCGGGTCAACATCGCCGCTGTCGGGCCAAACTCGCTGCGGCTGGCCGGCGAGGTCGCCGATGGCGTGCACCTGCATCCGTTCTGCACCCGCCGCTACCTGGAAGAGGTCTGTCTGCCGCGCATGGCGGCGGGCATGGCGGCGGGCGGGCGCAGCCGCGAGGACTTCGAGATCGCGGGTGGCGGGTTCATCGCCACCGGTGCGACGGACGCCGAGGTGGCGTCGGCGGTCGAACAGGTGCGCACCCGGGTCGCGTTCTACGGGTCGACCCCCGGATACTGGCCGGTGCTGGAGCTGCACGGGCTGGCCGAGCTCGGGCGCAAGCTGAACCGCATGACCAGGGAGGGTGAGTGGGAGCGGATGGCGCGGGAAGTCAGCGATGACACGGTGCGGCTGTTTGCCGTGGTCGGACGACACGACGAGCTGGCGCAGGAGATCAGGGAACGGTTCTGCGGCCTGGTGGACACCATTCACTCGAGCATGTCCATGGACATGCGCCCGGCACTTCCACCCGATTTGATCCAGGAAATCCGGCGGCTGCCGGCGGCATACTGCGGCGGCTGACAGTCGCGATACACGCACCTGCAGACGTCTGTTACACTCGCGACACCACAATCACGGAGGGTCATTGCCATGGCGGCAGTTCAGGCTGACAGCGCGGATCGGACGCTCGTTGAACGGGCAACCCGGGTGCTCCCGGCGGGCAGTTTCGGCAACCTGTCCGGCTCGATCATCATCCGCGAGGGCCAGGCCGGCCGGGTTCGGGACGTGCACGGCAGGGAGTATGTCGACTACCTGCTCGGATCGGGTCCCATGTTCATCGGTCACTGCCATCCCGAGGTCATGGCGGCGGTGCAGCAACAGATCCCGCGCGGCACCACCTTCTTTGCCAACAACGAGCACGGGATCAGGCTGGCGGAACGGATCTGCGACGCCATGGCATGCGCCGACATGGTGCGGTTCGTGAGCGCGGGTTCAGAGGCGACCCTGTATGCCATGCGTGCCGCCCGCGCGCACCGCAAGCGCGACAAGATCCTCAAGTTCGAGGGTGGTTTCCACGGCATGAGCGACTATTCGCTGCAGAGTCTCGCCCCCCGCCGTCTCTCGAACTTTCCGAACGCCGTCGCCGACTCCGCGGGCATTCCCGCCCGGATCAGCGACGAGGTCCTGATCGCTCCCTTCAACGACGCCGAAACCGTTCGCAGCCTGATCGAGGAGCATCACGACGAACTCGGCGGCGTGATCGTCGAGGCATTCCAGCGGCTGATCCCGCCGAAGCCGGGCTTCCTGGAAGCCCTGCGGGAGATTACGTCACGCTACGAAATCCCGTTGATCTTCGATGAGATCGTCACCGGGTTCCGCTTTGCCTACGGCGGCGCGCAGGAGTACTACGGCGTCACCCCCGACATGTGCACCCTCGGCAAGATCGTCGGCGGCGGCTTCCCGTTGGCGGCCGTGTGCGGAAGCGCCGAACTGATGGCGCATTTCGACCGCTCGGCCGTGGGCGAGGACGATTTCCTGCCACAGATCGGCACGCTTTCGGGCAACCCGGTCGCCGCGGTCGCCGGTCTCGCGACCCTGGACGTGCTGGAACGCCCGGGGAGCTACGAGAAGGTATTCGACACCGGACGCAGGCTGATGCAGGGGCTTTCCCAGGCGATGAACGCGGCCGGCCACACACACCGCATCGTCGGCGAACCGCCGCTCTTCGACATCCAGTTTACCGACGGCCCGGTCGAGAACTACCGCGGCATGTTCGCCGCGGATGCCGGCAAGCTGCAGAAGTTCAACGCCCTGCTGCTTGAACGCGGCGTGCTGAAGGGCGACAGCAAGTTCTATGTCGGTCTTGCGCACGACGAGGCGGACATCGAGCTGACCCTGGACGCCTTTGCCTCGGCCGCCCGGGTACTTCCTGTCACCTGACGGCAACGCCGTACCGAACCGGAGACCCGCCCGTGGCCGCCGAACCCTACGACTTCATCATCGTCGGCGCCGGTTCTGCCGGCGCCGCGCTTGCGAACCGGCTGTCGGAAAACCCACGCTGGCGGGTGCTGCTGCTCGAGGCCGGCGCACGCACTCACCCCTACTCGCGCATCCCGGTGAGTTTCGGGCTGCTGATCGACCACGCGACCGCAAACTGGCGCTACAGTTCCGAGCCGGAGGAGCACACCGCCAACAGGCGCATCCCGGTCCCGCGCGGCAGGCTGCTCGGCGGATCCAGTTCCATCAACGGGCTGGTGTTCGTGCGCGGCCAGCCGCTCGACTACAATACCTGGCGCCAGATGGGCAATCCGGGCTGGAGCTTCCAGGACGTGCTGCCAGTGTTCCAGCGCCTGGAACACTACGAGCATGGCGCCGACGAACTGCGATCCCAGGGCGGCCCGCTCCGGGTCAGCGAGGCCACCGACGAGGGGCCGCTCTACGACGCGCTGCGGTCAGCCGCAAGCGAACTCGGGTTCGCGCACAACCCCGACTACAACGGCGCGAGCCAGGAAGGCATCGTTCGTACCCAGACCACGATCAGTCGCGGCGTACGCCAGAGCACGGCCCGTTGCTACCTGCAGCCGATCCGCAACCGCCGCAACCTGCACATCGAGACCAGGGCCCATTCCGAACGGCTGCTGCTGGAAGGAACCAGGTGCACCGGTGTCGTCTATCGTCAGGACGGGATAGAGATCGAGGCAACATGCACGCGCGAGGTGATCGTGTGCGCCGGCGCGGTGGCCACTCCGCAGCTGCTCGAGCTGTCGGGAATCGGGCGTCCGGACGTGTTGTCCGAACACGGGATCGAGGTCCGCCATGAAATTGCGGGGGTCGGAGAGAACCTGCGCGATCACATCAACGCCCGGACCCAGTTCCACATGAAGCGGTCGGAACTGTCATACAACCAGCGCATGAAGGGAATCGGGCCGGCGATCCAGGTCATGGAGTACCTGATCCGCCAGCGCGGCTTCCTCAGCCTGCCGTCGGCCCCGATGCTGGCGTTTCTGAAGACCCGGCCACAGATGGAAACGCCGGACGTGCAGATGCACATCGTGCCCTACGCGGTCAAGAACCCGAAAAAGCGGCAGCTGCACGACTTCCCGGCGATGACGGTCTCGGTGTACCAGCTGCGCCCCGAGAGCCTCGGGTCGATCCACATCAAGTCTCCCGATCCGAGGGATCATCCGGCAATCCGGTTCAACTTCCTGACCGACCCGATCGATCGCGACACCATACTCGGAGGGTTCCGCCTGATCCGCAGAATCATGGATACCGAGGCGATGAAGTCCGTTCGCGGTGACGAATACTCACCTGGGACCGATGTGCAGAGTGACGACGAGATCCTCGACTACATCCGCAGCACCGCGGAGACCGCGTACCATCCCATTGGCACGTGCCGCATGGGTCCCGGGCCTCTTGGCGTGGTTGACGAAAGACTGCGGGTGCGCGGACTCGACGGGCTGCGGATCGCGGACGCCTCCATCATGCCGACCATGGTCTCCGGCAACACCAACGGTGCCTGCATCATGATCGGCGAGAAGGCCTCGGACATGATCCGGGAGGATCACCCGACGCCCTGAACCGGGCCGGTTACCCGGGAGGTGCCGGAAGGTTGGTGCGAATCGGGTCGCGGCCGTCCCAGTCGGACGCGATCCGTTCCATCGCCTCGAACTGGTACAGCCGGTAGTCGGTGCACTCGGCGAATTCGATGCAGGTCCCGTGGTGACCGGCAGTCTGGTAGTACACGAACCGACCCCTGCCCGCGATATCGCCCTGCTGTCCGATCACCAGCCCCTGATCCCGGGCCTTCCGCATCGCCTGTTCGTAGTCGTCCGGCCAGTAGGCGACATGCTGCAGCCCCTCCTGCCCCGCGTCGAGGTACTCGAGGTACATTGACGGTTCGCGGTTTCGCTGCTGGATCAGTTCGACCTGGGCCGAACCCGAGAACGCAAGCGCAATGGACATCTCGGGCTGCGAAGCCTCGCCGCGGAAGGTGAACGCGCGCAACGGCACCCGTTCAATGTAGAAGAACGGACCGACGCCGTTGACCTCGATCCAGTAGCGCATCGCCGCCTCGATGTCCCGGACCACGTATCCGAGCTGCCGAAGGGATCCGAACACCCTGCTCATGGCACCACCATCCCCGGTTTCCTATCCTGCGTCGCGCAACGCCTGTTCCAGGAACTGCAGGGTCTGTCTCGCGAACAGCCACATGTTCTCCTCCCGGTCCGCGAGCCCGGTCTCCAGCGTCATCACCTGGTTGACCGGACCGGCAACGGCGATGCAGCTGTGGCCGGCGGCGTCTCCGTACCGGTTGCCGGTCGGGCCCGCCGCCCCGGTCTCCGCGATACCCCAAACGGTGCCCAGGCGTCGCCGTATCGCCTGTGCCGCGAGTTCGGCGTACGGCTCGCTCGACGACCGCACGCCCGGGTGATCGTCGAAGTCGATCTCGAGCAGGATCTCGCGCGCCCGGTGGGTGTAGATCACGCCACCGCCCATGAACCACGCCGAGGCGCCCGGGATCGAGAGCAGGGCTGCCGAAACGATGCCGCCACTTGACGATTCCGAAACCGCCACTGTTTCGCCGCGCGTCCTGAGCAGCGCTCCGACCTCGGCGGCCATGGTCGAGAGTACGGTCATCCGCTGTCCTCCCCCGGTTCCCGGCCCAACCCTACCCGAGTCCGCGCCTGCCCATCAATCGCCGCCTCCAGGTCGCCGACCAGGTCGTCGATGTGTTCGATACCAACCGAAAGTCTGAGCAGGTCCGGTGGAACCGGCGTCCCCTCGCCCTCGATCGATGCCCGGTGCTCGATCAAGCTCTCGACGCCGCCGAGCGACGTCGCCCGCTTGAACACCCGGACCCGCGCAGCCACTTGCCGTGCCTCGCTCTCACCCCCCGCCAGCCTGATCGACAACATGCCGCCGAAACCGCCCTGCATCTGGCGCCGGGCCACCTCGTGGTCGGGAGCCGAGCCGAGACCCGGGTAGAGAACCGACCGCAGCCGCGGGTGGTTCTCGAAGTGACGGGCCAGCGCGAGCGCGCTCTGCGAACACTGCCGGACCCGCAGGTGCAGGGTGCGCATGCCACGCAGCATGAGCCAGGCCTCGAACGGACCGAGCACGGCTCCCTGCATGGCGCGCAACCGGACAAGCTCGGCCCAGAAACCGTCCTCGCGTGCCGTGACCAGCACCCCGGCGAGGACGTCACCATGACCGTTCAGGTACTTGGTGCCAGAATGCATGACCAGGTCCGCGCCGTGTTCGATCGGCCTGGTGAGCAGCGGAGTGGCGACCGTCGAGTCAACGACAAGACGCGCTCCGGCGGCATGCGCGCAGGCGGCGGTGGCCGCGATATCAGTACAGCGGAAGGTCGGGTTGGCCGGTGTCTCAATCCAGACCAGCCTGGTTTCGTCCGGCCTGATCAGCCCCGGGATGTCATCGGGGTGCTCGGCCATGGATACCCGAATGGTTCCGCGACGGTCCTGGTCAAAGAGCCAGGAGCGCACCCCCCAGTACATTGTGGCCTGGGTCACCACGTGGGAGCCGGGCGGCAGGGCCATGAACGGCAGGGTGGCGGCGGCCATGCCGGAACTGAACACCAGCGCCCCCGCACCGTCCTCGAGTTCGGCAAGCAGACCTTCTAGCACGGACCATGTCGGTGATGACGACCTCGAATAGCTGTACCCGCGCGGGTAGTCCCTGTCCGGATCGCGTTCGAAGGTGGTCGAGAGGTGAATGGGCGGTGCGAGCGCGCCGGTCGTCTCGTCGACATGTCCCAGCACCTGCGCGATCAGCGTTTCCGGCCGTGCCTTCATGCCAGGTTCTCCCGGGCGGACTGGACGCAGACAGGATCTGCATCGGTGTCCCGGAGTAGCACATGCGACAGTCGGGTGCACTCCGCCCGGGCGGAGTGCTACCCTCCGGCAGGCCAGTGTGCAGGGAGACGGCTCATGCCGACCCGTATCCGGCATGGCGGGCATGCCGCGGACCACCCTCGATGAGCCACCGGCCCAAGGCTGGGCCCGGAGCGTCGCTGTTCGATCATGCGAGTCTCCTCGAGCGATCGAGCAGTGACATCCTTCCCGACCGTGCGGGAATGCTCTCCGACCGGCAGCTGGTTGAAGCCATCTCGACAGGTGACGAGCGGTTCGACGCGATCGACCTCTGTTCCGAGGTCAGGCGCAGGCGAGTAATCGGCGCCCTGCCGGCGCTGGTGCATCTGTGGAACCGACTGGTCCCGTTCGGCGAGAAACGCCTCCATCCGGTCCAGAGCGAAATTCTGACGATCCTCGAGGAGGCCGATGACCCGGACGCGGGGCGGATTCTGGCCAACATCCTGAAACGGCCGGAGCTCGTCGGCGCACTGCTTGCACGGACCCTGCAGGCCGCGGTCCTGCGCAGGCAGCATGTCGATGCCGAGACGCTGTGCGGCTGGTGCGAGGAGTCCGACCCGCGGATCCGCGAGGCCGCCTACAGTCTCGCCGCGCTCGCCGTGCGTGCAGGATCCCGGCTTGTCCGGCAGATCGAGGCGGGGCTTGACGACCGTGACCCGCAGGTGCGCCGCGCGGCCAGGATCGCGATGGCGCACCGGAACAACGCGGCAGTACGCGCGCCGCTGTTGCAGGATCTTGAAGCGAACCCAGACCGCGCGGTCATCCTGGCGCTCGGGGTGATTGCCGACGATGAGGTAGCGATCCGCCTCGGTCAGCTGGCGGACAGGGACCCGTCATTCCGCGACGTCGTGATCGAGGTGCTCGAGACCGTCGACAGCGACCGTGCGCCGCGAATTCTCGCCCGGCTCAAAGGAGACAGTGAACGATCAGCCGGTCAGACGGCAGCAGGCAAGTGATGTCACCGCGTCCGCAACCGCACGCACCGCCCTGTCATCGGCGTTGCGCACCAGGTTTCCCGCTTCGTCGAAGGCTGTCGCCGCGTTGGTGACGGCGTGCTGCTGGGGCACCAGGATCATGCCGATGTTGCCGAGGATGGCCCGCAGGTGAACCAGTCCCCTCAGACCGCCCAGGCCGCCGGGGGCGGCGGACACCAGTCCCGCGACCTTCCCGCGGAACGCGACAAGACCCGGCGTATCCCCGTCCGGGCGCGAAATCCAGTCGATGCTGTTCTTGAGCAGCGGTGAGATCGAGCTGTTGTACTCGGGTGACGCGATGATGAGACCGTCCTGCCGGACGAGGAGGTTCCGCAGGCGCCTGGCGGTTTCCGGAACCCCGTTCTCCGCCTCGTCATCTCCGTCGTAGATCGCAAGCCGATGGTCCGCCAGGTCGACGACGGTCACGCATGCACCGAGTTCCCGGGCGTGACGGGCGGCCACCAGTGCGAGCTTCCGGTTGAGCGACCCCTTGCGCGCACTCCCGGCGAACACCGCAATCCGGCCCTTCTGTTCCATGTTGCCATCTCCGTTCCGGCGTGCCGCCGACCGATCCTCGCCAGGCGGCCCCGATACCTCCCCCTTCCCGATCAGGCAATCCCGAAAGGGCGGGATCGGTCGTTCCCCGTTTCATCGTCTTCTTGCCAGCGCCACTGCCTTATCGAAGGACCGTTGACGATCCCGCAGCCCGGGCGAGCGATGCGGAGCGCCCGGAGACGCCTTGCGGACCGGCTTGACGATTGGGCGCCGCCGGCCGGACCCTCGCCCTGGCCCGCCTGTTGCACGCCCGGGGATCGTGCCTGATTGTCGAAGATGCGCAGGACACATCCCCTGCCTCCATGCAGCTGCCGCGGGCGGTCTGATCAGCCCGGGAACATTGAATGTGATGCTCATGATCCCGAACACGGTTTACCGGTCGCCGAACAGCACGGCACCCACCGCCGACACTCCGGCCGGCCTGCTGAAGGTCCCGGCCGCAAGGGCCTGGACCGTGCAGGTTCTCGCCGCTCTCCTCCTCGCGATACTTCTGTCGAGTGCCCGTACGCACGCCGAAAGCATCGGCTTCCGCGACTTGCGGATGCAGAGTGACGGCGAACACATGGTGGCGGCCGTCTGGTATCCGACCGACGTTGCGGACGGGCAAACCGTCGAGGGGCCGTTCCCGATGACGGCGGTACGGAACGCTCCGCTTGCCGAGGGACACTTCGGCCTGGTCCTGATTTCCCACGGCACCGGCGGCCATCGCCTGGGCCATCGCGGCACGGCCATCCGGCTGGCCCGGGCCGGTTATGTCGTGGCGGCGCCGGAGCACGGCGGCGACAACTGGCGCGATGCTCGCTACAGCGGGACCGCGGAGAACTGGGTACGCCGCCCGCGCCAGTTGCGCGCCCTGCTGGACCGGCTGCTCGGGGATCGCGAATTCGACATGCGCATCGATCCGGCACGCATCGCCGCCATCGGCCATTCGGCCGGTGGCTACAGCGTGCTTGCCCTGATCGGCGGGAGGGCAGACATGCGGGTTCTGGCAAGCCACTGTACTCGCTTTCGCGACCGCGATCCGGTTTTCTGCAGCTACGGCCGACCCGGCGGGACGACCGGCGGCTTGCTGCCCGACCTGACCGACCGGCGGATCCGTGCCGCAGTCGCCGTTGCGCCGACCGGCGCCCTGTTCGGGCCCGGCGCCTTCCCGCAGGTGACGGTGCCGGTGCAGATCCATCGCCTCGGCCGTGACCGGGTGCTTCGCCGGCCATGGCACGAAGACAACATCATGCGCCTGCTGGGCGACGGCGAGCGACCTGTCCTCCATCCCGAGGCGCACCACTTCGCCTTCATCGCGCCCTTCCCGGCCAGCCTGATCGACGAAGTCGGCGAACCTGCACGGGACCCGCCGGGTTTCGACCGCAAGGCCTTCCTGTCCCGGATCGAGAGCCGGATTCTGGACTTCCTGACCTCCGCGCTCGCCTCCGAATGACCAACCAGGTGTCGGGACACCGGCCAGGCCGGTTCCGGGAAACGGGAACGGATCCCGATGATACGAGGGACCGCCTTCTTGCCGTCATTCGGTCGCCAGGCGCAGTCCGATCAACCCGAGAACGATGAAGATGATGCTCACGACCCTGAGCGCGGACAGCTGTTCGCCGAACAGCACGACGCCGGCCACGAACGCGCCGGCGGCACCGACGCCGGTCCAGACCGCGTAGCTGGTGCCGAGGGGAAGCGCCTTCATCGCGTACGCCAGAAGCCAGAACGAGGCGCCGGCCGTGCAGAACGTCACGATCGACGGGACGATTCTGGTAAAGCCGTCCGACTGCTTCATGGCGGTGGCCCACACGACTTCAAGAGCACCAGCAAAAATCAGCGCGATCCAATGCATCAGGTCCTTGTCCCCGGTCCAGTGATTGCCGGACCCGCTGTCCTACCCGAACGAGAGCGAAACTATACCGCGCCTGGCCGAACGTGAACTGTCCAGGCCAACCGTGACACCCGGCGGACGCCGGTCCCGGTCCGGTCCCGGTCGAAAAGCACGAGGTGTACGCGCGGGCGCTCCAGCGTCACCCGACTGTTCCGCAACCTGTCTTCCGGCGAACGGTTCCACGGTCCCGCAGCCGTTCCGGGGCCCGGAACCGTCGAGCCGGCAGCGGTGGCCCGTCGTCGTGAACCCGAGGATCTGGGAAACCGTCGGCACCATCGACGGCCGGTTTTCCTGCCGGACCTCCGGCACCCAAAGGTTTCCCGCGCATTCAGCCACGACGGACCGGACCAGAGGCCCGCAAACCGGGGGCCGGGTGCTGTCAACCGGATCGACGGTCTCACATGCGCCGACGCGCGAGCAGGAGCGCCACAACACCGATGGCGAGCAGTCCGAGCAAGGCACCGATGCCGGCTTCCCACTCCCTCACCGGGGAGCCCGGAAACAACAGGTCAGGGAACCGCAGCAGCGGCAGGGTGAGGATGAGTGACCAGGTCGGTGCCGGTCCGGGCGGGGCCTGGAACGCCGCGAGCTGACCAAGCCCGTGCACGATGCAGATCCATGCAACCCAGATCGCCGGCCTGACCCGCTCTCCCGGCGTGAGGTCGACGACGATTCTCCACAGCACGATATCGCGCACCACGTACAGCTGGACTACGAGGAAGAGCACGCCACTCGCTTCCCCGACGATCCCGGAGAAACGGATGGCGGCAACGAGTGCGGCCGCCGTTGACAGGATCACTGCCGCGCCCGGCGGCGAGAGGGCCGCCAGATGGAACCCGGCCCGTCGGGGAGCGCCGCTGAAACACGGAACGAGATAGGCGAGCGCGGCCGTGACCAACCACGCGGAGCCAGGGTTCCCGTAGATGCAGCCGAGAGCCCAGCCGCCGGCCACGATACTGACGGTAAACACCGGCAACCCCGGCAGCGACCGCCATGCTCCCGGTGCAAGGGCGGATGCTGCCAGCAGGAGCAGACCAGCACCGAACAGTCCGGTACGCAGTTCGCTCGAAAGCAGGTCGCCGAGTGACGGCAACCCCGCCGGCCGGACCTGTTCAAGCGCCAGTGCGACATGCACGCCGGCAAGCAGCACCAGGGCCGACGTGCCGACGATCCTGGCCGGAGCGGTGTTGTCGCGCCAGTTGCGCCAGGTCCCGATTGCGACCGGCAGGGCAATTGTCCACGTGCCCGCAACCAGCAGCAGCGAGGGGTCCCGGCCGAGTGCCAGCATGGCAACGGCCCCGATCCCGGTGATGAGCACCGGGAAGGCCATGGACGCCAGCAGCCTGGCAAGATGCGGTGCCGATCCGGACCGGACCGGGGCCATCCCGGCGATCACTGTCCACGACGCGCCCACGAACCACAGCACGACCAGGGGCGCCCACGGATCATCCAGGGCGAGGCCGCCGACTCCCGCCAGCACGCCGGTGATCGCCGCGAGGGTGAAGATGCGCAGGGCCGAGAGTTCTTCCTTCAGGATTTGCCCCACATCCGACGACCGCGACCGGGCGGACCGCGTCACCTCGGGTTCAACAGTCCGGTTCATCGCCCTCCCCGCTTCACGGAGTGTTTCTGCGACAGGTTCCCGACCCGGAACAGGGGCCGTCCGGGCGGGAAGACACGAACCCGAAGCGGCGTGCAGCCGGGGAACCCGCGAGCCATGGCCGCCGGCAGGGTGTCTCGCCGTCGGTCATGACGTACAGTGCCGGTCGCACGAGACGGAGCACTCCATGGACACCCTGACCGCGATGCGGCTCTACTGCGCCGTTGTCGAGAATGGTAGCCTCGCGGCGGCATCCCGCAGCCTGGGCATCTCGCCCTCGGTGGTCAGCAAGCAGCTCTCCAGGCTGGAAGACCGCCTGGGTGCCCGGCTTCTCAACCGCACCACGCGGCGGATCAGCGTGACCGAGGTCGGGTCGGCCTATTTTGACCGGTGCAAGCGGATCATTGCCGATGTCGACGAGGCGGAGGCGGCGGTCTCGCTGTCGCACTTGGCGCCGAGAGGGCTGCTGAAGATCACCGCGCCGACAACCTTCGCGCACCGCCATGTCACACCCCACCTGCCACAGTTCATCGAACTCTACCCTGAGGTCAGCATCCAGGTTCAGGTCCATGACCGCATCGCCGACCTTGTCGACGAGGGACTCGACCTCGCGATCCGCATTGCCCACCTCAAGGATTCGAGCCTCATCGCCCGTCGGCTGGCGCCCAACCACCGTTCGATCGTCGCGACCCCGGACTACCTGAAGCGCCGCGGCATTCCGGAATGCCCCGATGACCTCCTGGAACATGACCTCGTTACCTGGGGAGACGGCAATCCGATCAACGACTGGCACTTCGTGGTCAACGACAGGGAACAGGTGATCCGCACCCGCAGTACGGTTACGATCAACAACGGCGATTCGATCCTCGCCGCAGTCCTGGCGGGCAGCGGTCTCGCGATGCTGGCCTCGTTCATGACCGGCGAATACGTCCAGTCGGGCCGACTGCTTCCCGTACTTGACGAGTTCGTTCGCGAGGACGTGCCCATCTACGCGGTCTATCCGTCGACCCGGCACCTGTCTCCCAAGGTCCGCGCCTTCGTCGATTTCCTGGCCCGGACCTACGGCCCGGCCCCGTACTGGCTGCCGAACCGGGGATAGCGGCAGGCTCAGTCTCCGAGCCAGGCCACCGCTTCGATCTCGACCGTCATCCGCGGATCGACAAGCGCTGATACCTCGACCAGGGTCGACGCCGGCCTGTGATCGCCGAAGTAGGCAATCCGCATCGGGTTGATCGATTCCCGTTCCCGGATATCGGTCATGAACACCTGGACCTTGACCACCTGGTCGGGCCGACCGCCCGCGTGACGCAGGCAGTGGTCGATCGCGTCGAGCGCGATCCTGAACTGGCTGACGGTATCGTCGGGAATGGTGCCGTCCGCCGTCATCCCCGTCATGCCCGAAAGCCAGACCGTGTCTCCGGCACGTACCACGTGGCAGTAATGACTGACCGGCTCCTTTTCACCGGGAACCATATACCTCTCAATTGCCATCACCTTTCCTCCTTCAGCCGTCGCTCAGCCGGCAAGCCGCCCGCGCAGGATCTCGTTGACCAGCTGCGGGTTTGCCGTCCCGCGCGTCTGTTTCATGACCTGGCCGACAAAGAAGCCGAGCAATTTCACCTTGCCTGACCGATACTCCGCAACCTTGTCACCGTGCTCCGCCAGTACCGCGTCGACGAGTGCCGCGATCGCGGCCCCGTCCGACAGCTGTCGCAGGCCCCGTGCATCAACGATCGTTTCCGCCGCCTGGCCGGTCTCGAACATCTCCGCAAAAACGTCCTTGGCGCTGCGACCCGAGATCGTCCCGTCGGCAACGAGATCGATCAGTTCGCCGAGTGCGCCGGCGTCGACCGGGCTCTTCGACAGCGAAAGCCCCGCCCGGTTCAGTGCACCGAACAGTTCGGTCGTCAGCCAGTTCGCCGCGAGCCTCGCATCGCGACCATCCGCCAACGCCTCGTAGAACTCGGCGATTTCCGGTTCCGTGACCAGGAAGTCCGCTTCCGCTTCTCCGATCCCGTACTGCGCAACGAACCGGTTCCGGCGCGCGTCCGGCGACTCCGGCAGCGAGGCCGCAATTCCGGCGATGAAGTCCTCGGACAGTTCGAGCGGCAGCAGGTCCGGGTCCGGGAAGTAGCGGTAGTCGTGGGCGTCCTCCTTCGAGCGCATGGACCGGGTTTCACCCCGGTCGGCGTCGAACAGCCGGGTTTCCTGGATGATCGCGCCTCCGTCCTCCAGGACCTCGACCTGGCGGACCGCCTCGTACTCGATCGCCTGCTGGAGGAACCTGATCGAGTTCAGGTTCTTGATCTCGCACCGGGTGCCGAGTTCTCCGCCGGGACGGCGAACGGAAACATTGGCATCACACCGCAGCGATCCCTCCTGCATGTTGCCGTCGCAGGTCCCGAGGAACCGCAGCAGCGTGCGCAGCGTGCGCAGGCATGCCGCCGCCTCCGCTCCCGAGCGCAGGTCCGGACGCGAGACGATTTCCATGAGCGCCACGCCGGAACGGTTAAGATCGATCAGGCTTCGCGACGGATCCTGGTCGTGCATCGACTTGCCGGCATCCTGCTCGAGGTGGATGCGCTCAATGCCGACGACACGTTCCCCGTCCGCCGTGACGATCCTGAGCGACCCCTCGCCAACAATCGGACGAGTGTACTGGCTGATCTGGTAACCTTGGGGCAGATCCGGGTAGAAGTAGTTCTTGCGGTCGAACACGCTCACCCGGTTGATCTTCGCACCGAGACCGAGACCTGTCTTGACGGCCTGGCGGACACACTCCCGGTTGATCACCGGCAGCATTCCGGGCATGCCGGCGTCCACAAGCGAGACCTGGCTGTTCGGTTCGGCACCGAACCGGGTCGAGGCGCCGGAAAACAGCTTTGACTCGGACCGGACCTGGGCGTGAACCTCGAGGCCCACCACCACCTCCCAGTCGCCCGTGCTTCCGCTGATGAGCGTGGACATGTCACGCCCCTCCGCTCGGGCGGTGGGCAAACGCCGCCGCCTGCTCGAGCACGCCTGCAACCCTGAACACCGTCTCCTCGTCGAACATCCGCCCGATCAGTTGCAGGCCCAGCGGCAGGCCCCGGACCGAAAGACCGGCAGGCACCGAGATCGCCGGCAGTCCCGCGAGGCTGGATGGCACGGTGAAGACATCGTTCAGGTACATCCTGATCGGATCATCCTCGTGTTCCCCGATCGCGAAGGCATCCGAGGGAGCCGTGGGGGTCAGGATCGCGTCGACGCTGCCGAACGCCTCGTCGAAGTCGTTCCTGATGAGCGCCCGCACGCGCTGGGCCTTCAGGTAGTACGCGTCATAGTAGCCCTGCGAAAGCACGTAGGTGCCGATCAGGACCCGGCGGACCACTTCCTCGCCGAATCCCTGGCCGCGGGTATTCTCGTACATGTCTGCTGGCTCGTCGCCGGCGGCCCTGAGGCCGTAGCGCACCCCGTCGTACCGCGCGAGGTTGGAAGACGCCTCTGCAGGCGCGATGATGTAGTAGGCCGGCAACGCGTAGCGGGTGTGCGGCAGCGAGATCTCGACCAGTTCCGCACCGGCCTGCGCGAGTAGGTCACCGCCGCGTGTCCACAGTTCCTCGATCTCGCCCGGCATACCGTCGACCCGGTATTCGCGCGGCACGCCGATGCGCAGGCCACGCACGTCGCCGGTCAGCGCCGCCTCGAACTCCGGAACGGGAAGATTGGCGGAGGTCGAATCCCAGGGATCGTGTCCCGCCATCGCTCCCAGCATCACCGCACTGTCGCGAACGGTACGGGTCAGCGGACCGGCCTGGTCAAGCGACGAGGCAAAGGCGATGATGCCCCAGCGCGAACACCGTCCGTAACTGGGCTTCATGCCGACAATGCCGCAGAAACTGCCGGGCTGGCGGATCGATCCCCCGGTATCGGTCCCGGTGGCGGCAAGTGCGATCCGCGCGGCAACCGCCGCTGCGGATCCACCCGACGACCCGCCCGGGACAAGGCGGTCGCCGGCGCCGTCACCGGTGCGGTGCCACGGGTTCTCCACTGGACCGTGACAGCTGTTGACGTTGGCGGAGCCCATGGCGAACTCGTCCATGTTCAGCTTGCCAAGCAGGACCGCGCCGCTGCGCCACAGGTTCGCGGTCACGGTCGACTCGTAGGTCGGAACGAAGCCGGCGAGGATTCGCGAGGCCGCGGAGGTCGGGATCGAACGGGTGCAGAACAGGTCCTTGATGCCAACGGGAATACCCTCGAGCGCCCCGCCCTCGCCGCGCGCCCGACGCCGGTCCGAGGCCCCCGCCATCTCGAGCGCACGCTCGGGTGTGGGAGTCACGAAGCAGTTGAGACCGGCCCCGGCCTCCATCGCGTCGAGGTATGTCGCCGTCAGTTCGACCGACGAGACCTTGCGCGCGTCCAGCGCCTCGCGGGCTCCGGCAATATCGAGGTCGAGCAGCCCGGACATCACTCCACCACCTTCGGAACCGCAAAGTACCCGTCGACCCGGTCAGGCGCGTTGCTCAGCACGGCCTCCGCGTCCTTCCCGTCTGTCACACTGTCGGCCCTGGTCGGAAGCGCGTGTCCCGTAACGCTTGCCAGCGGCGCAACACTGCTTGTATCGACCTCGTTCAGCTGATCGATCCAGGCGAGAATGCCGTTGAGCTCTCCCACCATCTTTTCGAGCCTGTCCTCGTCAAGCCGGATACGGGCCAGCAGCGCCGTCTGCCTGACTGTTTCCCTGTCGAGTGACATGCGAACCTGCGATACCGGGTGCGTGGAACCGGCCGAGCCGGCGTTGCGTGCGGGTATGTACAGACAACCGACCGATCAACGCAACGGACCCGTGGCCGCGGAAGGTCGTCCGGGTGAAGCGGTAGCGGCGTGACCGCCATCCTGCATCCACATCCCTACGCACTGTCGGTCGCCCTTGCTCCCGGCCAGAGGCTGCTCGGCATCGATCCGGGGACCAGGATCATCGGCCTTGCCGTCTCGGACCCGTCGCTGACCATTGCGGCCTCTCTCGGCAGTATCCGGCGCGACCGCCTTTCCGCGGTGGCAGCCACGATCACCGGGATCGCCCGTGATCGGAACGCCGGCGGAATCGTGATCGGGTTGCCGGTCAACATGGACGGTAGCGAGGGGCGTCGCGCCGAGTCGACCCGGGACTGGTCCCGGGCCCTGTCGGACGCAACCGGGCTTGCGGTCGCGTTCTGGGACGAACGGATGAGCACCCAGGCGGTGACCCGGGCGATGCTGGCCGCCGATCTCAGCCGCAGCAAACGGGCCAGGCGCACCGACCAGGCGGCTGCCGCATACATCCTGCAGGGCGCACTCGACGCCATCAGGGCCGGCGGCCCGATCGGAGCCTGACGTTGACCGGACACAGGGGACCCGGTGGCAGGAACACCCGGGTTCGACCCTGATTGCCGGCCCGCCGGTCGCCGCGCGTGCACGTGCGGGAAATCCTCTCGCGCGGCGGATCTTCCTGGCTGGCATCGTGTCTGTCCTGCGTGAGCCCTTCCAGACCACGAACCCGGGTCTCCTTTGTCCTGCGACCGGGACCGGGTTTCCGGTTGCGACTGACCGGGCGGATCAAGCGGTGATAGGATCGCAGGGACAGTGCCGAAGACGAGGATGCGATCATGACGGACAGTGATCCGCTCTCCATCACGCTGGGTGTCGAGGAAGAGTGTTTTCTCGTCGATCCGGACAGCCTCGACCTGGTCCGGGACCCCGACCCGGGATTCCTCGACGCCTGCCAACGCAATGCCGGTCCCCACAAGGTTGTTCCGGAACTGTTACGCTGCCAGGTCGAGACCAACACCCGCGTGTGCACGTCGATCGCGGAACTCGGCGAGGCCCGGCGCGAGGTTCGCCGGATACTGGTCGAGACGGCGGCGCAGTACGGCATGAAGATCCTCGCGATCTCGACGCACCCCTTCGCCGACTGGCAGGTTCAGGGCGTCACGCGGAAGGAACGCTACCAGCGGCTGACCACACGGATGCAGGATGTCGTCCGGCGCGCCCTGATTGGTGGCATGCACGTACACGCCGGGTTCGGCAACGCCGACCAGCGCGTGCGGGTCATGACCGCATTGCGCCAGTACCTGCCGGTGTTCAACGCCCTGTCCGCCTCCTCGGCCTTCAGCGAAGCCCGTGACACAGGGTTCAAGTCGTGGCGCCTGAGCGTGTTCGGCGGTCTGCCGCGAACCGGCGTACCGGGCCCGCTCGCCAGCGCGGAGCAATACCAGGCAGTGATCGACCGGTTCCGTCACATGGAACTGATCAGCGACGGCAGCGAACTGTGGTGGGACATCAGGCCATCGCATGCGTTTCCGACGGTGGAACTGCGGATCTGCGACACGGTTCCGCTGCTCGATGACGGGACCGCAATCGCCGCCCTGTACGCGTCGCTGATCCGCAGGCTGATGCGACTCGACGCAGACGGCACCCTGCGGCAGGGCCCGCCGGTCGAGATCATCTCCGAGAACCGGTGGCTGGCGCAGCGCTACGGCACGCTCGCATTCCTCGGTGCCGAGGCGGGAGGCCGCGAGGACATCGACGACATCGTCACGCGGCTCATCGACGAGGTTTCCGAGGACGCAGAGGCACTCGGGTGCGCCGACGAGGTCGCCCGGATGCACGACATCATCCGCTTCGGCACCGCCGCTGACCGGCAGGTCGACCTCTACCGGTTGCGCCGGCTCGAGAAGTCCCCGCACGACGACGCGCTTCGCGCGGTGGTCGACAGCATGATCGAGGAGAGCACCCGGGGCCTGTGAAGTCGCGTCAACCGACCTCCCACTCGCGGATCTCGTCTTCAGGCAACCAGCCATCGAGCGCATCGGCAAGCGGGACCATGTCAGCGCGCACCGGTGACGTGGGCCCGGGCGACGGTGTACGACTGAACCGCGGCGCGGGGGCCGGCTGCACCACGCCGTCGACCTCGATGAAGGTTTCGCGCGCCTGCAGGTGCGGATCCCCGGTCACCTCGTCCATCCCGAGCACGGGCGCAAAACACGCGTCGCTGCCCCCGAGTATGCCGGTCCACTCGTCACGTGTCCGGGTCCTGAACCTCTCGGCAACGATGTCCCTGATCCGCGGCCAGTCCTTCCGGTCCATCTGGCGCTCGACCAGGCCCGGATCGAGATCCATCAGGCGGAACAACTCGGCATGGAACTTCGGCTCGATCGCGGCGACGGAGACGTACCGGCCGTCCGAGCATTCGTAGGTATCGTAGAAGTAGGCGCCGGAATCGAGCAGGTTTCGGCCGCGATCGAGTGTCATCAGGCCTGCGCTGAACATGCCGTAGATCGAGGTCATGAGTGACGCCGCACCATCCACCATAGCGGCGTCGACCACCTGGCCGCGCCCGGAGCCGCGCGCCTCGAGCAGCGCCGCCAGCACGCCGACCACAAGGTACAGCGCGCCTCCGCCGAAATCGCCAACCAGGTTCAGCGGCGGGGTCGGCGGTTCGCCTGCACGCCCGATCGCCGCGAGCGCTCCCGTCATCGCGATGTAGTTGAGATCATGACCGGCAGCCTGGGAGAGCGGTCCCTCCTGGCCCCACCCGGTCATCCGTCCGTAGACAAGTCGCGGGTTGCGCTCAAGACAGGGATCGGGACCGAGCCCGAGACGTTCCATCACGCCCGGCCGGAACCCCTCGATCAGCGCATCCGCCTTCTCGAGAAGGCGCAGGACCCGGTCGACGGCTTCCGGTTCCTTCAAGTCCAGGGCAATCGCCTTGCGACTGCGCCGGGTCGTATCCGCGCTCAGGGGTCGTCCGACACCGAGGCCGCTCTCCTGGACCCGGTCGACGCGCAGCACCGTCGCTCCCATGTCGGCGAGCAGCATCGCGGCCATCGGACCGGGCCCGATACCGGCCATCTCGATCACACGGATCCCGGCGAGCGGTCCCATCGATCAGTTTCCCACCCCGTTCGCGCCGCTCAGGTGTCCGGCGTCACGGTGTAGCGGAAGTCACAATGGCTGGCACCGCCCATGATCGTCTGGGTCCGTTCCAGGCGGATCTTCGGGTCATAGCCGTCGCAGAAGGCGCCGTCCCGGCCGCAGGACAGCAGGTGTCCGATCTCGCCCAGACCCATCTGCCGGTACATTTCGGCGTACCGGCACCTGGTAATGTTGAAATCGAAACGCTGGTCGGACTCGTGCAGCACCTCGACCTCGAGCGCATCCCCGGCCTTCCAGCGTTCGAACAGGGAAATGAAACCGCGCAGGCCCCCCTCGCTCTCGCCCGCAAGCGCCGCTCCCTGGGCAATCGCCGCCTTGCGGATCGCTGCCCCGAGGATCTGTTGCGCCCGCTCGGTACCCAGTTCGGCGACCATCTCCTCGTAAATCGGCTTGATCACGGTCGCCTCGATCCTGCGCTGTTCCAGAATTGGTAGGTCCGTCATTGACATTTCCTCCTACCAGGCGGTGTATCCGCCATCGATCAGCAGGTCCGCGCCGGTCATGAACCGGGACTCGTCGCTCGCGAGAAACACTACGCCGGCCGCGATTTCATCGGGCTGACCCAGCCGACCGAGCGCATGTTTCGGTCCCCACTCACGTTCCGCGGTCTCGAGGTCACCCCAGCGCGCCAGAAGGCGACCCGTGGCCACCCCGCCCGGAGAGACGCTGTTGCACCGGATGTTCTCCTCGCGATGATCGAGCGCGACCCCCTTGGTCAGCTGGAGGATCGCACCCTTGGTCGAACAGTATGCCGTCGATCCCGGCCAGGCCACCTGCCCCATCTGCGACGCGGTCAGGATAATGGAGCCGCGTCCCGCCTCGCGCATGTGGGGGATGACCTGCTTGCAGGCGAGGAACGACCCGGTGACATTGACCCTGAATGCCTGTTCCCATTCCTCGAGCGGCAGGTCCACCACCGAATGGCGGGACGTCAGCGTTGCGGCCATGCACGCGAGGACGTCGATGTGCCCGAGTTCCGTCTTCGCCGCCGCGACTGCCCGTTCAACCGAGGCGGCATCGGCGACATCGCAGTGAAGGCCGACAGCCCGGTTCCCGGTCTCGGCCGCAATCGCGGCCGCCGCGTCACGCGCTTCCGGCTCCGAGAGGTCGAGCAGGGCGACACGCGCCCCCTCGCCCGCCAACGCCCGTGCCGACGCCAGTCCGATACCTGCGGCTGCCCCGGTCACCACCGCCGCCCTGCCCGCAAGACGCATCGCTCAGCACTCCCGCGCCGCGTCGCCGAGGATGCTGCCGGTCACCGACCGGGGATCCCGCATGCTCCAGGAACCGCTGTCCACCTGGTGCAGGAAGTCATCCACGAACCAGTTGAACATCGCGGGTTCCTCGAGGTTGATGGTGTGTCCCGAGCGCGGCATGATGACCAGCGCGCTCGACGGAATGGTGCGTTTCATCAGCAGCCCGGGATCGAGGCACGGCTCGTCCTCATCGCCGTTGATGATCAGGGTGGGGACCTCGAGGGCGCGCATCCTGTCGGTCAGGTCATACAGAGACGGGCGCAATCGCTGGACCCCCATCATGGTGCTGGCGGCTCCTTCGGTATCGTGATCACGCAGGTCACGCTCGAACTCCGCCCAGCCGCGCGGATCCTTGTTCTGGAACTGGACCCGGGTGGGCCCGAGCGAGTAGGCGGCACCCGCCTGATCCATGCCCTCGCGCCTGATCCGCGTCGCTGTCGCCGTGGTCTCGGCCCGGAACTGCTCGCGCATGCCCGGTTCCGCCCCGTACCCGCAACCGCCTACCACCAGCGAGAGCGCGCGATCCGGGTAGTCGAGACCAAAATGCAGCGCCGCAAACCCGCCCATGGACAGCCCGACAACATGGGCCCGGTCGATCTCCAGCCCGTCGAGCACGGCGCGGATGTCGTCGCACGCCCGTTTCTGCGAATAGGCATCGGGATTCTTCGGCACATCGGAAGGCGGATATCCGCGCGCGTTGTATGAAATCGCCCGGTACCGGCGGGAGAAGTGCCGCATCTGCGGCTCCCAGCTGCGGCAATCACCGGCAAACTCGTGCACGAAGACCACGGGGGTACCGGTGCCGGCCTCCTCGCTGTGCAGATGGACGCCGTCGTCGGTCACGATCCGTGCCATGTTCCGCTCCTCCAGCCAAAGTGCGGCAAAGTAGACCAGCGCCGGGAGCCCGGCGCAACCTGCATTGCCGAATCCACGCCAGGGACAAACGGCATCGCGGACCCTGACCATTCCAATTGCCGCCTTTGCGGTACTGCACTAGACTTTGGCCCCGCCATCAAGGGGAGGTACACCATGTACAAGGCGTTTCTAAAACAAGTGTCTCTGGCCGCGGCCGCGCTGTGCGTGATCGCGATCGGCGTCACCGGGACCCCGGCCACCGCCGAACTCGACCAGAAGCAGTTCAAGGTGGTGGGGACCTGGAGCTTTCTCGATCACTGGAAGGAACGGGAAGGTCCGTTCTGGAACGAGCGTCTACCCGCACTTTCCGGCGGCAAACTGACGGCGAATGCCAAGTCGCAGACCGAACTGGGTCTGTCCGGCTTCGAGATCATGCGGCTGCTCAAGCTCGGTGTCTTTGACGCCGTGCACGGGGTGACCACCTACGTGGCACAGGACAGCCCGATGATCGAGGGGGCCGACCTTGCCGGCGTCATCCAGGATCTCGGTCTCTACAGGCAGGCCAACGAGGAATACCGCGGCATCCTCGAGCGCGAGTTCGAGACCAAGTACGGGGCCAAGCTGCTGATGATCTATGCCTGGCCGAGCCAGCAGCTGTGGTGCAACCTCGGTGACAAGAGCATCACCGACTTCAGCCTCTCGCAGCTCGAGGGCAAGAAGATCCGGACCTACAGCACCACGCTCGGCGACTTCATCGAGGGTGTGGGCGGCAGCGCAGTGACCATCGCGTTTGCCGAAGTGGTCCCGGCACTGCAGAAGGGCGTCGCCGACTGCGGCCTGACCGGCACCCTGCCGGCCTACAATGCCAAGTGGTGGCAGGTTGTTACCCACAACATCCGGATCAGGCTCGGCTACGCATCCTCGTTCCTGGCGATGAACCTGAAGGTCTGGGACAGCCTGAACGAGGAGACCCAGCAGTTCTTCCAGACCCATCTCGCCGAGCTGGAGGAAGAGATGTGGGTCGCCACCGCGCAGAACGACCAGCGCGGCATGGACTGCAATGCATCCGGCCCGTGTGATGTCGGCGAGCCCGGCGGCATGGTGCCGATCGAACCGTCCGAGGCGGACAAGGCCAAGCTCAAGGAAGTGGTCGAGAACTTCGTGCTCAAGCGGTGGGCCAAGCGTTGCGGCACCCAGCAGTGTGTCGACGAGTGGAATGCGACCATCGGCAAGATCTCCGGGATGACAGCATCGCTGTAAAATCCGGAGCCGAGTGACTTCGACAGGTGGCGCCGTGACCCGGGTCACGGCGCCACCCTTTCATTCCTGTACGTCCGGGAGGCCCTGATCTCATGCTCGCGATGCTTCACGCGGGGCTGGGCACCTTCGCGATCATTCATGCGCGGCTGGAGCGGATCTCGCAGATAGCGGTATGGCTCGGTGGCGCCGCCCTGCTCGCCGCGGCGGTCATGGTGACCGCAGATGTCCTGTCCCGGAAAATCTTCAACGTGACCATGAGCGGATCGGACGAGTACTCCGGGTATGTGTTCTCGGCCACGACCACCTGGGCCTATTCCTACTGCCTGCTGCACCGCTCGAATGTCAGGATCGATGCGCTGTACAACCTTCTGCCGCGCACAGTCACAGGTGTGCTGGACGTGATCGGGCTTGGAATGCTGCTCTATTTCATGTCGATCATGACCTATTACGCCTTCGTCTCATTCAACAATTCATGGATATACGACTCGGTCTCGATCACCACGCTCGGAACACCGCAATGGATTCCGCAACTGTTCTGGGTCGCGGGCCTGTCGCTGTTCTTCATTACTCTCGTCTTCGTCGTGATCTACGCACTGCTCGCACTGGCGCTTCGTAACTGGGACCTGGTGGCCAGAATCGCCGGAGTCCCGTCAATCGCCGAAACCGTGGAAGAGGAAACCCATGGTGTCGACGTGATGACGCAGGACTCCAGGGAGCCGTAGACATGGCCTTCACCATTCTCGTCGGCCTCATGATCCTGGTCCTTGCCGCCGTCCCGGTCGGCGCCGTCCTGGGAATTCTCAGCTTCGTTCTCGACAAGATCTCCATGGGCGGCACGCTCACGCCCGCACTCGCGGAGATCTACTGGGACAAGAGCAAGGAATTCATCCTGGTTGCGGTCCCCATGTTCATCCTTCTGGGTGAAATCATGCTCCGGGCCGGGATCGCCCGGCGGATGTACGCCGCCATGATCCAGTGGCTCTCCTGGCTGCCCGGCGGCCTGATGCATGCAAACATCGGCTCCTGCACCATCTTCGCGGCCAGTTCCGGATCCAGTGTCGCCACAGCGGCCACCGTCGGTACGGTCGCCTACCCCGAGATCGCGGCACGGGGATACAACGAACGGCTGTTTCTGGGCTCCCTGGCGGCCGGAGGCACGCTCGGCATCCTGGTTCCGCCGTCGATCAACCTGATCATCTACGGCTTGCTCACCGACACCTCGGTGCCGGAGCTCTACCTCGCCGGAATCATTCCAGGCATCATCCTCTCCAGCCTGTTCATGATCACGATCATGTGCGCCTGCCTGTACCGGCCGTCATGGGGCGGCCGGGCTGTCGAAACCAGCTGGGGGGACCGGATCCGGTGCCTTCCGGACCTGTTGCCGCCAATCGTGCTGTTCGCCGCGGTGGTCGGTTCGATCTATGCCGGTATCGCCACCCCGACGGAAGCGGCGTCGATCGGTGTCTGCATGGCGGTCCTGATCGCCGCGTTCTTCCGGACGCTGAACCTGCGGATGCTGCGCGACGCCTTCGAAGGCACCATGCGCACGACGGCGATGATCATGCTGATCGTCTTTGCCGCCATTTTCCTGAACTTCGTCCTCGGTTTCATGGGGATCACCCAGGCCATGCTGGGTTTCATCCGCGACCTGGGGCTCACCCCGGTGCAGACCATTCTGCTGATCGTGGTTTTCTACCTGTTCCTCGGGATGTTCATGGAAACCCTGTCCATGATGCTGACCACGGTGCCGATCGTGTTTCCGATCGTCATGGCGCTCGGGGTTCCAGAGTTTTCGGACGTGTGGTTCGGGATCCTGATCACTCTGCTGATGGAAGCCGCCCTGATCACACCGCCGATCGGCGTCAACCTGTACGTGGTGCACGGCATCCGCAGCCGCGGCGGACACTTTAACGATGTCGCGATCGGCTCGTTGCCGTTCCTGGTCGCCATGCTCGGGATGATCCTGCTGCTGATCGCCTACCCGAGCCTCGCAACCTGGCTGCCGGTTCTGGTCTACCACTGACCGTCCGGGAACGGCGCGGCACACCGCTCCCGGTCAGGACCACGAGACCTCTCAGCACACGCTGCTCGGAATGTCGCTGATCAGCATTGATCCGGGGGTATGGGTCAGCACCAGCGGGATCCCCGCCTGCCGGATCGCGTTCTGCGGGGTCACGCCGCAGGCCCAGAAAACCGGGATCTCGCCCGCGTGGATGGGCACCGACTCACCCCAATCCGGAGAATCAATGTCGGCAATGCCGATCGCCGCCGGGTCGCCGAGATGGACCGGCATCCCGTGGGTGTGCGGAAACCGCGCCGTCACCGCGGATGCGCGAATGGCGTCACGAGCCGGCATCGGCCGCATGGAGACCACCATCCCGCCCCCGAACGGACCGGCCGGAACCGTCTCGATTGAAGTCCTGTACATCGGCGTCGTCCGGCCGGTCTCGATGTGCCTGAGCGGAACCCCCGCCTGCATGAGGGCTTCCTCGAACGACAGCGAGCAGCCGAGCACGAAGGCGACCGAGTCGTCGCGCCAGAACTCGAGGATGTCGGTTGCCGAGCCCTCGATCCGGCCGTCGCGATAGATGTTGTAGCTCGGTAGGTCGGTGCGGATGTCGAGATCTGCACCCAGGTCGGGAATGCGTGGATCGCCGGTGTCCGACATGCCGATCAGCGGGCACGGCGCCGGGTTGCGCTGGCAGTACCGGGCGAAGTCGAGCGCGTGTTCCTGCGGCAGGATGGCGAGATTGCCCTGGGTATAGCCGTTGGCCATGTTGGCGGTCGTACCTCGCCAGGCGCCCGACCGGAACAGGCGGCGCAACTGCGCCGGCTCGGCGGTTGCCGCGTCGAACGGGAACGGTCCCGCACCCTCGCCCGCTGTTTCCTGAAGCGCCATCGTCGTTCTCCCCTGCAGTCCCTCACGGTCACTCTGCCAAGGGTACGCGAGCGCGCCCGCGCCACCAAGGTCCGTGTCGCACACCGGTGCCTTGAGCGAGAGCCCTGCGGCTCTCCGGAGAAGAAGACCGGGTGCAAGGCCCGGCCCCCGGTGCACGACTTCGCCGAAGCGTTTGTCCGCCGCAGGGCGCAGGCCGGGGACGCACCTGCCGCAGCGCCGTTCAGTGGCTTGCGAGAAAGTCGAGCAGGGCGCTACAGAACGACCGGCGCTCGTCACGGCCGGTGGCCACGTGCGCGGCTTCCGGAAGCCAGTGCCCCCGAGCGCCGGGTATGCGCTCCTGCACCGGGAGCGTCAGACGCGGCGGGGTGATGGCATCACGACCGTTGTGCATGACCAGTGCAGGTGCGGCAATCGCGTCGAGGCGATCGAGTGTGTCATGCGACAGGGCCGCCTGCGAGAGCCGTTCGTGGGTCTCGATCCGTCCGGCGAGATCGGCCCACGCGCCACCCGGACCCAGCAAGCGGTCCCGGTAGCGGGCGTAGAACCCGGCATCGAACCCTTCCATCACCACCATTCGCTGAAACACGTCGAACCCCATCTGCCGGTGCACGTCGAGCCACAGCGTCAACTGGTCCCGGAACCGGGTATCGGGCCGGGCCCAGCACCCGGTGTTGACCAGGCTGCGCACCAGGGCGGGCGCCTGGAGCGCCACTTCCTGGAAGATGCAGGCGCCAATGCCGATGATGCCGACGAAATGCGCCCGCTCGATGCCCAGGCGTCGGGCCAGTTCGATGACGTCGCGCGCGTGCAGCGTGGTGGTGGAGGCGACGGCCGGATCGTCATCCGACTGCCCGATGCCCCGGTGGTCGAAGACGACGACCCGGTACCGGTCAACCAGTCCTTCGGGAAGATGACCGGTGTTGCCGTGGCAGTAGGTGCCCCAGCCGCCCGAACAGAACACCGCCTCCCCGGTCCCGTGGACCTCGTAATGCATCTCGTGTCCGTTGATGGTCAGCACCGGCATCACGAACTCCCGAATTCGCGGTGCAGCAGGGTCTCGATCCAGGCGGCTATTGCGTGCAGCCGCACGTCGTCGCCCGCGGAAGCCATCAACTGCAGTCCGACGGGCAGGTCTCCCGCGGCGCGCGGGACCGGGACCGAGATCGACGGGCAGCCGGCAAAGTTGGCAGGCGCGGTAAAGTCGGCCTGCGAAACCGGCACCTCGTCGTCGAAGTCGAATGGCGGTTGCGGAGTGGTCAGGGAAATGATCGCGTCCGTGGTCTTCAGCACCCGGGAAATCGTCTCCCCGATGCGCCGCACGTGGTCAACCGCCTCGAGATAGCGCGGTGCCAGTGTGGCCGCGCCGTAGTGCAGCATGGCCCGGAACGTCGGGGAAAACGCGTCCGGCTGTCCTCGCAGCATCACGCTGTGGGCGTGGGCCGCCTCGACCTCCGAGACCAGAAGTCCCGCCCGACGCGCCATGGCCGGATCATAGTCGGCCAGCAGGACGCGCCTGACCCCCACGCCGTTGCCGGAGAGCGCCCGCAGCACCTCCTTCCAGACCGCGGCCGAGGTGGGATGAAGGCTGGTACTCTCGAAATTCTCGATCGTCACCAGACCCAGGTCGCGAACGACAGTCTGAGGCTTCGGCAAACCGGCCAGCAGGCGGGTATCCTCGACTGTCCATGCGAGCGGGCCGACGGTATCAAGGGTTGTGGACAGCACCGATACCCCGTCGGTCGGCCAGAGCCCGTGCGACGGCTTGAAGCCGACGACACCGCAATACGCGGCCGGCACCCTGACCGACCCCATGGTGTCGGTCCCGAGGGCACAGGGCACCAGTCCGGCCGCGACCGCGGCCGCCGACCCGCCACTGCTGCCCCCGGGGGTGCAGCCGGGAGCGGCCGGATTGGCGGTGCGGCCATGATGCGGATTGTCGGTGGTCGCGCCGAGCGCTCCCTCGTGCATGTTGGCCTTGCCAAGCGGGACCAGGCCTCGTTCACGCAGCGTGGCGATGACGCCGGCGTCGCGTCGTGCCACCCGGCTGACAGCCAGGCCATTGGTTGTCGGCTGTCCCGCGATATCGATGTTGTCCTTGATGACGACCGGCACACCATCAAGCGGCGACAGCGGGGTACTGTTGCCGCGGCGCTCGTCACTGCGCCCGGCTTCCTCGAGGGCAGCCGGTGCATCCAGGTAGACCAGCGTGTTCAGGTCATCGTCACTTTCCGCGATCCGGGCAAGACAGGCCTCGACACACTCGACCGATGTCGTCACGCGCAACGCCAGGTCCCGTGCGACACCCGCTACTCCGGGGCGCGGGGCCTGGTCGAGAGAATCCGACACGTCTGCTCCATTCTCCCGCAGAACGCGCAACACCCGTCACTCGCCGCTCGCCGGGAGATGCGTGGCCTGTGAACGTCTGCCGGGAACCATTGCGCTATACTCGCGGGCCCGGTGCCAACCTGTTCCCCGGCACCGTAACATGCGTCCCGGACAGGCACCAGACGGGCTCCGGCGGAGAGGATCATGGTCGAACGCGAGGACATCTTCGAGGTCCGGGAGTCCGATATCGTTGCGCCGTCGGCGCATGAACATCGCTCGACCTGGCGGCTGCTCCGGCGCCTGTGCCTGCCGGCAACGCTCGCCGATTCGCTCCCCGGAGCAACCGTTGTCGAGGGCCTGGTGGTGGATACCGAGACGACCGGGTTGCAGCAGCAGCGTGACGAGGTCATCCAGCTCGCACTCATTCCGTTCAGATACGATCGGGACAGCGGCCAGGTGCTCAGCATCGGCCTTGACGAGGCCTATGTCGGGCTGCGCGAGCCATCGGTCCCGGTGAGCCCCGCGGCCTTCGCGATCCATGGAATCGGGGCAGATGCACTGCGCGGCCAGACCATCGATGACGGGAGGGTCCAGGAGCTTGCCGAGGCGGCACGTCTTGTCGTGGCCCACAATGCCGACTTCGACAGGCCGCTGGTCGAGAAACACTGGCCGGTCTTCGCGCGCAGCAACTGGGGATGTTCGTTGCGCGGTGTGAACTGGGCCGGGTACGGAGCCGGCTCGGCTTCCCTGTCGGCACTCGCGACGCGTTACGGGTTCTTCTTTGACAGCCATGACGCGATGGAAGACGCCCGGGCCACGCTCGCCCTGCTGACCCGTACCCTTCCGGACCAGCGCCAGGTCCTCGCGGCGGTGCGCGAATCGGCGCTCCGGACCGACTGGCTGGTCCGGGCGGTCGATGCACCGCACGACGCCAACACCCGCCTGCGCGAGCGCGGGTACCGCTGGAGACCGCGAACCGAACCGGGCGGCGGCAGCTGGTGGACGGTCACGGGCGAGGTCGAAGCGGAACAGGACTGGTTGGGCGAGGCCGTATACGGCGGCAGGGACCACAGTGTCGTCACCCGCATCACGGCCGCGAACAGGCATTCCGCCCGCATCTGGAACGGCTGAACCGGACGCCGGGCGTTACCGGTCCGGAAACAGGGTGCGAATGACGATATTGACGCGAGCCCGCATGCCGGGTGCCAGGTTGGGCGGTGGATCGTCGATCGAGATGCTGACCGGGATCCGGGCGAGGTCCGAGCCGAATCCCCGTCCGTTGGACGACATCCCGACGTTCATCTCCGTCGCTGTCACGGTGCCGATACCTCTTACCATTCCGTGAAAGGTGCGAAAGGGATAGGCTTCAAAGCTGATTTCCACCGGCTGGCCGACCTCGACATGCCGAAGCCTCGTCTCGGCGACATGCGCCTCGATCCAGAACCGTTCGGGATCGTGCAGCATCATGATGGTTGTGCCGTCCTCGACGTATTCGCCGACATGGTGGTAGATGCGGCTGATGACACCGGAGATCGGAGCGAGGATCCTGCGATCATCGCGTTCGGCCTCGGCAGCCCTAATCCGGTCGCGGATCCGCTCTTCCTCCAGACCCGCCACCCTGATCATCTCGACGATCACGTCGATCCGCCCCCTGGTCGCCTGGATCCCGCGGAACTCCTGGCGGGCAACCGCGACCCTGGCCTCGACAACATCGGCCTCACCACGCAACGTCAGCGCCCTGTCCTTTTCCTGGCTGAACCTGTCCTCGGAAACCAGGTTGCGTTCCAGCAGGTATGTCATCCGGGCCAGGTTGGCCTCGGACAACTTCAGCCGTTCTCCAACAGAGCGGAATTCCTGCTCGACGGCCCTGATCTTCTGTGCCGAGGTTGCCAGTCCCGATTCGAGCTCGGCCTCGGCGGCTCGCTGTTCCGCCAGCAGCCGGTCGCGTTCGGCCCCCTTCAGCGCGAGCTCCGTTCGCAGGGCATCGAGTTCCAGCCGGATCCCGGTGTCATCGAACTGCACCAGAAGATCACCTGCCTCGACCCGTCCTCCTTCCGGCACCGGGAGGTCAACGATCTTCGCGTTGACCACCGGGGAAATCCGTGTGAGTTCGCTGCGTATCCGCCCGTCGCTCTCGTAGACGTGGGTGATCCAGTGCAGGACTTCCCAGGCGGCGAAGACGGCACCACCGATAAGGCCCGCAACAATGGCCGCCTTGATCGCGCGCTTCACCGCCACACCTGCCCTGAGGATTTGACCGACGACAGCGGGCACGGCACCGGTTCCGGGACCGGAACCGCAGTGCCGACCCCTCCTGCGACTGGAGTCCGGAGCCCGCAGCCGGAAAACGCTAGCAGCAACCCCGG
This sequence comes from Alphaproteobacteria bacterium bin52, assembly GCA_002238645.1. Lineage (GTDB taxonomy): Bacteria > Pseudomonadota > Alphaproteobacteria > Thalassobaculales > Thalassobaculaceae > Bin52. Next base: position 62,857 of record MPMT01000003.1, on the reverse strand, counting down.
TCACCTTCAACAGACCACGCCGTCAGGGGATCGGGCACAGTGACGGCCGACAGCCCACCCACCGTCGGCGAACGCGACGAGCCGCGACCGATTCGAAGCCTGCTCGGCAACAGGGATTTCCTGTTCGTCTGGCTGATCGGCGGCCTGACGGGGGTGGTGCGCTGGTTCCAGCTGCTTGCGTTCGGGGTCTACACGCTGGAAATCACCGGCTCGCCACTGCTGGTCGCGAGCATTCCCGTGTTGTGGATGTTGCCGCTCACCCTGTGCGGACCGCTGATCGGCGTCATCTCCGAGAACCTCAACCGCAAGACCCTGCTTTCGGTTGCGATGACGCTGATCACCGCGCTGCAGGTGGCCATGATGCTGCTGGCCGATGCCGGCATCCTCACCTACACGATGATCGCGATCGCCTCCTTCCTGAGCGGCCTGTTCTGGGCGAGCGACATCCCCCTGCGCCGCCGGATACTCGGTGACCTTTCGGCCGGACTGATCTCACCGGCCATGGGCCTCGACTCGGCCACGTCCAACGCGACCAGGATGCTCGGACCCCTGATCGGCGGGTTCATCCTGCAGTACCTGGGCATGTCCGGGATCTTCACGCTCAGTTCCGCGATCTACGTCCTCTGCCTGTTGCTGGTGCTGCTGGCGCACATTCCCGGGACCGTGGGCATCGGGGCCATGCCATCGATCCTGCGCGATCTTTCAGGTGGCGTCCGGCTGGCCCTCGGCGACGCCGGGCTGCGCCGGATCCTGCTCGTCACCATCATCTTCAACATCTGGGGGTTTCCGTTCACCTCCATGATCCCGATCCTCGGCCGCGAGGAGCTCGGGCTCTCGCCGCTGCTGATCGGTCTGCTCACCAGCATGGAGGGGCTCGGCGCGTTCGTCGGCGCCCTGCTGATCGCGGTTCATGCCCGGCCCGGGCAGTTCCTCCGGATCTACGTGGGCGGCGTGATCCTCTACCTGGGCACCATCGGCTACCTCTCGCTTCTCGCCTTCGTTGCCGGCGGGCCGTACCACTCCTTCATCGGCTGTGCGCTTGCCCTGGTGGTCAGCGGATTTGGCAGCGCCTGCTTCGCCGCAATGCAGGGCACGCTGACCTACCTTGCCGCACCGCCGGAGTACAGGAGCCGGGTACTCGGCATGCTGACCCTGTGCATCGGCACCGGGCCAATCGGTTTCTTCAATGTCGGGCTGATGGCAGAGCAGTTCGGCGTCGCGGCCGCACTCGCGATCATCTCCGTCGAAGGGTTTGTCGCGCTGCTGGCCCTGTGGGCCTGGGGCGATTCCGGGCCCCGCAAGGATCCCGGTTCCCAATAAGTCTTCGCTCAGCCTTCGCCAAACTGCATCTCGTTGTCCCAGACCTCGGCCGGCATCGGCAGTCCGGCGAAATCGGCATCCGTCAGCCGACCATCCGGTTCGATGCCCCGGGACTCGAGGACCAGCATCAGCTGCCGGGCGTGTTGACCGGAATGCCAGCAGGTCCGCTCCAGCACCTCGTGCAGAACCACGTCGCCGTAGTAGACGCGCCCGGGCTGGGAAAAATCGGTGCCGACACCGTCGCGTTTCCACCAGGTCCACAGACGCTGTCTCACGCTCTCCCCGTACGCGACCAGGTCGTCACGACTGGCAATGTGGTCCGGGACGTTGCTGAGCAGGGCCTCGTAGGTGTACGGCACGTCATGCTCGACCCGATCGAGGAACACCTCGGGAATATTCATCACATGGTAGGCGAGCTGACGCCAGGAGCGCGGTCGCCCCGCCAGCATGGTGTCGAGTTCCGGCTCGGGGATCTGGGCCACATGGCGACAGACGGCATGCAGGATCCGGTCCAGCCGTTCCATCATCACCCCGGGCGGCAGCATCACGTGGCCGCCGTAAGCAAAGCCCGCGACCCGGGCGACATCGCGGAACACGGCCCCGTTCGCCCAGTCATCGCCCCTGGCCACGATGGGCACCAGGCGCAGCCCGAGCCTGGCGAGATCCTCGAAACCGGTCTCGTCGGCCAGAACGTTGACCGATTCGAACTGCTGGCCGTTGGCGAGCAGGAATTCCTTGACCTTGAGGCAACTGGAACACCCCGGCTGCCAGTACACCTTCAGGGGCGGCCGTACCGATGTGGCTTCCATCACTTCCCATCCTCCTGAATTCCACCGTGCAGCCAGGCATCGTACCAGCTGACGGTCTCCTCCATCACCCGCTCGAGCGCCGGCCCGGTGTAGACCTCGTAGTGACCGGTGCCGGGGATCACCACCAGCTTCTTCGGGTCGCCGGCGAGATCGAACAGGTGCTGGCTTTCCTCCGGCGGGACCAGTCGATCATCACCCGCCGCCACCAGAAGCAACGGACGCGGCGCAACGTGCTCGACGAACCACTCGGGGTGGAAGATCAGGGTTTCGTCAATGAACTCGAGCGGAATACGACCGACGGCGTCGGGGTTGCCTGCCCGGGCCGCGGCGGCGAGTGCGGCCGACTGGCGATCGGGCAACAGGATTTCCTCGCGGGCGACAAACTCCGATGTCCCGGTACGCACCCGGCGTTCCCGGTCGCGTTCCGAGCGGTCAAGCAGGTCGAACCACTCGTCGGGCCGCCTGACGCTGCGCATCCAGCGCGCCCCGTGCCCCATGCCGACGACACCGACCACACAGGCGACACGCTCGTCGAGAGCTGCCGCCACCACCACCGTGGCGCACCCGTAGCTGGTGCCGTAGAGACCAATCCGTTGCCTGTCCACTCCGTCCTGCAGGCCGAGGAAGGTGACGGCGGCCATCACGTCGTTGACCCGGCTCCATGGCGCCAGCCTGCTCGGCTGGCCTTCGCTGCTCCCCCATCCCTTGTAGTCGAAGGCGAGCACGACGTAGCCGGCGGCGACGAGTGCCGCGGCCTTGTCAGGCAGATAGAGATCCTTGACACCGGTGTAGCCGTGGCAAAGCACCACTCCCGGCCGCCCCGCGTCCGGCGCAGCGCCAACCGGTCGGTAGAGGTCACCCTGGAGCTTCATGCCCTCGCTGTAGAACGTCACGGCATTGCGCATGTCACTCTCCGCGCCCCGGGGAACCGTGCAGCAGTCTGCCACAGTTCGACGTTGCGAGTGAATCGCGCCGGGGAGAAAGACGCATGGCGGCGTGCGCCTTGCCAGGTTGCCGGGCCCGGATAGACTGGTCTGATGCACCAGGTGGGAGACATGATCGCATGAAGACCGGCTTCATCGGACTGGGCGCCATGGGGCGCCCGATGGCACTGAACCTGCTTCGGGCGGACGTTCCCCTCGTGGTGCACGACATCGACAGGGCGCGTGTCGGCGAGCTGACCGCCGCGGGAGCCGGGGCCGCCGCCTCGGCGCGCGATGTCGCCGCCGCGGCAAACCGAACGATCTGCATGGTCGAGACCACGGAACAGGCCGAGGACGTGATCACCGGACCGGATGGCATCATGCAGGGTGCCGGGGCCGGTCACCTGGTGCTCTGCATGTCGACCATCGATCCCGACGCCGCCCTGGCGATGGCGGCCCGTCTGGCCGAACGGCGAATCACCATGCTTGACGCACCGGTCAGCGGCGGCACCGGGCGTGCCGAGGCAGGTGACCTCACAGTCATCGTCGGCGGCAGCGAACGGGACTTCGAGGACTGCCGGGACATCTTTGACGCCATCGGACGCACGGCATTCCACGTCGGCCCGTCCGGACAGGGCCTGGTCATGAAGCTCGTCAACAACATGCTCGGCATCACCAACACCATCACGCTGATCGAGGGACTGGCAATCGGAGCCAAGAGCGGGCTTGACCTTGAAACCATGTACCGGGTGATCCGGGAGAGTTCCGGACAAAGTGCGGCCGCGGACCTCAGGATTCCGCGTATCATCAACGACGACTTCGCCCCGGGCGGGACAGTGGACATCGTCTACAAGGACCAGGAGCTGATCACCGCCCACGCCAAGCGGATCGGGGTGCCGGTCTTCATGGCCAATGTCAGCCAGCAGGTGTACCAGATGGCGCGCGCCGCCGGGCTCAACAAGCTCGATTCGAGTGCCGTGGTCCGGATCTACGAGCGTCTCGCCGGGGTGGACATCGTCGGGAGGCCCGGGTGATGGCACAGATCATTCTCGTTCACGGTGCCTACCAGGGCGGCTGGATCTGGCAGCCGGTCGCGCGGATCCTGCGCCGGCGCGGTCACGATGTCTTCACCCCGACGCTCGACGGCTGCGCGGAACGCGCTCACCAGCTGAGGTCCGGCATCACCACCGAGACCCACGCCGACGAGGTTGCGGAACTGATGTTCTACCAGGACATCACCGACGCCATCATGGTTGGCACCAGTTCCGGCGGGATGGTGATGGCGCGCGCGGCCGAACAGGCGCGCGAACGAGTGCAGCGCCTGGTATTCGCCGATGCCCTTGCCCTGCTCGACGGCGAACGCATCGGCGACATCGTCCAGCGTCGGACCCCGATCGACACGCCGCTCGCCTCGGGCCCGCCGCGGTCCGACGTGACCGGGCGCCTGTTCGCCGACCTGGAAGAACCGGTGCGCAGCTGGGCCATCGCCCGCTACACGCTGCATCCGCGCGCCTGCATGAACCAGCCCGTGGAACTGAAGCGGTTCTGGTCACAGTCGTGGGATGCCGCCGTCATCTGGTGCACGGACAGTGTCAATCCGCCGGAGAGCCACCAGCGGCGAACCGCGCGCATGCTCGGTGCCCGCTGGCATGAACTCGATACCGGCCACTATCCGATGCTGACCCGTCCCGAGGATCTCGCGGACCTGATCGCCGGATTCTGAGCCGCGCCCTACTGCACCCGGAACACCAGCTTGCCGCGCAGGTGCCGCGCCTCGCTCACCCTGTGCGCGTCCCGGGCGCGTTCCAGCGGGTACTCGGTGATTTCGGGAACGCGAACCGCACCGCACGCCACAAGCTCCAGCACCCGCTCGAGGTGCGGCCGGTCACGGCCGACAGCGGGCCGAAGCGAGCGGACATCCGCCCGCGGCGAGGCCGGCGCCTGCGGGCCCGAGGCTATGAAGGCTGCCCGTCCTCCCGGTGCGACGACATCGAACGAGCGCATGGCGACATCGTCGCCCACCGTCTCCAGCACGGCGTCGACACCACTCAGCACTTCGGTGAAGTCGACACTGGTGTAATCGATGATCTCGTCGGCCCCGAGCGTTTCCAGGTAATCGTGGTTGGCGGGGCTCGCAGTGGTGATCACCCGGGCCCCGAGGTGCCTGGCGATCTGGATCGCCATGCTGGCCACGCCGCCGGCGCCGCCCTGGACCAGGATGGTCTCTCCCGACTGAAGCTCCAGAGTATCCTCGATCGCGATCTTGGCGGTCAGTCCGGTCAGGGCAATGGCCGCGGCCTGCAGGTGAGAGAGTTCCGGCGGCTTGCGGGCGATGATGCTGCCGTGTACCGCGACCCGTTCGGCATAGGTCCCTTCCTGACCGGCGGCGAGCACGCCGAACACCTCTTCACCGACCGAGAGATCAGCACCCGCTTTGCTGACCACGCCTGAAAAATCGCGGCCGAGGATGTATGGAAACCGGTCGATGGTTCCACCGTCGTACTGGCCCGAACGCACCTTCCAGTCGGCGGCATTGACCGAGGCGGCATGGATATCGACGCAGACCATCCCTGGCCCGGGAACCGGGTCCGGCTGATCGCCGTAGACCAGGACTTCCGGACCACCCTGTCGATCAAGAAAGACTGCCTTCATCACGCATCGCCTCCGTCGCACTTCGCCGGTTTGTCGGTGCGCGGGATATAACACACGCGGGGCAGTCGCGTGCGGGCCTATCACGGGAAGGTTCCGGTTTTGCAACATGCGGCCGGCGCGCCCCGAACGAGTGCAACCCGGATCTGTCCGCACGCGCCGGAATGCGCAAAGCGGGAGCAACTGCCGCCCGCTCCCCGCTGATCACGTCCAGGGCGCGCGCACGAACCGCATGGTCCGCACCACACTGACGGCACGCCGCTGTCTGCGGGCACCGGGATCATGCGCGTCACAATCGGGCTGACATCCGGTCGGGCACACTCGGGATCCAATGGGGGTGCACACACGTCTCCACGACCCCGGAGCTGGCAGTGGGCACACTCGAGCGGCGGGACGACTGGACAGGCCCCTACTGTGCAACCCGACCGAACGGTCATCGCCGCGCCACGGATCCCGGGACTGCTGCTCTCCGGCGCGTTACCGCCTGAGGCCCAGATGCGTGACTTCCAGCCCGCCCCAGTGCTCGTTCAGGTACTCCGCGACGAGCCGCCTGTGGCACCGATGCGGCTGGTCCTCGCTGCACAAAAGGCAACTGTTCGCCACGGTTTCCCTTGGCAAGGTGGTTTCAATTCGCCGTTGCTTCATGAGATCAATGAAACGGGTTTCATACCTCTCCCAACTGATTCTCCTTCGCCTGTAGTCGTCCAGCAGTTCCTTCGTTGGCGCCAGAGCAGGCTCGTGCACGTATTCCACGCCGCACAACTCCTTCGCGAGCCAGGCGAGGTCTTCCCTCTTTGCGAAACCCGCAAGCTGGGAATTGTTGTGAAGCCTGACGTCCACGATGCGCGTGATCCCGGCATCGCGAAGAAGCTGGAAGAAATGTTGTGCGGACTTTCTGGTAAAGCCTATCGTTACAATTCTCATGCACCTGCCTCTCGCGGCCTGTGAGCCATTCGCCTGATGTCGTGCCCGGCCTGCCCTGGTGAAGGATGGCTCGTGAAACCCGTTCGTCGCCCGGTGAGAGAGGCGCCTCGCGTCGCCTCCGCGGGGCGGGCGTGGCGGTGTACACCGTCGGACCCGACATGATATGGGACCGGGCGCAGCCCCGGCCGGGGCCGGAATTGGAGCACGCATTCCCGCGAAGTTCCTTTCTTCTTCATTCACGGCGGAAACCCTCGATGATCGATCTCTATTACTGGCCCACTCCTAACGGCAAGAAGGTCACCATCCTTCTGGAGGAACTGGGCATGCCCTACACCATCAAGCCGGTGCGGATCGGACAGGGCGACCAGTTCACGCCCGAGTTCCTGAAGATCAATCCGAACCACCGCATGCCGGCCATCGTCGACACCGAGCCGGGGGACGGCGGGCAGGCACTCTCGATCTTCGAGTCCGGCGCAATCATGTTCTACCTGGCCGAAAAGGCCGGCCGGTTCCTGCCATCCGACCTGCGCGGGCGGCATACGGTCAACCAGTGGGTCAACTGGCAGATGGCAAACCAGGGCCCCAAGCTCGGCGAGTGCGGCCACTTCCTGCGCCTCGGCGAGGACGTCGGGGACCAGTCCTATGCGGTACGCCGGTTCACCGACGAGGCGAACCGCCTCTACGGCGTGCTCAACAACCAGCTCTACCGCAACCGCTACGTCGCCGGTGACAGCTACACGATCGCCGACATGATCTGTTACCCCTGGTGCGTGAACTGGAAGTCCCAGCAGCAGGACATCGGGGAATTCCGCTATTTCAGGCGCTGGTTCGAGGAACTCGGCGAGCGCCCCGCTGTCAAGTCAGGCATGGAGGCGGGGTCCGGACTTTCGGTCGACCCGTCGACCCTGACCGAGGAGGAGCGGGCCCGGATGCGCGCCATCATGTACAACCAGCGCGCGCTGCCGGTCCCCGACGACCAGACGTGACGACCATGCCGACAAGCAACAGGCAGGCGGTGCTGCGCCGGCTGGAGGCGGAGGCGCTTGCGATCAGGCGCAACATCTGGCGGGCGCTGCGGGCCGGCGGTTCGGGACACATGGGCGGTTCGCTTTCGGCTGCGGACCTGTTGGCGGCGCTCTACTTCCGGTTCCTCCGCGTCCGTCCCGATGAACCGGACTGGCCCGACCGCGACCGTTTCGTGCTGTCGAAGGGGCACGCCAATGCCGCACTGGGGGCGGTACTGGTCAGGGCCGGTTTTTGCGACGAGAGCCTTCTCGATCGATTCTACGGGTACGAGTCGCCCTTCGGCATGCACCCCGACATCACCCTTGCGGGAGTCGAGATGAGTACCGGGGGCCTCGGACACGGCCTCTCGGTCGGGCTCGGAATGGCGCTCGGTGCCCGGCTGCAGGGCCGGGACTTTCGCACCGTGGTGATGATAGGCGATGGCGAACTCCAGGAGGGGTCGAACTGGGAAGCGGCGATGGCGGCCGCCCATCACGGGACCAGCGCCCTGACCGCGATCGTGGACTACAACAAGGTCCAGCAGAGCGGTCATGTCGACGCCATGCTGGGTATCGAGCCCCTGGCCGACAAGTGGGCCGCTTTCGGCTGGGAGGTTCGGGAAGTCGACGGACACGACATGGAGCGCATCGTGACCGCGCTCGACGCGCTGCCCTGCTCGGACAGCCGGCCGACGGTGATCATCGCGCATACCGTCAAGGGCAAGGGGACCTCGTTTGCCGAGGACAGCTACCTGTGGCACAGCACCATGGTGCCGGACGATGTGTACCGGCGCGCGATGGCCGAACTCGGAGGCGAGCCGTGAGCGCCGGACATGACGATCTGTCGGCACGATTCCAGGGCCAGTCCCGCCTGGCGTTCGGTGCCGCCGTGACCGACCTGGCCGGGCAGGATCCCCGGGTGGTGGCGCTGTCGGCCGATACGGTCGATCTCATCGGATTGCGCCAGCTCATGCAGGATTCGCCGGACCGGGTGCTGGAGACCGGGATCGCGGAGCAGAACACGATGGGAATCGCAAGCGGTCTCGCGACTGTCGGGATGCGGCCCCATGTCTGCGGCTACGCGCCGTTCATTACCGCCCGGTCGATGGAACAGCTGCGCAATGACGTCGCCTACGCGCGCCAGCCGGTGGTGATCGGCGCCGCCTGCTCGGGCATTGCGCTCGGTGTATCGGGCGGAACCCACCACGCGGTCGAGGACCTGGCGCTGATGCGTGCCATGCCCAACATGACGGTCCTGGTCCCGGCGGACCCGATGGAGGCCTACCTCCTCACCATTGCGGCCGCCGATCGTGACGGTCCGGTCTATGTCCGCCTCGGCGGCAGGGTCCCGGAACCGCCGGTGACCCCGCCCGGCGCCCGTTTGGAAATAGGCCGGGCCCAGGTGCTCGAGAACGGGTCGGACGTGACCGTCATCGCCTGCGGCTGCCTGGTCACGGAAGCGCTGGCAGCCGCCCGGGACTGTGCCGCGTCCGGCCTGTCGGTCCGGGTGATCAACATGCACAGCATCAAGCCGCTGGACAGCGATGCCGTGCTCGCGGCCGCCGCCGAAACCGGCAGGATCGTGACGGCGGAGGAACACCGGCTGCCCGGCGGGCTCGGCAGTGCGGTGGCGGAGCTGCTGGCGCGCCGGCACCCGGTTCCGATGCGGTTCGTGGCCCTGCCCGACAGCTTTGCCGTGGTCGGGCCGACCGACCAGGTGCGCGCCCGCTACGGTCTCACCGCGGCGGCCATTGCCGGTGCCTGCCGGGAACTGGTCGACTGAGTCGCCGGTCCATGGCCGAGGTCAGGAACATCCTCTTCATCATGTGCGACCAGCTCAGGGCCGACTACCTGGGCTGCTACGGGCATCCGCACCTGCGCACACCCCACATCGACGACCTGGCACGCCGCGGGGTCCGGTTCGCCTCGGCCTACTGCCAGTCGCCCATCTGCGGTCCCTCGCGGATGTCGTTCTATACCGGGCGCTACATGTTCTCCCACGGATCGTCGTGGAACAACTACCCGCTGCGGGTCGACGAACGGACCATGGGTGACTGGTTACGGGCGCTCGGTCGGCGCGCGGTCCTGGTCGGCAAGACCCACATGATGGCGGACCGTGACGGAATGGCACGGCTCGGCGTCGATCCTGTTTCCGATCTCGGCGTCCTGGTCTCCGAATGCGGCTTCGAACCGGTGGAACGCGACGACGGCCTGCACCCGGACATGTCGGTCGACCCGGAGCTCGCCTACAACACCTACCTGCGCGAGCGCGGACATACCGGCGCCAATCCGTGGCACACCGCGGCCAATTCGACGACGGGCGACGACGGCGAGAGCCTGAGCGGCTGGTACTGGGGTCATTCAAACAGAGCGGCCCGCGTCGAGGAGCGGGACTCCGAAACTGCCTACATGACCGACCGTGCCATGCGGTTCATTGACCAGGCCGGCGATGAACCCTGGCTGCTGCACCTGTCGTACATCAAGCCGCACTGGCCCTACATCGCGCCTGAACCCTGGGCCTCGATGTACGAACCCGGACAGGTCATTCCGGTGGTACGCTCACCCGCGGAACGCACTGAGGCGCACCCGGTTCATGCCGCCTTCATGCGTCACCCCGACAGCACCCTGTTCAATCGGCCCGACGCACGCGACACCATCATTCCCGCCTACATGGGTCTTGTCGGCCAGATCGATCATCATGTCGGCCGGATGGTCCGGTTCCTCGAGGAACGGAACCGGCTTTCCGACACCATGATCGTGTTCACCTCGGACCACGGAGACTACCTGGGCGATCACTGGCTGGGGGAAAAGGACCTGTTCCACGAACCCTCGATTCGCCTGCCGATGATCATCGTCGACCCCCGGGCCGAAGCGAACGCAACCCGGGACACCGTCGATGACAGCTTCGTCGAGGCCATCGACCTGCTGCCGACCTTCGTCGAGGCGGCGGGAGGTACGGTGGAACGGCACTGGATGGAAGGGCGGTCCCTGGCGCCTCTCCTGCACGGCGCCCGGCCGGAGTGGCGCGACCACGTGATCACCGAGAGCGACTGGTCGGGACGGCGCGCCCGCGCCGACCTCGGGGTCGAACCCTGGGACGCGCGGGCTTTCATGGTTCGCACGCGGCGCTGGAAGTACGTCCTGCACCAGGCGTTCCGCCCGCAGCTCTACGACCTGGAACGCGATCCCGAGGAGTTCCATGATCTCGGCGCCTGTCAGGATCACACCGCGGTCCGGGCCGAACTGCACGAGGTGCTGTTTGCATGGATGCGCGGCCGACGCCTGCGGGTCACCGTGTCCGACGAACGCATACGCGCCCTGCCCGGAGCGGAAAGCCGCGGCATCCTGATCGGTTACTGGAAACCGTGCGACCCCTGAAACCGGGTCAGGCGGTCAGCACCACCCGTCCCACCACCCTGCCTTCGCGCAGGTCAGCGAGGGCCGAGTCGACCTCGGCGAGCGGGCGGGTCGTCACGGGGATCTGCGGGATCGCACCTGTCTTGACCAGCGCGATCAGTTCGCGCAGTTCGGCGAGGCTGCCGGTGTAGGAACCGAGGATCGACACCGCGCGAAGCGGAAGAGACGGCAGGGGCAGTTCGAGCGCGCCGCCGAACAATCCGACGATCACGTACCGGCCGCCCTTGACCAGCGACCCGATTCCGATCGACGAGGTGTTCTGGGCACCAACCGTATCGACCACCGCACGCGGCCCGCCACCGGTAACCTCCCGCAGGCGATCGAGTGCGTCGGCCCTACTGATGTCGAGGGTGCCGGTCGCCATGGAACCGGCGGCTTCCAGCTTCGCGCCGTCGATGTCGCAGGCCAGGATATTGACGATCCCCAGGCCGGCCGCGATGGCGATTGCGGCGAGGCCGAGACCGCCGCAGCCCATGATTACCAGCCACTCGTCATCGGCGACCGGCCTGGCCTTCTTCAGCGCGCTGTAGACCGTTACCCCGGAACAGGCATAGGGAGTGACAGCCGCCGGATCGAGGTCGCCGATGTCGACCAGGAACTTCGGGTCGGGCACCAGGATGTATTCGGCGTACCCGCCCGGGCGAAACACGCCAAGCGACTGCGGGGCAGCGCAGTGGTTCTCCTGGCCGCGGCGACATTCGCCACAGTTCATGCACCCGATCCAGGGATGCACGAGCGCGGGAGCTCCGGTCGGGACCCCTTCCGCATCCGGACCTGCCCTCTCCACGACCCCGAGCACCTCGTGGCCCATTGTATGCGGCAGCGATATGCCGCGATCACCGAGGGTCAGCCGGCTCCCGTGCCCGAGATCGTAGTATCCGTCCGCGATGTGCAGGTCGGAGTGACAGACCCCGGCATGGGTGACCCGCAGCAGCACCTCGCGCCCGACCGGTTCGGGAATCGGTTGCCTGACCGGCTCGACACGGCCGCCGAACTCCGAGATCTGGTAGCTGACCATCGTACCCACGTTTGGTCTCCCCGGTCCGACGTGTCCGGGCGGCTACGCCGGTTCCCGGTTGTCCCGGATGAATTCGGTGATCCCGGGCGCAATCTCGTTGCGCCACCGCCGCCCGTTGAAGATTCCGTAATGACCCACGCCCGGCTGCAGGAGGGTGCGGTGCCGGTGTTCCGGAATGCCGCAACAGATCGCGTGCGCCGCCGCCGTCTGGCCCGGGCCGGAGATATCGTCGAGCTCTCCCTCCACCGTCATCAACGCCGTGCGCGTGATCGCGTCCGGCCTCACCTGGTGGCCGCGCCAGACAAACCTGTTGGTTGCAAGCCAGCGTTCCCGGAACACCCGCTTCAGTGTCTGAAGATAGTAGTCGGCCGTCACGTCCATCACCGCGAGATACTCGTCGTAGAACGCGCGATGCGCCTCGGCCGACTCCCCGTCTCCCGTGACCAGGTGACTGAACATGCGCACGTGAGCGTCGAGGTGGCGTTCGGCGTTCATCGCGATGAAGGCGCCGAGCTGCAGGAATCCGGGATACACGCGCCGCGCCGCGCCGGGATACATCGGCGGGACCAGCGTGATGCACCGGGTTTCGAACCAGCTCATCGAACGCTCGTTGGCAAGCCGGGTCGGCATGGTCTCGGATGCGGCCGTGTCGACCGGGCCGCCCATCAGCACCATGGCGGCCGGCTGGGCCGGATCCTGCCACTGGGCCAGCAGGGAGGTCGCCGCGACGACAATCGGCGCCGGCTGGCACACGGCAATCACAGAGTGGCCGGGTCCCGCGATACGCATGAAGTCAAGCAGATACTCGAGATAGTCGTCGAGATCGAAGCCGCCTTCCAGCAGCGGGACGGTGGACGCGTCCTTCCACTCGGTGATGTAGATGTCGTGCGCGGGCATCAGTCTGCGGACCGTGTCGCGCAACAGGGTCGCAAAGTGGCCCGAGAGCGGAGCGACGATCAGTACCTTCGGATCATCGCGCTCGATCCGGCGGCGGAACCGGGTCAGGGAACAGAACGGCCGCTCCGCCACCGTCTCGATGAGGACGTCCACCTGTTCGCCGTCGATCTCGGTCACATCAAGACCCCACTCCGGTCGCTCCCGGTCCCTGAGCGCGTCATCGAAGATCTCAAGCGCCGCGTCGGCAATGCGGCTTCCGTTGCCTTCGAACAGGAACGGCGCCGCATGACCTGCAAACGCACGGGAGGACCGGGCCGCCATGCGCAGGGGCGTGAACATCAGGCGGCTGGTCTCGTACATCGAGTAGAGCACGGGTCAGTGTCCGTTTCTGTTGCCTGGGCGATACCCCTGTCCCACAGCTGACGGTCCGACACAAGCCGATTCATGCTGCAACGCACAATGACACTGTTCGTGATTGCCGACCCGGCTTGCCTTTTGCGGCAATCGGGCCACAATCGCGTGGTGGTGCTGCCAACCCATGAGCAGGGAGAGTGCGAATGACGATACGGATGCCCTTCGAACCGCGCGGGGTGATACCGGCCTGCCTCCTTCCCTTCGATGCCGGGCTCGAGATCGACGAGCCGGCCTTTCGAGGTCACCTGCAGGACCTCGCTGCGATCGAGGGCATTTCCGCCATCACGGTCAACGCCCACTCGATGGAGGTCCATGCGCTCACCGCCGATGAACAGGCGCGGTGCATGGACATTGCGCTCGACGAGGTCGGTGACCGTCTGCCACTGGTCCATGGCATTTACGCCGACGGGTCGCTGACCGGTGCACGTCTCGCGCGACAGGCCCGGGACGGCGGGGCGTCCTGCTTGCTGATCTTCCCGCCGAACAGCATGGCGATGGGCGGGCAACTGCGCCCTGACATGGCCGTGCGGCATTTCGAGACCATCGCCGAAGCGACCGACCTGCCGCTGATCCTGTTCCAGTACCCGCTTTCTTCCGGTCTCGGCTACCCGGTCGATACCCTGCTCGAGGTCTGCCGCCGGGTTCCGCAGATCCGCGCCATCAAGGACTGGTGCAACGACCCGCTGCAGCACGAACGGCACATACGGGAACTGCGCAGCCTCGATACCCCGGTCCGGGTGCTGTCAACCCACAGCGCGTGGCTGCTGTCTTCGCTGGTCCAGGGGTGCGACGGACTGCTCTCGGGTGCGGGCAGCGTCATTGCCAACCTTCAGGTCGCCCTGTTCCGTGCCTTCCGGGACGGAGACCTCGAGGAGGCGCGTCGCATCAATGACCGGATCCACCCGACAGTCCGGGCGTTCTACGATCCGCCGTTCCTCGACATGCACAACCGCATGAAGGAAGCGCTGCATCACCTCGGCCGGCTGCCGCCGGCGCACGTCCGTCCACCGCTGGTCAAGCTGCCGCCGGCTGAAATCGCACGGATCGGGGCGCTGATGGGTGAGGCGGGCCTGAACGCCGAGACCGTCTACCGCAAGGTCGCCTGACGGCGACACCCATCTGACACACGGGACATCGCCATGGATTTCACGCTGCCGGCGCAGGTCGAGGACTATCGCCGGGCGGTGCGCGACTTCGTCGCCGAGCACATCCTGCCGCTGGAGGCCGACCGCGCCAACTACGACGCGCACGAGAACATTGCCGCCGGACCGCTGCAGGCCGTGCAGGCAAAGGTCAAGGCCGCCGGGCTGTGGGCACCGCAGATGCCGCGCGAGCGTGGCGGCCTCGGTTTCGACCAGGTCGGCATGGCTGCCGCCTACGAGGAAATGAACCGGTCCATCTTCGGCCCGGTCTGTTTCAACTGCGCGGCACCCGACGACGGCAACATGTTCGTGCTGAACCGCGTCGCAACCAGGGAACAGAAGGACCGGTGGCTGCAACCGATCATCGATGGAACCGTGCGGTCGTCCTTCGTGATGACCGAGCCTCACCCGGGCTCGGGTTCCGATCCGTCGATGATGCAGACGAAGGCGGAACCGCTCGGCAATTCCCGCTGGCGGATTACCGGCCACAAGTGGTTCATCACCGGCGCCGAGACAGCCCGGCACTTCATCCTGATGGCCCGCACCTCAGATGATCCCAGACGCGGTCTGACCGCCTTCATGTTCCATCGCGACCAGCCGGGCTGGGAGATCGTGCGACGCATCGAGATCATGGGCCCGGAAGAGCACGGCGGCCACTGCGAACTCAGGTTCGACGGCCTGGAAATCGATGACGCCGACCGGATCATGGAGGTGGGAGACGGGCTGAAACTGACCCAGATCAGGCTCGGTACCGCCCGGCTCACCCACTGCATGCGCTGGCTGGGCCTTTCCAAGCGGTGCATGGAGATCGCCCAGGAGTACGTGGAGAGGCGCCGCGGTTTCGGCGTGACCCTTGCTGATCGCGAGAGCGTTCAGCAGATGCTGGGCGGCGTGGCTGCCGACATCGAGATGGGTCGTTTGATCACCATGCGGGCGGCGTGGAAACTCGCCGCAGGCGACTTCGCCCGCAAGGAGGTCTCCATGGCCAAGAACCATGTGGCCGACACCCTGCACCGTGCGGTTGACACCGCGCTTCAGCTGAACGGCGCGCGCGGATATTCGAAGGACACGCCGCTGGAGTGGATCTACCGCTATGCTCGCCAGGCCCGTCTGGTCGACGGCGCATCCGAGGTCCACAAGATGGTCCTTGCCCGGTTCTACCGCACCGAGGGGAACGATTTCTGGGCCTGGGGCATGGCATGATGACATGTGGCGGCGGACCGGCTTCCGGTCCGCTGCCGCTTGCGGGCCAGGGTCCCGACGCCGGCGCGCTCGCACGCTGGCTTCAGGTCCGGACCGGTGCGAACCGGGTCGGGATCGAGGGCTGCGAACGCCTGGCCGGCGGCGCCATTCAGGAAACCTGGGGTTTCGACGCCGAATTCGCGGGAGGCACGCTGCCGGGGTACCATCGCCTCGTCTTTCGCATGGACCCGGCATGCAGGTTGCCGCAGGGGATTGGCCGGGCCGGCGAATGCGCCGTTCAGCGCCTCGTGCATGGCGCGGGCGTTACCGTTGCAGAACCCCTGTTCCTCGACGCCGACGGGTCGGTCGCCGGCAGACCCGGGTACGTGATGCGCCACGTGGCGGGAACCACCGATCCGGGCGCCCTCGTTCACGGTCGTCTTGCCGCCACCACGCGCACAACACTGGTGCGCGAGGCGGGGCGGCAACTTGCAATCCTGCACCGGATCACACCCGATTCCATCGCCTGCAGTCAGCGGCCCGACTGTCTCGCCCGCCTGCCGGAAGACCCGGCACTGCATCGTCTCGAAACCCTCGAACGCGAACTTGATTCCCTGCCCGAACCACTGCCGGCACTCGAGTGGGCGCTCAGGCAATTGCGTCGTTCCGCTCCGAGGAGCAGGCCGGTGGTGCTGTGTCACGGCGATTACCGGATCGGCAACATCATGGTCGCTGACGGCACCATCACTGCGGTGCTCGACTGGGAGTTCGCGGGCTGGAGCGACCCGATGGAGGATATCGGGTGGTTCTGCTCCCGCTGCTGGCGCCATGGCGCCGACGCCCGGGAAGCAGGCGGCCTCGCCGGCCGCCGCGAACTTGAGCAGGGGTACGCGGACGCGGGAGCAGGGCCGGCAGACCGGGACGTGATCGCATTCTGGGAGGCGGTGGCAGCGACCCGCTGGGCCATCATCGCCCACTGCCAGTCCCGCCGCACCCCCACACCGCCCGCGCTCGCCCTCGACCTCGCACTCACCGGCCGCAAGGCGGTCGAGGTCGAGCTCGAGGCCGTGACCCTGGCAGAGGCCGTTCGCCGTGGCTGATCATCCCGACGGCCGTACCCTTCTCGAGGCAGCCCTCCTCGCACTGCGCGACGACGTGCTGCCCGGACTTGAAGGTCGCCGCCGTGATACGTGCGTCCTGGTGATCGCGGCACTTGCGGGCGCGCTGCGTGATCTGGACGCGTCAGCAGCGCAGTCCGGCCGCGGGGAGGTTCTTCGTGAGCGCCTGGCCGCGCTCTACGGCGCAGGCGCGGCCGGGCGGGCAGACCTGGAGCGGTGCCTCGCCCATGACATCCGTGCCGGCCGGTTCGACGATGATGAGGCGGTTCGCTCCCTGCTGCTCGACCAGCTGCATGAGCGCCTCGCAGTCACCAACCCGGACTTTGTCGAAACCGGGATCTTCTCGCGGCCCGGGTCCGACCTCACCGATCCCTGAACACCGCCGGCCGCTTTTCAAGGAAAGCCCGCAGGCCCTCCGCAGCGTCCTCGGTCTGGAAGGCAAGGGTATTGAGATCGGCCTCGATCCTGAGACCTTCCTGGATCTGCACGTCGAGGGCCCGGCGCACCGCCGCCCGGCCCAGCGCCACGGCGGCAAGACCGTGCCTGGTGATGGCCGAGAACCAGTCAAGTGCCGCGTCCAGCGGATCGCCGGAAATCACTGCATTCACGAGCCCGATCCGTTCCGCCTCCCCGGCATCGATGCTGCGTCCGGTAAGGACCAGTTCGAGCGCCCTGCCCTCGCCGACGAGGCGCGGCAGCCGCTGGGTTCCGCCGTAGCCCGGGATCACACCGAGCCCGATCTCCGGCAGGCCCATCCTGGCGTTCGGCACCGCGAGACGGAAGTCGCAGGCCATGGCAAGTTCGAGCCCGCCGCCGAGTGCCAGTCCGTTGATCACCGCGAGGGACGGCAGCGGGAAGCCGGCCAGGCGATCGAACACCCGTTGCCCGCGCTCCATGTCCGCCCTGTGGGTCATCAGCGAACGCCCCGGCAGTTCGGAGATATCCGCTCCCGCGCAGAAGGCGCGCGTACCCGCCCCGATGAAAACCAGGCCGCGGACATCACTGTCCGCGACCCGGTCCAGTGTCCGGCCAATGTCCTCCACCAGGGAAAAGGTCAGCGCATTGAGCGCCTGCGGACGATTGATGGTGACCACCGCAACCTGTCCGACCTCGCTGAGTTCTATCGTCATCGTCGCATATTCCGTCGCATGCGCCTCGTCGGTCGGACGAACGGCGCCCCCGCCTCAGCCGGCGGGCCGGAGGCCGTCAAGACCATAGAAGCTGCGTGCCGTGTCGTGGAACAGCAGCCGTTTCTCGTCGGGCGATGCTCCGTGCGCGATGCGCTTGTACGCGTTCCACGCAAGGGTGTAGGAGCCCGAGATCTTGTCGACCGGGAAATTGCTTTCGAACATGCAGCGCCCGGGGCCAAATGCCTCGATGCAGGTCTCGAAATACGGTCGGTAGGCCTCGGCAATGACCCCGGAGCCGGGCGGCCTGTCAAGATGTTCGAATCCGAATCCGCACACCCGCTTGCCGATCCCGCCGAGCTTCACGCTTACATTCTCGCACCTGGCCATTTCCCGCATGTCCGCCTGCCAGCCGGGGAAGATTTCCGCCCGCCTGCCGGCGTGGATGCCGATGCCGAGCGGACCACCGACGTGATCCATGACGATCGGCTGGTCGGGAAAGCGTCGCGCAAGCGCGATCACGTCCCGGAGCTGGGTGTGGAACACCCACGCGTCGAACACCAGGCCGAGTTCGCCGAGGACCCGGAACCCTTCCCTGAACCCCTCGTGGTCGCGGTAGAGGTGCGGATGCGGAACCACCCGGCTGTCCGGGATCTCGGGCGACGGGTCAAGCGAGGCGGCGTGGCGGATGCCGCGAAACCGTGTGCCGGCAGCGGCCCGCTGGGCCTCGAGCACTTCGAGCACCGAAGCGCCGCGCGACAGGTCGGCAGTCCCGACAATGCCCGCTGCAACCCGGGTCGCGTTGTAGGTACCGCTCGCGGCCATGGCTGCGGCGCCGTTCGCGAACTCCACTTCACCAACCGGACGCATCTCTTCCGGCCCGTCCTCGCGGTAGAAGACGTGACACTCGATGAACACCGTCGCAACGACGTTGTGGCCACCCGAGATGTCATCGAGGAAATCCGGCAGCAGGTACTGGTGGGAGGGAAAGTCCCAGAGGTGATGATGTGGATCGATGATCGGCAGATCGGGTTCGAGCGCCTCCTCCTGCGTCAGCGCCAGCCAGTCGGGATCGACCTTCGGAAACGGCGTCGGCAGGTCGGGGCGTGGTCTTGTCATTGCGGGTCCCTCCATTGTTGCTCAGGCGTCCGGACCCGGCGGGTGCATCCGGTGCCACCCGGTCCGTCCCTGGTACGCGTGTCCGACGCGAAACAGCAACGGCTCCTGCCACCATGCAGCCTCGAGCTGCAGTCCGACCGGAAGACCGTCACCGGTGAACCCGCAGGGGACGGACAGCCCAGGGATCCGGCCGAGTGCGCCGGCATAGGTATTGCGGGTGGCATCCCGCGTGGCGTCGAGCAGGGAGCGATCGTCCTCGATCGGCGGCACCAACCCGGGCATGGCCGGTGACGCCAGTACATCGACCTCCTCGAAGAGCGTGCGCAGCGTACGCAACCAGCCCTCCCGGCCCCGCATCGCGTTCGCGTAGTCGACCGCCGTCATTGACAGACCGGTCGTCATCCGGTTGTACACCTCGCGCGAGAACATCTCCGGGCTGGTCTCGAGCCGCTTGGCGTGGAACGCGCAGGCATCGGCGAAGATCATGACCGTCGCCCACTTCTGCGTCTCGGCCGCGCCAGGCACCGAAACCTCGACCAGCCTCGCTCCCAGGCCTTCCAGCTCACCGAGAGCCGCATGGATGGCACGGGCGACATCGGGATGCAGGTCGTCGAAGTAGAAGTTGCGCGGCACACCGATCCGAATGCCGTCGATCCCGTCCGCGAGGCTGGGCAGGAAGTTCTCGAGCGATCGCGCCTCGCTCCACGCATCCCCGGGATCATGTCCCGCCATGACAGCGAACATCCGCGCCGTGTCGGCAACCGAACGCGCCATCGGCCCGATGGTGTCGAAACTCGGACTGACCGGCGTCGAGCCCGTGTTCGGAACCCGGCCATGGGTCGGGCGCAGGCCGGTCACTCCGTTGATTGCCGCCGGCAGCCGTACCGATCCGCCGGTATCGGAACCGAGTGCGCCGACGCAGAATCCGGCTGCCACCGCGGCTCCCGAGCCCCCGCTCGATCCCCCCGGAACCCGCTTCGGATTCCAGGGATTGCGACACTGCGGCGAGACGGTGTTGTCCGAGCGGATGCCGAACGCGAATTCGTGCAGGGTCGCCTTGCCGACCATGACGGCGCCGGCCCGGAGCAGCCGGTCGACGACAGGCGCATTCGCGTTGGGAACATGGTCGGCGTGGAAGGCCGATCCGCTGGTGGTCCTCACGCCGGCGGTCTCGATGTTGTCCTTGATTGCCACCGGCATGCCGTGCAGGAGACCGAGCCACCGCCCGTTCGAAGCCGCCCGGTCGGCGGCCTCGGCCTGGCGCATCGCCTCGTCACCGCAGACGGTGATCAGTGAACAGATCCGGCCGTCGTCGCGCTCGATCGCGTCGAGACAGGCCCGGACCGCGTCACGGCTCGCAGTCGTCTCCATCATCCCTCCCCTCTCCGGTTCAATGACCTGGTTCGGCCGGTCCGGTCTCCTTCAGGAACTGCGTGAGTACCGCCACCAGCAGCGGGATCACCGCCAGTGACCACAGCATGACGGAATAGTCTCCCGTCAGATCCACCGCGATCCCGAGGGGCAGCGGTCCGAGCGACGCACCCACCACCCCGATCATCTGGCCGGTGCCCTGGATCGATCCGAGGTACCTGCGTCCGAAGTAGCGCGGCCACAGGTACCCGAACAGGGTGATGCTGGCAGCATTGTTCACACCGAAGATCACGCCGTAGATCACTGCCGTCAGCGGATCGCGGACCAGGGTGATGGACACGAGCGATGCGCACAGCACCAGCAAGGATGCCCCGAATATCCGCGGCGTCGCAAACCGGTCGAGACTTCGGCCGAAGAACGGCTGCACCACAACCGCGGTCACCGCAGAGAGAGGGAAGATCCAGGCCGCCGTGGTCGCGGACAACCCGTGATGGGTGAAGATCGCAACCTGGAAGAAGTGCAGCGCCGTGATCAGCATCGACATGGTGAAGAGGCCGGCGGCAACGATGTAGAAGGTTCGGGTCCGCAGCGCCTCGGTGAGCGTCATTCCCCATGCCGCTGACACCCGGCTTGCTCCAGGTGCAGGCGCGGCTTCCCGCGCGTCGCCATCCGGCACCAGTCCCAGGCGTTCGGGCACATCATGCAGCAGAAGCAGGATCAGCGGGATCATGACTATCCACGTCGACAGCCCGAGCCAGAACCACGCCTCGCGCCACCCGACCTGCTCGATCAGCCACTGGCTTGCGGGAGGGTGCACCGCCATGGAGGCGGAGAAACCCAGCATCATCATGCTCAACGCAAGGCCGCGTTTTCGGCTGAACCACTGCGAGACGACGTTGGCCGAGGTCAGCATCAGAGATCCCTGGCCCAGGAAGCGCAGCGCACCGAAGGCGAACGCCAGCCACACCATTCCAGGCACCAGCCCGAAGGCAATGCAGGCGGCACCGAGCAGCACGACGACGATCAGCATCATCCTGGACGGACCGTGCCGATCAACCAGCCGGCCCATCAACGGCAGACCAAACGCCGCGACCAGGGTCGCGAACCCGTAGGCGCCGGACAGCGCCGTCGCTCCAATGCCGAGATCGCGGGATATCGGGTCAATGAAGACGCTGAAGGTGTGCGACTGCCCCGGTCCGCTCGCCATGATGGCGACGCCGGCAACCAGAACGATCGCCCACCCGTAGAAGACCCGCGCGCCTACCGCGGCCGCGATCCGCTCTCGGTACCTGATCACGGGCCTGGCGGCCCAGATACCGTGCCTGCCTCGGGAAGGCCTGCCATCAACCGGTTCCGCCGGCACGTTCGGCTTCCAGCAGGGACCGGACCTCCCCGGGGATCGGGGCGGAACTCCGGGTCTTCGGATCGAAGAAGACCTCGACGACATCCTGGAACGCCAGCACGTCGCCGGTCTCGACGTGCGACATGCGCTGACGGAAGGTCACACTGCGGTTTCCGACCCGGGCCACGCCGCCGTCGACCCGGTACAGGTCGGCCGCCGTCACCTCCTTGCGGAAATGCGTGACCGTGCTGCCGGTCACGGTGTGCACGCCCAGCTCTTCCATGCGTCCCCATCCGGTCCCGACCCGCGACCAGATGTGGAAGATCGCATCGTCAAACAGGTGAGCATACCAGCGCACGTTCATGTGGCCCCACTGGTCGCAATGCCAGGGAAAGCACACGCCGCTCGAAAGCGTGTGCCAGCGCGCCACCCCGGGCGCCTCGCGCGGGACCTCCTCGAGTTCCGGCACCGGATCCGGACCAGCCAGCTGGGCCTCGATGATCGGCCGCAGCGCGTCGGGAATCGAAATGGCGGAACGCGAGTCCGGGTTGAAGAACACCTCGAGCGAATCCTGCGTGGCATGCACCTCGCCGGTGTCCGCATTCAGCATCCGCTGCGCAAACGTGATGGTCCTGCGGCTTGAACCGACCAGGGCGCCCTCGATCCGCACCAGGGTTCCGAGCGGGCATTCGCGAAGGAAGTTGGTGCGCGTGATCCCGGCCACCCCGTGACCACCGTGCGGCATGATCACCGACTGGCCGAGACCGGACTGGTGCCAGATGAGGAACATGCCCTCGTTGAACATGTTCGCGTGGTGCCGGACATTCATGTGGCCAAACTGGTCGCACAGCCACGGATGAACGACTCCGGTATGCACCGGGTGCCAAATGGTCATGGGTTTGCCGCCTGAGATCAATGTGCCGGCCGTGTTGATACCAGACAAAGCCGGCCGGAGGCACCTCCCGACTTTCGCTGGGCGATGGATTCTGGCAAACAGGCGCCGATCGTCCCCGAGAGCAGGAACCGGTACCGGAATGACCGCACAGGACCCGGCAGGCGCCACGCCGTCACATGCGATCCGCGAGCAGATTCGCTCCGACGTCGAGCTCGGTCGCACCGAAGAGGTGGTCACCCGGTTTCCGCCGGAGCCGAACGGTCACCTTCACATCGGCCACGCGCTGTCGATCTGCCTGAACTTCGGGATGGCGGCCGAGTTCTCGGGCCGGTGCAACCTGCGGTTCGACGACACCAATCCGCTTCGCGAGGACCAGGCCTACATCGACGCCATCCAGCGCGACGTCGCGTGGCTGGGGTTTTCGTGGTCGGGCGAGGCGCGGTACGCGTCGGACTACTTCGAGCAGCTCTACGCGTGGGCCCAGCACCTGATCGACACCGGTCACGCCTATGTCGACGATCTCTCGGCCGAGGACATCCGCGCCTGGCGCGGCACGCTGACCGAGCCGGGTCGCGACAGCCCGTGGCGGAACAGGTCCGCCGACGAAAGCCTGGCGCTGTTCCGCCGCATGCGCGACGGTGACTTTCCCGACGGTGCCCGGGTCCTTCGCGCCCGCATCGACATGGCGTCCGGCAACATCAACCTGCGCGACCCGGTGCTCTATCGCATTCTTCACGCCGAACACCCGCGAACCGGGCGGCGCTGGTGCATCTATCCGACCTACGACTTCGCCCACGGACAGTCGGACGCGATCGAGGGCGTAAGCCATTCGCTGTGCACGCTGGAATTCGCCGACCATCGTCCGCTCTATGACTGGCTGCTCGAGCATCTTCCGGTTCCGTCGAGACCGCGGCAGTACGAGTTCGCGAAGCTTGCGCTCTCCCACACCATCCTGTCGAAGCGCCGCCTGACCCGGCTGGTCGAGGACGGACATGTCCAGGACTGGGACGATCCGCGGCTTGCCACGCTTTCCGGCCTGCGCCGCCGGGGCGTGCCGCCCGCAGCGCTCCGCGAGTTCGTCTCCCGGCTTGCGGTCTCGCGTAACGAGGGCGTAGTCGACATCGCCATGTTCGAACACGTGCTCAGGGATACGCTGAACCGTTCGGCCGAAAGGCGGATGGCGGTACTCCGCCCGCTCAAGGTGGTGATCGAGAGCTTCGAGGAGGGGCGGACCGACTGGCTCGAGGCCGCCAACCACCCTGCCGATCCCGATGCCGGTACGCGGCAGGTCCCGTTCTCCAGGGAAGTGTGGATCGAGAGGGACGACTTCATGGAGGACCCGCCTCGGCGGTTTCACCGCCTCGCGCCCGGACGCGAGGTCCGGCTGCGCTACGGCTACCTGATCACCTGCACCGAAGTGGTGCGTGACGCGTCGGGAAACGTCACCGAACTCAGATGCAGGCACGACCCGGCATCGCGCGGCGGAACCGCCCCGGACGGCCGCAAGGTGCGCGGGACCATCCACTGGGTCTCGGCGGCCCACGCAGTGGACGCGGAGGTCAGGCTCTACGGTCCCCTCGTCACCACCGCCACTCCCGGCGCAACAGGCGACTTCGTCGACGACCTCGATCGGGCCTCGCTCGAGATCCTGCGCGGTTGCAAGCTCGAGCCGGTCCTCGCCGGGGCGTCCGGCCCGGTCCCGGTGCAGTTCGAGCGCCTCGGCTACTTCAGCATCGATCCGGACAGCGCTCCGGGTGCGCCGGTCTACAACCAGACGGTGTCCCTGCGCGACAGCTGGGCGAAGGACCGCGCGAAGTCCTGACGACCCGGAGCCCCGACCCGGGTGGAAAACGGGTTTCGGGTACCCACCGCCGTGATCGATTGCCGCACTTCAGAACACGGACAGTCGCGGATCAGCCCGCCGCTCGGGTGGGCAGCAGGGCGGTGCCGCAGCAAGGAATGGGCCTGCAGGACTTCGCGGTATCAGGAGCGCTCGGTCTTCACCGGTTCCCGGAGCCCGGGGAGGCTGCACGTGCCATGACGGGACACCAGACGCCAGTCTGCCCCGCGCGCCGGAACTGGGCGAGGGTTTCGCGCGCCGCCATGCCTGCTAGGCAACGTGTTTCCGGCCAGTGCGGATGCCCGGGCGGAGCCGGGAACTGTCGATGTTCCGGACAACTCAGGCTCCCGGCATCGGCACGACGACGGTGCCCGATCGCCCGACACCGATCGGATCTCCGGACGGATCCTGTGAGCGAGAGCACCCTTGCGCACGGACACGGTGCCGGCGCGTCAGCCCTGGTCAGGCCACCGAGAAGCTCTCCCCGCAACCGCAGCGCCCGGTCTCGTTCGGATTGTTGAACACGAAACCGGAGAACATCCTGTCTTCCTGGTAGTCCATCTCGGAGCCGAGGATGAACATGACCGCGGTGGGATCGATGAACAGGGTCACTCCCTTTTCCTCGACCTTGTCCTCGAACTTCTTCTGATCGGTGGCGTATTCGACGAAGTAACTCATTCCGGAACAGCCGCGGGACTTCACGCCGACCCGAAGCCCGAGCACCTTCTCGTTCTCGCTCTTCTCGATCAGGGTGCGCACCCGCGCGGCTGCCGCATCGGTCAGCGTGACCGGCGCCTTGCCTGGCTCGAACTGGAACATTGCTCCGTCTCCCTGCGCCTTCGGACCCGCCAGGGTCTCAGTACATGTTCAGGATCAGTTTCGCCTCGTCACTCATCCGCTCGGGCGTCCAGGGCGGCTCCCAGGTCAGCTCGACCGCCACTTCCCCGACCCCGTCAACGTCCGAAACCGCTGCCGCCACATCATACGGCATCTCACCGGCCACGGGACAGGCGGGCGCCGTCAGGGTCATCAGGATCTTGACATCGCCGTCAACGAGTCGCTCGGTCTCGTAGATCAGTCCGAGGTCGTAGATGTTGACCGGGATTTCCGGGTCGTGAACCGTGCGCAGCGCGTCGACGATCGCCTCGTCACTCGCATGCGGCGCACCTTCGGCAAGCTTGGCGCCCGAGCGCGCCGTTGTTCCTTCGGGAACGGCCGGATCCATCATGAACGATCCGTACGGATTGAGCTCCGGTCCGAAAGCACTCATTGGAAGATCTCCCGTACTTTCTCAAGGCTCTCGACAAGGATGTCGATGTCCTCGGTGGTGTTGTAAAGCGCAAGGCTCGCGCGCGCCGTCGATGACAGCTCGAAACGGTCCATCAGCGGCTGGGCGCAGTGATGACCGGCCCGCACGGCGACGCCGTACTGGTCGATGATGGTCGAGACATCGTGCGGATGCGCGCAGTCCATGACGAAGGAGACGACGCTGGCCTTCCCGGCCGCGGTACCGACCAGTGACAGGCCCGGCACGGAAGCGAGCCGCTGGGTCGCGTACAGCAGCACCTCCTGCTCGTGGCGCGCGATCGCGTCGATCCCGATGTCGCTGACGTAGTCGATGGCCGCGGCCAGACCGATCGCCTGGGCAATCGGCGGGGTCCCGGCCTCGAACTTGTCGGGCAGGTCCGCCCAGGTGGTCGCCGACAGGGTCACCGTGTCGATCATCCCGCCCCCGCCCTGCCACGGTGGCATGGCTTCGAGCAGTTCCGCCCGGCCCCAGAGCACGCCGATCCCGGAAGGACCGTAGAGCTTGTGGCCGGAAAAGGCGTAGAAGTCGACCTCCAGTTCCTGGACGTCGACCGGCAGGTGCACGATGCCCTGGGCACCGTCCACTACCACCACCGCGCCCTGCGCGTGGGCAAGCCGCGCGATGTCGCGCAGCGGCAGGACGGTCCCGAGCACGTTCGAGACATGGAAGCAGGAAACGACGCGGGTCCTTTCCGTGA
The DNA here is from genome assembly GCA_002238645.1 of Alphaproteobacteria bacterium bin52. Taxonomy (GTDB): domain Bacteria; phylum Pseudomonadota; class Alphaproteobacteria; order Thalassobaculales; family Thalassobaculaceae; genus Bin52. Next base: position 36,340 of record MPMT01000003.1, on the reverse strand, counting down.
TGAGGCGCGCAAAGTCCTCGAGTCGGAAGGTTCCGTCGTCCTGGACCGGCACCGCCTTGACCACACACCCGGTCTGTTCACGCACCAGGTGCCACGGCACGATGTTGGAGTGATGCTCGGCACAGGTGATCAGCACCTCGTCGCCAGGCCCCAGCACGCTGCGGCCGTAGCTCCACGCCACCAGGTTGATCGCTTCGGTTGTCCCCCCGGTGAAGACCACTTCGTGCTGTTCCGGCGCGTTGATGAACGCGCGCACGGTCTCGCGCGCCTCCTCGTAGCGGGCCGAGGCCCGTTCCGAGAGATAGTGCAGACCCCGGTGTACGTTGGCGTAGTCGTTTTCGTAGACGTCCCTGACGCTATCGATGACATGGCGCGGCTTCTGCGCCGACCCGGCACTGTCCAGGTAGACGAGACGCCTGCCCCGGACCGGCTTCGACAGGATCGGAAAATCCTTGCGCGCCGTGTCCACGTCGAACCGGGCGCTCATGACCGCCCCTCCCCCGGCATTCCGATGACCCGCCCGAGCCAGTTCCGGGCCACCTGTCCCATCGCCTGGCGAACCGGTTCGCTGCGGATCTCGTCCAGCACCTCGTCGACATAGGCCGCCACCAGCAGCCGTCGAGCCGTTTCGTGCGAAATGCCGCGCGCCTGGAGATAGAACACCTGCTCCGGATCGAGTTCTCCGACGGTGGCACCATGACTGCACCGCACGTCGTCGGCATAGATCTCGAGTTCGGGCTTGGAATCGACCTCGGCGCGCCCTGACAGCAGCATCGCCCGGTTCATCTGGTAGCCGTCAGTCTTCTGGGCGACCGAGCGGACCAGGATCTTGCCCTGGAACACGCCGCGGGCCCGATCGGTCAGCACACCCTTGTAGACTTCGCGACTGGTACTCCCGGGTGCTGCGTGATCGATGAAGGTGGTGGTGTCCAGGTGCTGCGTTCCCGCTCCGAGGTAGGCGCCGTTGATCCGGTATTCCGCCCCGGAGCCCTCGATCCGGCCGCGAATCTCATTGCGCGCCAGCCTGCTGCCGGTCGAAAGCACGAAATTGTCATACTGGCTGCGGGCACCGGCCCGTACCTCGGTCAGCCCCACGTGGAACGAGGTATCCGGCTGGTCCTGCACCCGGTAGTGGCCGAGCATTGCACCCTGGCCGAGCGTGACCTGGCAGACCGCGTTGGCGAACCCCGGCCCGTCGGCGATGTGGGACTCCATCACGGTCGCCACACTGTCGGCGCCGGCCCGGATGACGATGCGCGGTGCGAGCGCGGCCCCCTCGCCGCAGGCCGCCGAGATCACGTGCAGTGGCCGCTCGACCACGGTACCGGCAGCGATGTCGATCACGAGCACGTCAAGCATGGTGGCGGTGCTGAGCGCGGCGAGCGGCAGACCGTCGGTCGAGTCCGTCTCCTCGATGATCGACGCGAGCGCGCGGACATCGGGATCGCTCCCGTTCGCAAGCCGCGTTGCCCGCACGCCTGGTCCAAGGTCACCCAGATCGGACAGATCAGGCCGCACCACGCCATTGACCAGTACCAGCCGCGGCCCGTCAATGGTCGGTCTTGCGGGGAGTACGGGTGTGTCGCCATGGCCCGTCGACGCGAACTGCCCCGCCGCCAGCGGGTTCAGGCTGGTGTACTTCCACGACTCCGTTCGCGCGTGCGGCCAGCCCGAGGCGAGGTAGCGCATCCTCGCGTTCGCGCGCAGACCTGCAAGCCGGTCGCCCGCAGACGACGCCTGGTCGATCAGGTCCAGGAACGGGGGAAGTGGCGCTGCGTCATCCGGCATCACGCGGCCCGCTCCGTGTAGGCTGCATAGCCGTTGGCCTCGAGTTCCAGCGCCAGTTCCCTGCCGCCGGACCGGCGAATCTTCCCGTTCGCCAGCACGTGCACCCGGTCCGGGCTGATGTGGTTGAGCAGCCGCTGGTAGTGAGTGATCACCAGCATGGCCCGTTCCGGTGTACGCAGCCGATTGACACTGTCCGAAACGACCTTGAGCGCGTCGATGTCGAGCCCGGAATCGGTCTCGTCGAGCACCGCGAGCGCGGGTTCGAGGACGGCCATCTGCAGCACTTCGTTACGCTTCTTCTCGCCGCCGGAAAACCCGACGTTGACGGCCCGCTTGAGGATGTCGTCGTTCATGCCAAGCTCGCGCGCCCGGGCGCGGACCAGCTTGAGGAACTGCATGGCATCGACCTCACCCTCGCCGGCATGGGCGCGCCGGGCGTTGTACGCTTCCTTCAGGAAGGTCATGCCGGTCACGCCCGGGATCTCCACAGGGTACTGGAAGGCGAGGAAGACTCCATTGTTGGCGCGTTCGTCCGGAGACATGTCGAGCAGGTCCCGGCCACGGAAGCTGATCGACCCGTGCGTCACCTCGTAACCCTCGCGGCCGGCGAGGATATGGGCGAGCGTGCTCTTGCCGGATCCGTTCGGTCCCATGATGGCGTGGACCTCGCCGGCATCGATCTCGAGATCGATCCCTTGCAGGACCTCCACACCGTCGACCTCGGCGTGCAGACTGTCGATCTTCAGCATATGCGTGTTCCCGATCCTTCCCGCACGGCTCAGCCGACGCTTCCCTCAAGGCTGATGCCGATCAGCTTCTGTGCCTCGACGGCAAACTCCATCGGCAGTTCCTTCATCACTTCCTTGCAGAACCCGTTGACGATCAGCCCGACCGCGTCCTCGGCCGACAGGCCGCGCTGCATGCAGTAGAACATCTGGTCCTCGCTGATCTTCGAGGTCGTTGCCTCATGCTCGACCCAGGCGGACGGGTTGCGCGATTCGATATAGGGCACGGTGTGGGCACCGCACCTGTTGCCGATCAGCAGGCTGTCGCACTGGGTGAAGTTCCGCGCACCCTGCGCGCCCGGCATGATCTTGACCAGGCCGCGATAGGTGTTGTCCGCGCGACCGGCACTGATTCCCTTGGAAATGATGGTCGAACGGGTATTGCGCCCGAGGTGGATCATCTTGGTCCCGGTGTCCGCCTGCTGGGCATTGTTGGTGATCGCCACCGAGTAGAACGCACCGACCGAATTGTCGCCGATCAACAGGCAGCTGGGATATTTCCATGTGATGGCGGAACCGGTCTCGACCTGCGTCCAGGAAATCCGTGAGTTGCGACCGCGGCACGCTCCGCGTTTCGTCACGAAGTTGTAGATGCCGCCCTTACCGTTCTCGTCACCCGGATACCAATTCTGGACCGTCGAGTACTTGATTTCCGCATCGTCGAGCGCCACCAGTTCCACGACCGCGGCGTGCAACTGGTTCTCGTCACGCTGCGGTGCGGTGCAGCCCTCCAGATAACTGACGTAGGAGCCCTCGTCGGCGATGATCAGGGTGCGCTCGAACTGGCCGGTGTTCTCGGCATTGATCCTGAAATAGGTCGACAGTTCCATCGGGCAGCGCAACCCCTTGGGAACATAGACAAACGAGCCGTCGGTGAAGACCGCGCTGTTCAGGGCCGAGAAGTAGTTGTCACCCTGCGGGACCACCGAGCCCAGGTGTTTCCGCACCAGCTCCGGATAGTCCCGGATTGCCTCGGATATCGGGCAGAAGACGACGCCCATCTCCGCGAGTTTCGCCTTGTAGGTGGTTGCGACGGACACCGAGTCGAACACCGCGTCCACCGCCACCACGCCGGCGAGCAACTCCTGTTCCCGCAGCGGAATGCCGAGCTTCTCGTAGGTCCGGAGAAGTTCGGGATCGACCTCCTCGAGGCTGTTCGGCCTCTCCCGCGTGCGCGGTGCGGCGTAGTAGTGCAAGTCCTGGTAGTCGATGCTCGGATAGCCGACCTTGGCCCAGGTCGGCTCGCTCATCGTCAACCAGTGCCGATACGCCTTCAGGCGCCACTCCAGCATCCACTCCGGCTCCTCCTTGCGCAGGGAGATGAAGCGGATAATGTCCTCGGACAGCCCCTTGGGAGCCAGCTCGGTCTCGACGTCGGAAACGAAGCCGTACTTGTAGCGCTCCGCTGCCTGGGCCGCGACCTGTTCGACAGTTTCTGCGGTTGCCGACATTGTCGTTCCTATCCGGTTTCCCTGTCGTGCCGATCCACCGTCACGCCGATGGCGCCGGGCGCGCCGGCCGCTGCTCGGGGATCGGAAAGATATGTGTCGGATCCAGCAGGTCTTCCAGCGTCACGCCTTCCAGCGCATGCCGGATCGCGTTGTTGACCCGGGTCCAGTTGCCGCGCATCGGGCAGAGCGATTCCACGCTGCACCGGTCGGGTGCCCCTTCGACACAGGCCGTGAGCGCGATGGGCCCGTCCAGCGCCTCGATGATCTCGGCGACACGGACCTCGTGCGCGCACCGGTCCAGCGAGAACCCGCCCGACGGACCCCGGTGCGAGGTGACCAGCGCCGTGCCTGCGAGGATTCGCAGCAGCTTCGACACGGTGGGCACGGGGATCGCCGTTTCCTCGGCGATCTGCACCGAGGTGCGGATCTCGCCTGGCGCTCGCGAGAGCTGCCCCAGCACCACCACTGCGTAGTCCGTCATTCTGTTCAGTCTGAGCATCGCACAATGAACCGTACCAGATTGGTCTTGTATATAGGCGGGACGTGAAAGAAATTCAATCGGAAGAGAAACCCGGACAGTATGTTTCCTCACCCGTGTTCCGGCAGGACAGGTCCATGAGCATCCCCGTTGCCAGCCGCCGTCCGCAGAGGATTCTGCTGGCGAGCCTGTGGATGGCAGGCGCCCTTCTGAGCCTGAGCGGCATGGCGATCGCCGGGCGGGAACTCTCGGCTGAACTGAACGCGGTCCAGACCTCCTTCATCCGCTCGCTCACCTGCCTCGCCGTCCTGGTGCCGCTGGTGGCGATCATCGGGTTCTCGAAGGTCCGCACAAACCGGTTGCGGCTTCACGTCACCCGCAACGTGGTCCACTTCGCAGCCCAGGCGAGCTGGTTGTTCGGGGTCGCGGTGCTGCCGCTTGCACAGGTGTTCGCAATCGAGTTCACCGCGCCGATCTGGACCGCCCTGCTTGCGAGCCTGTTCCTGCGTGAACGGCTGACCGGCTCGCGAATCGCCGCCATTGCCCTGGGTTTCACCGGAATCCTGATCATCCTTCGGCCCGGCTTCGAGACCATCCATCCGGCAACCTTGGTCGTGCTGCTGGCCTCGGTGGGATTCGCCATCACCTTCGTCTTCACCCGTTACATGTCGGGGAGCGAATCCCCGCTCACGGTCATCTTCTACATGAACCTGGTGCAGTTCCCGATCGGACTGGTGCTGTCACTGCCCGACTGGACCATCCCCTCCGCCGCGATGCTGCCCTGGATCGCGCTGATCGGCGCCTGCGGCCTCGGTTCCCACTTCTGCTTTGCCCATGCGCTCAGTCTCGCCGACGCCGCTGTGGTCACTCCGATCGACTTTTTCCGCCTGCCCCTGATCGCCGCCATCGGTTTCCTGTTCTACAACGAGGGGCTCGACATCCTGATCCTGGTCGGCGGCGCCGTCATCTTCTCCGGCAATCTCATCAACCTCTGGACCGAGCGCCGGTCCGCGAGCCGTCCCGGCCCACCCGCATCGGATAGGCGAGAAACCCCCTGAAGCGGGCCCGCCCGCCGCGACGAAACTCCCCGTCGGGCTCGAGTTCCGCGAACCTGCGCACCAGTCTTTCGATCGCCACCCTGCCCTCCATGCGCGCGAGGCTCATTCCGGCACAGGTATGAATGCCGCCGCCGAAGGCGAGGTGCGGGTTCGGCCTTCGCGCGATGTCGAGCCTGTCGGGATCGGCAAACACCTCGGGATCACGGTTGGCCGCACCGATGCAGAGCGTGACCAGGGTACCCGCTGGAAACCCGGCGCCGCCGATCTCCACCGCCTCCAGTGTCCGCCGGTTGCCAAGCTGGTTGGAACTCTCGAAGCGCAGGAATTCCTCAATCGCGCTGTCTATCAGTTCGGGACACCGCCGCAACCGGTCGAGCTGGTCCGGGTGTTGCATGAGCGCCGCCACACCGTTGCCGATCAGGTTGGTTGTGGTCTCGTGCCCGGCATTGAGCAGGAAGATGCAGTTCTGGACCAGAACGTCGGGATCGAGCCGTTCTCCGTCGCGTCCCGCGCGAAGCAGTGCGAGCACATCGTTGTTGCCCGCCGCGTCACCGTCACGCCGTGCAATAAGGCCCTCGAGGTAGCGGGAGAAATCCCGAACCGCATCATTGCCGCGGCGCAGCACATCCTCGCCCGGGGCGGGCTCGAGGGCGCCCAGAATCGCGAGCGACCAGTCCCGCAGCGGTCCACGTTCCCCGTCAGGCACCCCGAGCAGGTCACCAATGACCTGGACCGGGATCGCGGCGGCGAAGTCGGCGATGAGGTCGAAGCGACCCATAGCGGCAATGCGGTCGAGCAGGCGGTCGACAAGCGCGGCGAGCGGAGCCTCGAGTGCACGGAGCGCCCTCGGGGTGAAGGCAGGCATCATGAGCCGGCGCACCCTGGTGTGCAGGGGAGCGTCGTTGAACACGAGGCTCGTCGTGTGGTGCCGAAACAGCGGACTGTCGCCGAACTTCGCCCCGAATTCGTCCTTCTTGTCGGAACTGAACCTGCGGTCCCGGTAGATGGCGTCGACGTCGCGGTAGCGGGTGACGAACACCGAACCGTCCGGGCAGACGTGGACCGGATCGTGGTTCCTGAGCAGGTGATAGGTCGGATAGGGATCGTCGAGAAAGGCGGGGTCAAGCCGTGCGAGATCGAATGCCCGCGCTCTCTGCGCGTCGCTGGCGTGCATGCTCCTCCCCGATCTTCGAGATCCGGTCACGCAAGGCTACGATGGAGCAGCCTCGCGGCCTCGACAAGGTCAAGCAGCCTGACCACGTATTCCTCGCGCATGCGAAACGCCGTTGCGCCCGGTTTGCCGCACCCTTCCTCCATGTCCCGCAACATGCGGTGCAGCCTGCGACGGTGCAGCCCGAGCCGGCGCAGCACCGGGTCGGTCACGATGCCCGAGAACGCGGCCGCGATACTGACCACGGCCAGCAGACCCGCGGTCACCGCCGCGGACAGTGCGACGGACGGGGTCACCGGCCATATCCCGTACCACACGCTGCCGAGCGCCGGGCCCAGCGGAAAGCTGTCGATCGCCGCCCTGACCGCGATGACGCCTGCGAGTGCCGGGCCGAGGGACAGCGCCGTCGGAGTGAAACGCTGCAGGGCAAAGGCGCCGGTCGCCAGGGACGCAAGCGAAAGCGAGAGTTCCGACGTGGCGGCACGGCCAGCCCCGTAGGCGTAGATCGCGGCATCGAACCGTGACCGGACCCGGGCCTCGGCCTCCATCGTGACGCGAAGATCCGCGAGGTCCGGATCGGACAGGATCTCGTCAAGGAGTGCGTTCCTCGCGCAGACCCGGGTTTCGTCGCGGTACGGCAGTTCCAGCAGCTCGGAACACAGGCGCCACGTGATTTCCCGGTCCACTCCGGTTCGCAATAGCAGCTCGCGCGAGGAAAGCCGAGAGGCAAGGCCACGCGCTCCGAGCCGACGGGCGGCGAAGGCCGCCGCCCGTGCGCCAACGGCCACAGGCATCAGCAGGATGTTGGCCGGGGCCCGGAGCAGGTCGAGGCCCAGCGCATGACGATGCAGTGCCAGGGACCCCCGGATCGAGTAACAGGATGCGACAAACGCCTCCGCGCGGTCGTGCCGGTCCCGGAAGTATCGCCCGATGGCCTCGTCCACGATTCTCCGGGCGGCGGCGGGTGTGAGGGAGCGGGTCTCGTCCATGGCGGAGAGGACGCCGGGGCCCCGGCGTCAGTTGCGCCCGGCAGCGGAGTATCCGACCTGAACGCCGCCCGCACCTGGTCTTGACGCACCCGCCGCGGGAGCCAGCAGCCGTCGCATTCCGCTTCTCCGCCACCATACCGACCTGACTCATGTTGGAGGCAAATCCCTGCCCGTCAAGCGGACACCGGTCTCGACACCCGCACGGCCCGGCAGCCATAGTTCCGCCGGCACCGGTTCGAGGGTGCCGCCTGTCCGCACAGCAACGGATCACGTCATGACCAGTCCCGAACCGGCGAGCGCCGGCTGGCGCCCGCATCCCCGCTACCCCGATCCCGATATCCGCAGCCTCGACGGTCGTTTCGACCGCTACTGCCTGTTCAGCGCCGCCATCGAACGGCTCCACACCGGGTGCCGCTGGTCCGAAGGCCCGGTCTGGTTCGGTGACGGCCGCTACCTGCTCTGGTCCGACATTCCCAACAACAGGATCCTGAAATGGGAGGAGGAAACCGGGGCCGTGTCGATCTGGCGCCGACCGTCGAACTTCGCGAACGGACACACCCGCGATCGCAATGGCTGCCTCGTGACCTGCGAACACGGAACGCGGCGGGTCACCCGAACCGAGTATGACGGCAGCATCACGGTGCTCGCGGACAGCTGGCAGGGCAATCGGCTCAACTCGCCGAACGATGTCGTCACCAGGTCCGACGGGTCGGTCTGGTTCACCGACCCGGTGTTCGGCATTCTGGGCGACTACGAGGGTTTCAGGGCCGAAAGTGAAGTGCCGCAGGCGGTCTACCGGATTTGCCCGGAGACCGGCGAGCTCTCGGTCGTGGCGGACGACGTGCTCGGGCCCAACGGTCTGTGTTTCTCGCCCGACGAGAAGATCCTTTACGTCGTGGAGTCCCGGGGTGTCCCGCACCGGGGCATCCTCGCCTACGACGTTGGCACCGACGGACGGTCGCTGTCGGGCAAGCGGACCCTGATCGATGCCGGTCCGGGCGGGACGCCGGACGGCATGCGCTGTGACGTTGACGGAAACCTGTGGTGTGGCTGGGGAATGGGGTCGGAAGAACTCGATGGCGTCATGGTGTTTGCGCCCGACGGCAGCCGTATCGGCCACATCCGCCTGCCCGAGCGGTGCGCGAACCTGTGCTTCGGCGGCGCAAAGCGCAACCGTCTGTTCATGGCGGCAAGCCAGTCGCTCTACGCGCTCTACGTCAACACCCGGGGCGTTGCCGGCGGATAGCTCGCACGCGGGAGACGGCAGACATGAAGATCAGGTCCATCGAGACATTCTGCACCGAGGCGGTGGGCTTCGTGCGGGTCACCGCAGAGGACGGGAGCGAGGGATGGGGTCAGGTCTCGACCTACAATGCCGACATCTCTTGCATGATCCTGCACCGTCAGGTTGCCCCCTACGCGCTCGGCGCCGACGTCGATGATCCGGACTCGCTGGTCGACCGCATCACTGACGGCGAGCACAAGTTTCCGGGGTCATACCTGCGCCGCGCCATCGGCGGCGTTGATACGGCGCTCTGGGACCTGCGCGGAAAGCGCGCGGGGCTCAGCGTCTGCGCCCTGCTCGGAGGGAAACCGCGGCCGTTTCCGGTCTACGGGTCGAGCATGCGCCGTGACATCACTGCGCATGACGAGGCGGAGCGGCTGGCGCGCCTGCGGGACCGGTTCGGGTTCCGCGCCTTCAAGATCCGGGTTGGCAGCACCTTCGGGCACAATGCTGACGCCGCCCCGGGGCGTACCGAAGCCGTGGTCCCCGCGGTCCGGCGCCGACTCGGCACCGGTGTGACCCTGCTCGCCGACGCGAACAGCTGCTACACGCCCGAGCACGCAATCACGGTCGGGCGCATGCTCGAGGATCACGGCTACACCCATTTCGAGGAACCCTGTCCCTACCAGGAGCTCGAGTGGACCCGCCAGGTCACCGAGGCCCTCGACATTGACGTGACCGGCGGCGAACAGGACTGCGATCTCGCCACCTGGCGGCGTATCGTTGCGATGCGCGCGGTCGACGTGCTGCAACCGGACATCTGCTATCTGGGCGGCCTGACCCGGATGCTGAGGGTGGCGCGGCTCGCCGGTGACAGCGGACTGCCGCTGACCCCGCACTCGGCCAACCACTCACTGGTCACGCTGTTCAGCCTGCACGTGATGGGAGCGATCCCGGCAGCCGGCCCGTATGTCGAGTATTCGATCGAGGACCCGGAACAGTATCCTTGGGACCCCGACCTGTTCGAGCCCGCGCTCGAGGTCCGTGACGGGCATGTGCAAATCCCCGACGAGCCCGGATGGGGCGTGACAATCAATCGGTCGTGGCTGGAGAAGGCGCAGTATCGCAGAAGCGGCGGTGACTGAATCCGGCGATCCGGACCCGGGAGCGGCAGATGGGCCCGATCCGGGGAGCTTCGCGATCTCGGCCGGCACGAGGCCGCCCTCTCGCGCCAGGTTCCCGTTCCGGATACATGGCACCGGTTCCGTCGTTGTGCGACCTTCACGGTTCAACCGGCCGACCCCGGGTCCGGCAGGCGACGTGTTCCACAGGGCGGTCCGTCATGCCTCGCGCCGGTCAACGCTGCAGCCGGCGGCGCCTGAACAGGTCGTAGCTCTTCTCGCCGATAGTGCAGTCGGTGAGGCCGTGGACGAACTGTGCCGGAACGATGCCGTCGTGGCGCCGGCGCTCCGGCGGGGTGATGCCGGCGATCTCCAGGATCATCTTGCGCCGGACCGCGGCGGCGAAACTCCCGATTGTTTCCGCCACGACGATGAAGGCGCCCGGCCCGATGATCACGCAGTCCTCGTAGTAGAGATCGATGTTCTCCGTCGCCGGCAGGCCGAGCGGGGACGGGCGATTATTCATGATCGGGAGTCCGTTTATGGTGATGCCGTTCTCGAGTGCTCGGTAGCGTGTGTGATGGACAAGAAACCCGCCGTTGTTGGCTCCGTCGCCTGAAATGTCGATCACCTTGCGGGTGGCGCGAATCCCGCCCTTCCGGAACAGCGGTACCGCGTGCAGGATCGCGTTGCTGATCGAGGTCCGTTGCCCGGTTCCGACCGGCGCATCGCTCAGGTGATTTGCGAACACCTCGGCGGAAACCGGGCCGTCGATCACGTGCCAGTTCGCCACCAGGGTCTGGCTCAGGGGACCTGCCCACTCGGTGTAGGCGACAGCGATCCTGCCGTGCCGGCCGTTTCTGATCGCCTGCAGGACGAAAGGATCCCGCAGCGCCGCGATGTAGCCGTCACGCTGCAGCCGCGCTTCCATCGGATCGATGCTTCCCGAAACGTCCACCGCGAGAACGAGCTGCAGGTCGACGTCGAGGAGATCGACCGTCGACGGTGTCTGGCCGCGCGCCGGGCCAATGCCGGCAAACAGCAACAGCAGCAGTACCGGGAACAGATGGCGCATGGCCGGTTTCATTCTCACGGTCTCTCCGTCAAGCCGGCCCGAGTTCCGCCAGTTCGGCGAGAGTGACCGGACGGATCGGCGGTCTGATCCTGTAGGTCCCGACCTCGGCGAGTGACCGGCCGCCCGCGGCCGAAATCACCTCGGCGACCGTCGATGCGCAGAGGCGGCCCTGGCAGGGCCCCATGCCACACCGCAGGAACGCCTTGACCTGGTTGGGACCAGCGCAGCCATCGGCAACCGCGGTCCGGATCGCCCCGGCACTCACCTCCTCGCAGCGGCAGACCGTGATTTCGTCCGCCACTGAACCGATCCAGTCCGGAGGAGGAAAGCAGCTCTCCAACAACGGCCGGACTCCGACATCGAGCATGCGGCGCATCCGCGCGTCGTTCGCATCGAGGTCGCGTTCGGATTCGGCAATCAGTCCCAGTCTCATGGCGAGATCGAGACCGACCGACCGGCCGTCGTACCCGGCCGCCCGGGCACCGAAAATGCCACTGCCGTCCCCGGCCACGTGGATGCCCTGCTCGCTCGACTCTCCCCATGGCCCGAGTTCCGGGCGCCAGCAGCGCTGGCGCCGGTCCCAGAAATGCCGCATCCCGACCAGCCGCGTCAGCTGGCTGTTCGGAACCAGGCCCTCGTGCAGGGCCACCACGTCGGCGGGTATCACATGGTCCTGCCCACCAGCGCGGAACTCCAGCGCGCTCACCCGGTCGGACCCGGCAACACGCAGACCGGCCGCACCCCGGTAGAACGGGATGCCCGACTTCCTGATCGTGCGCGCCAGCGCCAGGCCGCGGAGCAGGTAATCGCCCGCGGCAGCAGCACGCGGCAGGTGTACGAGTGCCCGCATGAGCACGCCCACGGGAGCGGTATCCACGAAGGCGGCGATCGGAACCCGCGCGGCGAGCAGCTGGGCTGCCAGCAGCAACGGCAGCGGGCCGGAACCGGCGATCACCAGCCGGCCCGCCGGATAGACGCCCGACGACTTGAGCGCACCCTGGACGGCACCGGCGCTCATCACTCCGGGCAGGGTCCAGCCGGGCACCGGAACCGGCCGCTCGAGTGCGCCGGTGGCAATCACGACATGGCGGGCCAGGATCCGGAACGTCCCGCCATCCCGGCTGCAGTAGATCGCGCGGCGCCGCCCCGCCCCCGTCTCGCCCACATGCCAGACCGATGTGCGCGGCAGGTACCCGCACCCGGTCGCGCGAAAGTCCTGCACCACCCCGATGCCGGAGGAATAGTCGCGGCCGAGGAAGTCGAGATCGGCCGGTCGCGTCCGGTCCACGGTCTCGATCGAGCGGTAGACCTGTCCGCCCGGACCCGGCTGGTCATCGACCACCGCAACCCGCGCTCCCGCGCCGGCGGCAGCGGTCGCAGCCGACAGCCCGGCCGGGCCCGCGCCGATGACGACGACATCCGCCTCAGAGATCATCGCCGGGTTCCCTGAACCGCCTCTGACGGCGGATGTGCATGCCGTCGCGGGCCTGGACCATGCAGGCCTGCTGACCGGTCACGCCGTCGATCTCGACAAGACACTCGAAACACACACCCATCATGCACCATGGCGCGCGCGGTACTCCGGTAACGCGCCTGGCGCCCGTCCATTCCACGCCTCCTGCCCAGAGTGCGGCCGCGACGGTATCACCGTCACAGGCCTCGACCGGTTCATCCTCGAACCGGACCGTGATCGGTGTCTGTGCCGGGCCGTTCAGCCTGTGAAACATCGAACCTCCCAGGTGAGAATGCCGCGAAATTCTCGTTGAAACCGGGTTGCAGCAGCCGCGGTGCCAGGCGCAACGCGTGGGCCGCCGCCAGGGTCACGCCGCTGTGGCAGGTCACCACGAAGGCGCCCGGGTACTCGCCGGATTCGGCGTAGATCGGGAACCCGTCGGGAGACATGATCCTGAGCGCACTCCAGGCCCTGATCACCTGCAGGCGGCGCAGCAGCGGGATCTTGCGCACGGCGCGCGAGGAAATATGTCGGATCATGTCGGGTGCGATTCCGGTATCGAAACCGACCGACTCCTTGGTGGCGCCCAGCATCACCGTTCCCTCGTCAGTCTGGCGGACCTGTCCAAGGACATGGTTGAACAGCGGGCGGACCGGTTCGGTCACGAGGATGTGGCCGCGCTCCGGGGAGACCGGGACCTCAAGCCCGATGTGGCCGGCGAGCGCCCGGTTGCCGTTGCCGGCCGCAAGCACCACCCGGTCCGCGAACCAGCTGGAGTCGTCCGCGGTCTCGACCCGAAACCCGTCGCCGTCGGGACGGATCCCGGTCACGGGTCCGGCGTTGTGACGCACCACCCCGGCCCGGGTCGCGATGGCATGAAGGGCACGCAGGGCGAGGAGCGGATTGACCAAGCCGTCATGCGGACAGAAGGAGGCGCCGACCACCTCCGGGCCAACATGGGGCTCCATCCGGCGCACCTCGTCGCCATCGATCATCCGCCGCCCGTTCGCCCCTGCATCGGGCTGGTTGTGCATGCGCCGGATCGAACCCGCGTAGGTCTCGTACTCGTCTTCGTCGAGACAGAGCTCGAGTCCACCTGGCCGGTGATGCCCGACGTCAACGCCGGTTTCCGCCTGCAGCGCCTCCGCAAAGCCGCCCCACAGGTCGGACGAGGTACGGGTCCACGAGGCATACTCGTGCATGCCGTCGCCCTTGGACTGCACCCAGACCAGACCGAAGTTCCCGCGCGACGCCCTGAAGGCGACATCTCCCTCGTCGAGCATGGTCACCCTGGCCCCGGCCGCGACCAGCCCGTAGGTCAGCGCCGACCCGACCAGGCCGCCGCCGATGACGATGACGTCGGCAGCCACCGGTCCCCTACTCATGATCCAGCGGATAGACCGGACGTCGCAGCCGCCTGTAGGTGAGCGCGCGGTAGTTTCTCGAGGTCAGCCCGCGACCGTCGTCGACCACCAGCACCTCGCGGGCGATCGGCGCAAAGGCGGCACGGAAATGCTGGGCCGACTTGACCGCCAGCACCGCCATGGTGTCCGGCTCGATCCCGAAATGCCGGAAATGCTGGCGGTCCAGCGCCTGGCCGCGAAGGGTCGACAGACAGACCTGCACGCCGCCGACCGAGATTCTGGCAGACGGGCCGGCCGTGCTCATCACGCCTTTCGCCATCGGTCCCTCGAGCCGGAACTGTCCCTCGCAGAGCTGCTCGACCCTGGCATTCACCGAAATTGGAGCCCCGTACGCCGGATCGGTCCTGCCGCCGAGTTCCAGCGCCACTTCCGCCCCGGTTCCGGCCTCGAAACAGGCCTGCACCGATACCGGGTCCTGCATCATGGTCATCGCGGCGCGCTCAAGCCGCGCCTCCAGCATGGCGCCGAGCAGTCCGGTGGCATCGCCGTAGCCGCCGCCTCCGGGGTTGTCGGCAAAGTCGGCCACCACCACGGGAGCACTTCCCGGCCCCAGCTCAGCGATCCTGTCCATCGCCTGGCGTGGTGTCAGGGGATCGACGGTCACGTCCCGCCGGCGGTTCCAGATTTCCGACACGATCCGATCGGCGATCCGCCGGTACCGCGGATCGCGTCCCTCGCCGACCACCATCACGGTCGGCCCGGCATCGTGAATGTCGGCCCACGGGAACCCGGCATTCAGGGAGATGTCGAGGATGCCCTCCTCACGCGCGGCGATGTCGTCGCACAGCGCCAGGATATCGAGCATGGGGCCGGGCGAGGTGGTGCGCCCGTGGTCCAGCCCGTCAAGCATTTCGCCCCGCGCCACCGTGGTGGTGGGCCCGGAGGTGCCGTCGAGCATGCCGGCAACCCGCAGGGCCACCCTCTGTGCCGTCTCGTAGCTGTCCACGTGCGGATAGGTGCGATAGGAGATCAGGATGTCGGCGTGCTCCGCCATCACATCGGTCACGTTGGCATGCAGATCGAGCGAGACACCGATCGGCACTCCGGCGCCGACCACTGCCCGGACCCGGCGCAGCATCTCGCCCTCGCCGTCCTCGTGCTCCTCCGTCACCATCGCGCCGTGCAGGGCAAGCAGGACCGCATCGAACGGCCCGTCGCGCGCCACCGCCTCGATCACCTCGCCGACAATGGTCTCGAAACACTCGGTCGTCACCGGCCCCGACGGTGTCGCATTGCCCGAGATCGGGATGACGATGTCCCATCCGTACCGTTCAGCCGCATCGAGGTAGGCCGCGATCTCGGTCCGGGTTCCGGCATATGCCCAGAGCAGCGCGTCACCCCTGTGCAGGCCACGGGCCTCGTAGGCGGCAAGGTCGGCCGGCTGGGAGCTGAAAGTGTTGGTTTCGTGTTTGAAACCGGCAATGAGAATCCGGTGCGCCATCTAGGTCCCGTCGTTGAGCAGGTGTGCGAGTTCGGTCCTGATCCGGTCGTCGAAACCTACTAGACAGGTCTCTCCCAGATCAATCACCGGACGTTTCACCAGGGTCGGGGCCGAGACGAGGACCGCCACCACATCGCTGCCGTCCACCGCCCGCCGTTCCTGTTCGGACAGGCCGCGCCAGGTCGTGCTGCGTCGATTGACCAGCCGGTCGGTTCCGATGCGTCCGATCCAGTCCCGGACAAGATCCTCCGACACCCCGTCGTCCCTCAGATCATGGTACGTGTAGGCGATGCCCGCGCGGTCGAGATGGCGGCGCGCCGCCCGGCACCGATCGCAGTTCCGCAACCCGTAGAGCGTGATCATGATCCTTTCCTCCGCAGGGCCTGCAGGTCCGGCAGGACCATGAGCAACGCCTCGACGGTCGAGCGCCCGAGCGCACTGGAACGCTCCGGAGACCATCCGTAGACCGCGTCCGGGGCGTTGGCGGCGTCCTTGAACGGCATTTCCAGCGTCATCGAGGCGGCTCCGAGATACTTGCCCAGGTACCCCGTGCAGGTCGTGGTATTCCCCTGCCCGGGCCTGGCCACGGGATAACCGTGCCGGGTCTGGAAGTCCGGGTTGAGACGGGCGAGCCCGTCCCGGAACCCGCTGACGAGTTCGCGCTGTGCCGCACTCGCCTCGGCAATGCCGTCAAGCCCGACGATGAAGGCATAGGGCAGCCCCTCGTCGCCGTGCACGTCGAGGCAAAGGTCGACACCGGTGCGGTGCATGAGTTCCCGGACGTGGTGGACCTCGGGACTGCGGTCCGGGCTCGGATCCTCCCACTCGCGATTGAGGTTGGCGCCGCGCCAGTTCACCCGCAGGTTACCGAGCACGCTGCCGTCGGGGTTCATGTTCGGGACCGCGTAGAGCACGACCGCCCCGCGCAGCGCGGCGGCCGCTTTGTCGCCGCAATCAAGCAGCCGGTCCAGCAGCCCTTCCATGAACCACTCCGCCATGGTCTCGCCCGGGTGCTGGCGTGCGATCACCCAGACCGGCACCACGCCATCGCCGGGTTCGCCGAACCTGAGCACGTCGATGGGTCGACCCTGCGCACTCGTGCCCGGAACCAGCAGGCGGACACCCTCGCTCGCCTGGCACCGGGCCACCAGGTCGTCGTGCCGTTCGAGGCTGTAGGGTGCGAAATAGGCGTAGTGGACGGCATCGGTCGCGGGGCGGTGCCTGATGGTCAGGACTCCCTCGCGATACTCGGTCGGAACCCGGGCCCAGGTTTTCCGGTCGATCGAGGCCACCGCCCTGTAGTCCTCCCATCCACGGGGGAAACCGGCCTCGCCCGCGTTCACGATCCGCATCACGCACTCGCAGTCGCGCGCGCCGGTCACCCTGAAATGGAACCACTGGAAGAAGTGTGACTGGCTGTCCCTGTTGATCGCGAGCCGGATATCGTCCGCACGGGCCGCATCCAGCACCGTGATGTTGCCACTGTCGAATGCGGAACTGATCCTGATCATGGGTCCTGTCCTCCGTCGCCCGCCAGACACTATTCGATCCGGCCCCCGACTGCACCGGCCCGTCGCCGCTTCCCGCAGGGACGAATCCCCCGGGAACAGTCATGAAAATGCCGAATTCCGGATAATGCAGTCTGTGTGCCCTGCCGACAGACGCATCGACGTCGACCCGGCGGGCGGAATGGACGGCCGCGAAGACGGCCCCGGCCCTGAACCATCAAGGTACCCGAATTCCGGCACTCCCCTCACCTGAACGTGCGATCGCATCCGGGGAACACGGCCGAACGCTCCTCTCCCCGCTCCGTCATGTGTGGTCCGGGCCGGGATGGCAAGGGCCCCGCAGGTCGTTGCCGGCTGAGAAGGGAAGCTGCCGCTGCACCATTTGCCGGGCAGACGGCCGGGCTGTCCTTGACCGACGACCGCGTGTTCGATAAATGTTCGCGCCAGTTGCAGCTCCGGCGAAATGAGCGGCACACCCGTGCCATCCGACAGTGCGGATCCGGCAGAGGCATCGGACCGGCATTTCCAGGGAACGTGAGTGACAATGACAGGCACACAGGGAAGTCGGCGATACTCGACTGCCGAGAGGTTCAAGACCTGGAAGCGGGACAAGTGGGCCGAAGGATACAGGGAAGGCTGGAAGATCGGCCACAGGAAGGGCTTCGATGTCGGCGTCAAGAACCACATGATGTTGTTGAATTACTGCGCGTTGAGGAAGTTCGGTGAACGGACCGCCGACGACCTGGCCATTCTGCTGGAGGACACCTCGTCGGAGCTTCGCAAGGAGAACCTGATCGAGCTTGCTGAATCGATCATCGAGTGCGAGACCCCGGCCCAGCTGCTGGAACGGGTTCGCCGCTGGGTCGAGCCGGGAGCCTGACCCGCTCGGGCGTACGGCCGCCACCCGTCCTGGAAAACACATGTCGCGTCACCCGGGCCCCAGGGGTCACCCGGACGATTCGAGCGCAAGTGGATGGCTGTCGATCATTCGCGTTGTTTCTGTTCGGATGGGAAAGGCAATCGGGACGTTCCACGGCATGGGCGACGCACGCTGCAGCGCTGAACCCGCTTGATCGCCGCAGTCCATTCCAGCGCATTGACCCTGGTTGCGGAAGACGTGGCGGGTTCTCGCAATGTGCATGCCCAGGCGGAGCTTCGTGCAGAACATCGGATTTCGATGGCGTCCTGGAGCCTGCCACCGAAAGGAAGGCCACAATTTCGGCCGAAACCCGGCGAGAACCCTGACACGCGAAATTCGCGCAGGTGCGGGAGACCCGGGACGCCGCCGGAACCCTGATGCGGAAGCGCGCCAGCGGACAGATTCCGGATCGCACCGAAACGCGTGCGTGGGGCCGGTATATTGTGACCCGGCGGGCCGATCGTCGGCCGACGCCGCAGGTGAGAGACCCGCGAGATGGACCAGCACCCCTTCATTCCACTGCCCGGGTACCGGACGCGCCCTGAAGAAGAGATGATGCAGCGTGCGCGGGACTTCCACGTGGAACTGAAACGGCGACGCACGGTGCGCCACTTCTCGGGCCGGCCGGTTTCGCGGGCGATCATCGACGAATGCCTGGCCGCCGCGATGACGGCGCCGAGCGGCGCCAACCTTCAGCCATGGCATTTCGTCGTCGTCAGCGATCCGCAGACAAAGCGGCGGATCCGGGAAGCCGCCGAAGAAGAGGAGCGCCGCTTCTATCGTGAGAGGGCGCCGCAGGAATGGCTGGACGCACTTGCACCGCTGGGCACCGACGAGCACAAGCCCTTCCTCGAGACAGCCCCCTATCTGATCGCCGTCTTCTCGCAGAAACACGGTCGCCTGGCTGACGGCCGCAAGGTCAAGCACTACTACCCGATGGAATCGGTCGGGCTCGCGACCGGGATGCTGATCTCGGCGCTGCACCTCGCGGGGCTGGCAACCCTGACGCACACGCCGAGCCCCATGGCGTTCCTGAATCAGATCCTGGGACGACCGAAATCGGCTGAACGGCCCTTCCTCCTGGTGGTGACGGGCTATCCGGACAAGGATGCGACGGTTCCCGACATCGGACGAAAACCGTTCGGAGAGGTGGTCAGCTACGTCTGACGAGAGGAGCGTCCTGCACAGGTCCGCGACGACACGGAGCCCTGTCCGTGCACTCGCGCCCGGTGCCGTCGCAGATTGGCTGTCCGCGGTCCGAACGCAGGGTGGGCACCTGGAGTCCGGTGCCTTGCCCGTGGCGGGTTTGCCCGACGATGGCGGCGAATACGCAAGCCTCTCGCCCGGCAGCAATCCACCCTGCGACAGAGCGGCTGAAGATGTCGGGCAGGATCGAGTGCCAGGGGGTTTCCCGCGCAGGCCCGGGCAGGCGGATCGTGCCCGTAACCAGGTACGGTTCGGAGCGGCGGCAAAATCCCGGGCCTGTTCGGCGTCGGTTCCTGCAGCGAACCACTGCTCCATGTCGGGAGCTGAGAGGAGTGCAGGCCCTCGTGCCGGGGCCGGGTGCAGCGGTCGCCTGCTTCCGGGATCCGCTGCCGGTACCCGGCATCGGATCTCCGGTCCCGTCAGGGGGTCGCCTGGCCGTCCCGCGCCGGGGGGTCAGGGGCTGCACTTAATCCCAACGATACCGGGCGCGAGGGATGGTACACTGTGGGGTGTGGCGTGACGCTGCGCCGACGACCAGTCCCGCAACACCGAGGAACCGGATCATGGACAGCGAACTCACCTCGACCCCGTTTCTGATCTTTGTCCTGGCGGGCCTCGGGTTCGCACTGCTTCTGGTATTCCGGAGCGTCCGGATCGTCCCGCAGGCCTCCGAATGGACAGTCGAGAGATTTGGCCGCTACACCCGCACGCTGAATCCCGGGCTGCACCTCGTCATTCCCCTGGTCGAACGGATCGGACAGCGCATTTCCATGCAGGAAACCGTGCTCGACATTCCGGGCCAGGACGTGATCACCCGAGACAATGCCACCGTCTCGGCGGACGGCGTTGCGTTCTATCAGGTCATCGACGCGGCCAAGGTGGCCTACGAGGTGATGGACATGCGCCAGGCGATCACGAACCTGGCGCTGACCAACATCCGCTCGGTGATCGGCGGCATGACGCTTGACGACGTGCTGTCCCGGCGCGACGACATCAACGAGAAACTGCTCCGCGTCATCGACCTTGCGACCAATCCGTGGGGCGTGAAGGTCACCAGGGTCGAGATCAAGGACCTCACGCCGCCAGCGGACCTCACCCGGGCGATGAACCAGCAGATGATGGCGGAGCGCCAGAAACGGGCCGAGATCCTGCAGGCCGAGGGAGAGAAACAGGCCGCGATCCTGCGCGCGGAGGGAGAGAAGGCCTCGCTGGTCCTGGAGGCGGAGGGACGTCGCGACGCCGCGTTCCGCGACGCCGAGGCCCGCGAACGGTCGGCCCAGGCCGAAGGGCGGGCCACCACCATGGTCTCCGAAGCCATTGCGTCCGGTGATCTCAACGCCATCAACTACTTCATTGCCCAGCGTTATACTCAGGCGCTCGAGGCAATCGCATCGGCCGAGAACCAGAAGGTGATCATGGTACCGCTCGAGGCCTCGTCCCTCATCGGTAGCCTCGCCGGCATCGTGGAGGTCGCGCGATCCGCGTCGGGACACCCCGCGCCGGGCACTCCCGCGGCGCCGCCGCGACAACCCGATGGCAGCCCGTGGACCGGAACCGCCGGAGAGTCCTGATGGACGCCGATCTCGCGTTGCTGCTGCATCCCTCCTACTGGCACTGGTTAACGCTGGCCGTGATCCTGTTCGGCTTCGAGATCATGAGCATGTCGTTCTTCCTGCTGTTTCCGGCGGGTGCGGCCGTGGTCTGCGGGCTCGTGCTCATGGTCTGGCCGGATCTCGACATCCGGTTGCAGCTGGCAGTCTTTGCCGTCCTGTCCGTCGTTGCGACAGCCGTCGGGCGACCGCTTCTGGTCAGGGCCCGGCAGTCGTCCAGGGCAGACGGCCTGAACGCCCGGGGACGGCAGTATCTCGGCAGGCGCGTACAGCTGGAGACGGCACTCGAGGCGGGCCGTGGCCAGATCCGTCTCGACGACGGCTGGTGGAGCGCGGTGTCGGACACCGGGGAGACGATCTCCGAAGGCGCCGTGGTGGAAATCACCGGCGTGGAGGGTTCGACAATGCGGGTCCGGACCTTCCGACAATAGGCCCAGAGTGCAAGTGTTCCGGACCCGCCACAATCGGTCGTACACTGTACACGCAATTGAAGCACCCGGCGTCAGGCTGAGCGCAAGCCCACGCGGCACCGGTTTCGGCTTACGGTCGGAGAGGACACGCATGCAGCACCGGGCACCGGGAAAGGGAACCCGGGGATGAGACTGCCGTTGTCGAACCGGAAGCGCGGCGACGACATCTTCGGTTCGCGCCGGTATTCGTTGCTCGGCCTCGCGCGCAACGCCGTTACCGGACACCGGCGTGGCGATCGCCAGAGCCGGCGGACGAATACGATGTCATCGTCGTCGGCGGCGGCGGCCACGGCCTTGCCACCGCCTACTACCTCGCCAGTCTGCACGGTGTCCGCCGGATCGCCGTGCTCGAGAAGGGGTGGATCGGCGGCGGCAACACCGGGCGCAACACCACGATCATCCGCTCCAACTATCTCTGGGACGAGAGTGCGGCGATCTACGAGCACGCGATGAAACTGTGGGAGGGGCTCTCGCAGGAGCTCAACTTCAACCTGATGTTCAGCCAGCGCGGTGTGCTCACCCTCGCGCATTCCGAACACGAACTGCGCGAGATGCGGCGCCGGGTCGAGGCGATCCGCCTGAACGGCATCGACTCCGACGTGCTCACGCCGGACGAGATCAAGCGACTGGTCCCGATCATGGATACCAGTCCAAACCTGCGCTACCCGGTCATGGGGGGGTTCATCCAGCGCCGCGGCGGCACCGCGCGGCACGATGCGGTCGCCTGGGGGTATGCCCGGGCCGCCGATGCGCGCGGCGTCGACATCATCCAGAACTGCGCCGTGACCGGGTTCAGGATCGACCAGGGCACGGTCAGGGGAGTGGAGACCACGCGTGGCCCGATTCGTGCGTCGAAGGTCGCCTGCGTCGTGGCGGGTCACGCCGGCGTGGTCGCCGAAATGGCCGGGTTCCGGCTGCCGGTCACAAGCCGGCCGCTGCAGGCCCTGGTTTCCGAGCCGATCAAACCCATCCTTGATGTCGTGATCATGTCCAACGCGGTGCACATGTACGTAAGCCAGTCGGACAAGGGGGAGATGGTCCTGGGCGCCGGGACGGATTCCTACAACTCCTATACGCAGCGTGGCAGCATGACCGTGATCGAGGGCATGCTTGCAGCTGCGGTCGAGTTGTTCCCGTGCCTGTCGCGCCTGTCGATGCTCCGGTCCTGGGGCGGAATCGTCGACACCTGCCCGGATGCGTCGCCGATCATTTCCAGGACACCGGTGCGCAACCTCTACTTCAACTGCGGCTGGGGTACCGGCGGCTTCAAGGCCACGCCGGGCTCGGGCCACGTGTTCGCCGATCTCGTTGCCCGCGATGAGCCCAATGCGATCGCGGCCCCGTTCTCGCTGGACCGGTTCGTCGGTGGCTACCTGATCGACGAACATGGCGCCGCGGGGGTGGCGCACTGAGGAAACCGCCATGCTGCTGATCAACTGTCCGTGGTGCGGACCCCGTGACGACGCCGAATTCCACTACGGCGGCGAGGCCCACATCCTCCGACCTGCCAACCCCTCGGCGCTGTCGGACGAGGAGTTCGCCGAGTACCTGTTCCTGCAGCAGAACCCCCGGGGCCTGCACCTGGAGCGCTGGTGTCATTCGGATGGCTGCCGACGCTGGTTCAACATGGTGCGTGACACGGCGACCAACCGGATCCTGGAGGTCTACCCGATGGGCGAACTGCCGAGCTCGCAGTCCGGCCTGGCGGCGTGGCGCAACAACTGGCGGCGCAACAGCGCGGCCGAACGCAACGCACGGAACCGCGTCGAATGAGGCGCCGTTCCAACCGGCTGGAAAAAGGAGGACGGGTCGACCGCACCCGGCCGGTCCGGTTCCGGTTCGACGGACGCGACTTCGAGGGCCTGAGCGGCGACACGCTTGCTTCCGCGCTCCTCGCCAACGATGTCAGCCTCGTCGCCCGCAGCTTCAAGTATCACCGGCCCCGCGGTATCGTGGCCCTGGGTGTGGAGGAACCAAACGCCTTGGTCCAGTGCGGGATCGGCAACGGAACCACCCCGAACCAGCGCGCAACCCGCATCGAGCTCACCGACGGGCTGATCGCGGCCAGCCAGAACCGCTGGCCGCTGTTGCGCGCCGACATCGGTGCCATCAACAGCCTGCTGTCGCCACTGCTGCCTGCCGGGTTCTACTACAAAACCTTCATGTGGCCACCCGGATGGTGGTTGCGGTACGAACACTGGATCCGGCGCGTCGCCGGTCTCGGCAGGGCTCCACCAGGTCCCGACCCCGACCACTACAGGCAGGTTCATGCACACTGTGACGTGCTGGTCGTTGGAGCCGGACCGGCCGGTCTCGCGGCCGCCGCCGCCGCCGGGCGAAGCGGAGCCCGCGTGATCCTCGCGGACGAACAGTCGGAACCGGGCGGATCGCTGCTGGCCGAGGACGATGTGGAGATCGACGGCCGGCCGGCGGCCGACTGGCTGCCCACGCTGATCGCCGACCTGCAGGCCATGCCCGAACTGACGGTACTGACGCGCACCGCCGTCAACGGCCTGCACGATCACGGGTTCCTGACCATGCTGCAGAACCGCGCCGCACACGAGGGAACCGCCAGGCCGCGGTGCACCCTGTGGAAGGTCCGGGCTCGCCACGTGGTCCTGGCGACCGGTGCCCACGAACGGCCGCTGGTGTTCGCAGACAACGACCGCCCGGGCATCATGCTGGCCTCGGCCGTGCGTGGATACATCACCCGCTACGGGGTCACGCCGGGACGCCGGGTCGCCGTGTTCTGCAGCAACGACGACGCCTATCGAACCGCGCTCGTACTGGTGCGGCACGGTGTCGAGGTACCGGCAATCATCGATGTGCGGGCAAACACCGCCGGTCCCCTGGTCGACGCCGCCCGGGCCGCGGGCCTCACCGTCCACGCCGGGCACGCCGTTGTCGGCACCTCGGGATGGCACCGGCTGCGGTCGATCACCATCCGTCAACTCTCGGGCGACGGCCAGACCTGCACCGGCCGCCGCCGCACCATCCGCTGCGACGCCCTGGCAGTCTCCGGCGGCTGGACACCCGCCGTGCACCTGTTCTCGCAGGGCGGCGGCTCGCTCGCATGGGACGAGGCGATCGGAGCCTTCCTTCCCGACGCCACCCTGCAACAGGTCACGCCGGTCGGTGGCTGTGCCGGCACCATGTCGGTGGCAGGCTGTCTCGCCGAGGGTCACGCGACGGGCGGTGCCGCGGCATGCGCGGCCGGCCACGAGGAGATCGAGGCCCCCCTGCCCCGTGTCCTCGAACACTCCCAGTCGCTGCCGGATCATCTGTGGACAGTGCCGCACGGCAGACCGGGACGGCCGCTCGCCACGCACTTCGTCGACTTCCAGAACGACGTCACCGCGGCCGACGTGCATCTCGCCGCGCGCGAGGGCTACACCTCGGTCGAACATCTGAAGCGCTACACCACGACCGGCATGGGCACCGACCAGGGCAAGACCTCGAACGTCAACGCGCTCGCCATCATGGGCGAGGTGCTGGGAAGCGACATTCCAGGCGTCGGACATACCACCTTCCGTCCCCCCTACACGCCGGCCGCGATCGGCGCCTACGCAGGGCGAACCATCGGTGCGCTGTTCGACCCGGTCCGGATCACCGCCATGGACCCGTGGCACCGTGCGCACGGTGCGGCCTTCGAGCATGTGGGCCAGTGGATGCGGGCCTGGTACTACCCGCGGCCCGGCGAATCCATGCGCCAGGCCGTCGACCGCGAGGTCACCGCCGCACGCGAGGCCGTGGGGCTTCTTGATGCCTCGACCCTGGGCAAGATCGACATCCAGGGAGCGGACGCGGCCGAGTTCCTCAACCGGGTCTACACCAACTCCTGGCTTCGTCTGCAGCCCGGCCGGGCCCGATACGGGCTGATGCTCGGAGAGGACGGCATGGTCATGGACGACGGGGTGACGACCCGCCTGGCCGAGAACCACTTCCACATGACCACAACCACCGGCGGCGCCGGAACGGTCCTCGACTGGCTCGAGGAATGGCTGCAGACCGAATGGCCCGATCTCGATGTGCGGCTCACCTCCGTGACCGAACACTGGGCCGTGGCGGCCCTGTGCGGGCCACGCAGCCGGGAGCTGCTCGCCAGACTGTGCACCGACATCGACCTGTCAGCCGAGGCATTCCCGTTCATGTCGATGCGTGAGGGAACCGTCGCCGGAATCCCGGCCCGGATCTTCCGCATCTCCTTCAGCGGCGAGATCAGCTTCGAGATCAATGTACGGCGCAGGCACGGACTGGCGCTGTGGGAAGCTCTCGTGGCAGCGGGAGAACCCCTTGGCCTGTGTCCCTATGGCACCGAGGCCATGCACGTGCTGCGCGCGGAGAAAGGCTTCATCATCGTCGGCCAGGAGACCGACGGGACTGTCACCCCGTTCGATCTCGGCATGGACTGGATCGTCTCGAAGACCAAGACCGACTTCATCGGCAAGCGGGGACTGGACCGCCGCGACCTGCTCGCGCCCGACCGAAAGCAGCTGGTGGGCCTGCTGAGCGAGGATCCCCGCGACGTGATCCCCGAGGGTGCCCAGGTGGTCGAGACCGTGCGGTCAAGGCCACCGATGACCATGATCGGCCACGTGACCTCAAGTTACCACAGCCCGACCTGCGGGCGCCCGATCGCGCTCGCGCTGGTCAAGGGCGGGCGCTCGATGCTGGGCAACACAGTATCGATCCCGCTGGCGAACCGTGTGGTGGGGGCCGTGGTTTCCGAACCCCGGTTTTTCGACCCCGAGGGAGAACGCATGCATGGCTGATCAAGGCGCGCCGGCCTGTGTCACCCCGATCGATGTCCTCGCGACACCGCCTGGAGGGCCTCGCGGTGCCGGGATCGCCATCCGGGAGCGCCGGCTCCTCGGAAAGCTGGTTGTACGGGGGGACACGCGTGACACCGACTTCATCGACACCGTGCAGGGCACGGTGGGCACCGCGCCGCCGACGACCCCGAACCGGTGCGTGTTCCACGACACCCTGGCCGTGATCTGGCTCGGACCGGACGAATGGCTCGTGGTCACGCCGCCCGGGCGCGAGGAGGGACTGCTCGACGCCCTGGCCGCAGAAGGGATCGTCGTCACCGACGTCAGCGACCAGTCGACCGTGATCCGCCTGACGGGTCCCCGGGCGCGCGAGGTTCTGGCCCAGGGCTGCGCCCTCGACCTGCACCCCCGCAGTTTCCGGGTGGGGTCCGCGGCGCAGTCGCGGATCGGCCGGATCAGGACGACCCTGTGGCAGGTCGACGCTCAGCCGGGATACGACCTGCTGGTCTCCTGCAGCTTCGCGGCCTGGCTGTGGGCGTGGCTCACGGACGCGGGCGGGGAATTCGGGGTGCGTGTCGAGGCGGGATGATCGCTGTCCGGCACGCCCTGCTCGAGGAATACGAAGCCGCGTCTTCCCTGTCGTGGCGCATCTTCGGACCGGTGTTCGCGGCGACCGACGCCCGCGAGGTGGTCCATGCGGTCACGAACCTGCGCGAGGGCGGTGAACTCGTCGTCGCTGTCGAGGATGCAATCCTGGTCGGACTGGCCGTCTACCTGCCGCCGGAACAGGCAAGCGGCCGCGACCAGGCCGTCATTTCCCTGCTCGGGGTCGATGCGTGCTGCCGGCGGCGTGGTGCCGGCCGGCACCTTGTCGATGCCTGCGTCACGCTGGCGCGTTCGGACGGTTCGGCCACCCTGGCCATCACCGTTCCGGACAGCCTGGCGGAGGCGGCGGCCTTCCTCGCCGACCTCGGCCTGCAACCGGCGGGAGCCGCGCTCTCCGTGTTCGGGACCCCGGCACGGACCTGGCAGCGCTCGGTGCGGTGACCGCCAGCGCGCAATTCGTGCTACACGGGGTGCGCTGACCGCGAACGACCGTGGCGAGGGAGACAGCATGGAGACCGTTCGAATTGGCCTGATCGGCGCGGGGGGCAACACCCGGTCCCGGCATATCCCCGGTTTCCTGGGCATCGACGGTGTGGAGTTGGTCAGCGTTGCCAACCGAACGCTCGACTCGGCGCAACGGGTCGCGGCGGAATTCTCCATCGCCCGGCCGGTCGCGCACTGGCGCGAGGTGCTGGAGGACGAGAGCGTGGACGCGGTGTGCATCGGAACCTGGCCGTACATGCACGCGCCGCTCACCGTGGCGGCGCTCGAGCATGGCAAACACGTGCTGTGCGAGGCCCGGATGGCCATGAACGCCACCGAGGCCCACACCATGCGAGCCGCGGCACGCCGGCACCCGGAACTGGTGGCCCAGATCGTGCCGGCCCCGCACACCCTGCCGGTGGACCGCACCGTGATCTCGATGATCGCGTCGGGAAAGCTCGGTGAGATCGTGGCGCTCGACGCCAGGGTCGCGGTCTCAAGCAACTATGCGAACCCCGAGGCGCCGCTGCACTGGCGGCACGATCGCGACCTGTCAGGCAACAACATCATGGGGCTCGGCATCTGGTACGAAGCGCTGATGCGCTGGGTGGGCCCGATGTCGGCGGTCTGCGCGGTCGGGCAGACCGTGGTCCGGCACCGGCTCGACGCCGACGGGCGCCGGAAAGCGATCGACATTCCCGACTACATCGATGTCACCGGCCCACTGGCCCAGGGCGGCCAGATGCGCCTGTGCGTCACCACGGTGGCCGGCCATCCCCCCTCGCCGGCCGACGTCCTGATCTACGGAACCGAGGGCACGCTGCAGGTTCGGCAGGGCGCTGACGGCCTGACGCTCTCGGCTGCACGCCGCGGCGATGCCGCGCCCTCGGTGGTCGAGCCCGACCCGGCCCTGGTCGACGGATGGCGTGTCGAGGAAGAGTTCGTGAACGCGATTCGCGGTCTCGAACCGGTCAGGCTGACCGATTTCGATACCGGGGTGCGCTACATGGAATGGACGGACGCGGTCCAGATATCGATGACATGCGGCGTGCGGGTTCCCCTGCCGCTGCAGGGAGGGGTGTGAGTCGACCGCGATGGCCGTCACGCTCAATCCGGACCTGGTCAGAAGCATCGATCCACCGATCGCGGAGGTCCGCACCTGGGTGGAGGGACGGCGATTCCCGGCCGGCCGGCCGTTGCTCGACCTGGCCCAGGCGGTTCCGAGCTATCCACCCGCCGGGGCTCTGCGTCGGCACCTGGCGGAACGCACGGCGTTGTTCGAAACCGCGCAGTACACCCCGATCACCGGCATCCCACCGTTGCGCGCGGCCCTTGCCGCACGCATGACCGCCGAGTACGGCGGCGAGATCGCCCCTTCGAACGTGCTGATCACTGCCGGATGCAACCAGGCCTTCTGCATCGCCCTGCTGACCCTGGCACGGTCCGGAGACGAGGTGATCCTGCCGGTTCCCTACTACTTCAACCACCAGATGTGGGTGCAGATGCAGGGGATCGTTCCGGTCGGCCTTCCATTCCGCCCCGACCGGTCCGGTGTGCCGGATCCCGCCGACGCGGCCCGGCTGATCACGGAGCGCACCCGCGCCATCGTTCTGGTCACTCCGAACAACCCGACCGGCGCGACCTGCCCGCCCGAGGTGCTTGCCGCATTCCACGACCTTGCGGTTTCGCGCGGGATCGCGCTGGTCCTCGACGAAACCTACCGGGATTTCCTGGACACGCTTCCGGCCCACGCCCTGTTCGAGGACCCGGACTGGGGACGCAACCTGGTACAGCTCTACAGCTTTTCCAAATCGTTCAGCCTGACCGGCTACCGGGTCGGGTCACTGGTCGCCGGCGACGCCGTCATTGCACAGGCGACCAAGGTCATGGACACGATCTCGATCTGCGCGTCGCGTATCGCGCAGGACGGAGCCCTGTTCGGCCTGCACGAACTGTCGGACTGGGTGCGGGAGAAATGCGCCATGATCAACCGGCGGCGCGACGCCCTGGCCGCGCTGTTCCGATCGAACGACCTCGGATACGAGCTGATCTCGTGTGGCGCCTATTTCGCCTATGTCCGTCACCCGTTCGAGGGCGAGGATAGCACCGCCGTCGCCCGGCGTCTGGCGGATGACCACAACCTTCTGTGCCTGCCGGGAACCTTCTTCGGGCCCGGTCAGGAACGCTGTCTGCGGCTTGCCTACGCCAATGTCGAGGAAGGAGACATTGCCGTGGTCAGCGATCGCCTGCGAGAGAGCCTGGACCGCCGGACCGCTCCGGCCGCGTGAGATCCGCCCTGGAGGTACTGACGATGCCTGCCGACACTCTGCTCGAAACCGGAGACCGGCTCACACCCCGGTTCGACGCACACGGTCTCCTGCCGTGCGTGGTGACCGACGCGGAAGGCGGTGACGTGCTGATGGTCGCCTGGATGAACGCCGAGGCGCTGGACCGCACCGTGGAGACCGGAACCGCCCACTACTGGAGCCGCTCGCGCCGGGAACTGTGGCGCAAGGGCGAGACCAGCGGTCACGTCCAGCATGTCGAGGACATCAGGATCGACTGCGATCAGGACACGATCTGGCTGATCGTGCGCCAGACCGGGGCCGCCTGTCATGTCGGCTACAGATCCTGCTTCTACCGCCGGGTAACGCCGGAGGGCCTGGCCCCTGTCGGTGATGCACCGGTGTTCGATCCCCGCGAGGTCTACGGACGCCGGACCGATTGACTTGATCAGGGCGATCGGCTGGATTTGAACTGCAATCCTGTGACCGGCGGGAAACGGCAATGACGGCACGGCCCAACTTTGTGATGTTCATCACCGACCAACACCGCGCCGACTTTCTCGGCTGCAGCGGTCACCCGGTGCTGCGTACCCCCAACATTGACGGTATCGCACGGACCGGAACCCGATTCGACGAGTTCCACGTGGCAAGTCCGGTCTGCATGCCGAACCGCGCCAGTATCATGACCGGCCGGATGCCCTCGCTGCACGGCGTGCGCTGCAACGGCATCCCGCTTGACCTGTCATCCGTCACCTTCGTCGACCTTCTGCGCGATGCCGGCTATCGCACGGCGCTCATCGGCAAGAGCCACCTGCAGAACTTCACCGATGTTCCCCCGCCGCTCGAACGGCCCGCGGCCCGCGACGGATTCGACCAGCCACCGGACGCACTGCGCGACCCGCTGCGCCGCGACCTTGCCGAGCTGCGGTACTCACAGGAAACCCCGGGGTACTGGGCAGGAGCCGACGCCCGGGTCGCGACACCGTTCTACGGGTTCGATCACGTCGAACTGGTGACCGGTCACGGTGACGATGTGGGGGGCGACTACCGCCGCTGGCTTGCCGCACGGGACGCGGACGCGCACCGCCTGCTCGGACCGGCCAACGCGCTGGCCCACGACTACTCCTGCCCTCAGGCCGTGCGAACCGCCATTCCCGAAGATCTCTACTCCACCGCCTTCGTCTCCGACAGGGCATCGGCCTGGCTCGATTCCCGCGACGAGCAGCCGTTTTTCCTGATGGTCTCATTCCCGGACCCGCATCACCCGTTCAATCCGCCTGGCCGGTACTGGGACATGTACCGACCGGAACAGTTCCCGGTGCCGGAGGCGTTCCTGCGCAACGACTGGGTCCCGCCGCCGCACGTCGCAAGCGCCATCGTCCAGCGCGAGGACGGGACCGCGAATCTCTCGGCCATGGGCACGATCGCCGTCAGCGCCCGGGAAGCGCAGGAGGCTCAGGCTCTCACGGCCGGCATGATCGCCTGTATCGACGATGCCATCGGCGCTGTCCTGGCGCACGTGCAGGGTTCCGATACCGTGGTGATGTTCACCTCGGACCACGGCGATCATCTCGGCGACCACCGGCTGCTGTTCAAGGGCGCCGAACAGTACCGGACGCTGACCCGGGTTCCCTTCATCTGGTCCGATACCGCCGGGCGCACCGGACCGGAGCGGACCGATGCCATCGCCCAGAGCATCGATATCCCCGCGACCATCCTCGAACGGGCCGGGCTGGAGCCGGGGGACGGCATGCAGGGCCAGAGCCTGCTGCCGGTGATCACGGGCACGCACACCGAGCACCGCGACAGCGTGCTGATCCAGTACGACCACCAGCGCACCGCCGCCTTCCTCGACTGTCCGCCACGGGTTCATTCCCTGCTCGACCGCAGGTGGCGCATCTCGCTCACCCTGGACGCGGACTGGGGAGAGATCTACGACCTCGAACGCGACCCCGGAGAACTGGACAACCTGTGGAACGACCCGGAGCACGCAACCGTCAGGGCGCAGCTGCTCGAACGGCTGGCCCGCGCCGAGATCGCCGCCGTCGACCGCGCCCCGATGCCCACCGCGCTTGCCTGACGATCCCTGCGGCTGTCAGCCCGGTTGCCGCTCCGCGTCGAGTTCGCGCACCGCGGTCAGGACCTGTTCCACGTGACCCTTGACCCGGACCTTGCGCCAGACCCTTTGGATCACGCCCTCCTCGTCGATCAGGAAGGTCGAGCGCTCGATTCCCATGCTCACCCTTCCATACATCTTTTTCTGCACCCAGGTTCCGAAGGCATCGCAGACCGCGCCGTCGACATCGGCCCCGAGCGCAAAGCCCAGGCCATGCCGCTGTCTGAACCCGTCATGACTCTTCACCGAGTCACGCGAGATCCCGACAATCTCGGCCGAGGCGCCGGAGAAGTCCGGCATTGCATCCCGGAATTCACACGCCTCGGTCGTGCACCCGGGGGTATTGTCCCTTGGATAGAAGTACAGGATCACCTTCCGGCCCTTCAGGTCCGACAGTGAAAGCTCGCTTCCCCCGTCGCGGGCCACCGTGAAGTCCGGCGCCCTGTCACCCTCGCTGACACCCACACCCTTCTCCTCTCGTTGCAGAAGCGGCATCCTTCGCGATCAGCCACCACCGATATGCTATAGAAACCGCGAGGCGCACGTCACGAAGATGTCACGAAGGTCATTCGAGCATGACGGATACGCGGCCCGATTCAGAGACCGAACCCGTTCGCAGGCATCTCCTGCTCAAGGTGTTCGGAGGAATCGTCGCGGTCGCCCTGTGCGCGGTCTTCCTTCTGGGATGGAGAATACTCTCCGGACCGATCTCGCTGGATTTCGCGGCCGATCTCATCCGTGACAGCCTGGTTCCGGACACGGCATCCGTTACGGTCCGGACCGGGACACCGGTTCTCACCTGGCACGGGCTGGACGCACTCTTCGACATCACGGTGCAGGACGTCCGGGTAACCGGAACCGGCTCCGACTTCGAACTCGTCGCGCCCGGCGTCAGGCTGCTGCTCTCGCCCACCGCACTGCTTCGTGGCGAACTCAGTCCAGTGCGGGTTTCCCTTGATCGCCCGACGATCCGGATTCTGTCCGAGGACGGCGAGGAGAAACACGAACCGCTCGCCGCGTTCGCGCTCCTCGACGCCATGCGCAGCGGACCCGCATCCAACCGGACGCTGCCGCTGCTGGAAATACGCGGAGGCAGTCTCGAGACCCGGGATGCGGCCCTGGGCCCGGTGGTTCTGAGTGACCTTGTCGGGACGGTGCGTGAGACCGGCGCGGAGCGCGACCTCGAAATCAGGTTCACGACCCAGGCGCGGGTTGCCGAAAAGGAAATCGTGCTGGCGGCGACGGCGACACGCTCGAACTGGTCTCGGATAACCACCGGCACGGTCAGGGCGAGCAGCGTTGATCCCGGCCTGCTGGCCCGGGTCCTGTCCGCGCCGGACTACCGGACGGTGCTGTCCACGCCTGTCGACATCGAGGTCGACTTCGAACTCGAGCCCGACCTGGCGCTGCGCAGGGCATCCGGTTCGCTCGAAAGCCGCAACGGCACGATCACGCCCCCCGAACTCGGCATCGAGCCGGTGCCGTTCGACCGGGTTCACCTCATGGGCCAGTACGACAGGCCGGCACGGGTGGTCAGGGTGGACGAGCTGAAAATCGAGGGCGAGCCGTGGTCGGTCCTGGTTTCGGGAACGGTGCGCGATATCGACACCGCTGCGTCGGCGGCGCTCACGGCAACGGTTCGGACCCTGCCGACCCGCGATATCGCCCGCTACTGGCCGCCTGTTCTTGCGCCCAACGCCCGTTCCTGGATCGCCCGCAATCTCGAGGACGGCCAGGTCTCCAGTGCCGGGTTCACGATCGAGGCCGACCTTGCCCCGTCAGCTCCGACCCGGCTGCGGCGCATGGACGGCACCGCGGACTTCTCCGGCGTGACCGTTCACTATCTGCGCCCGCTGCAAGCTGCGCGCGAGGCCGTGGGACAGGTGACAATCGGCCTCGACACCGTGGTCGTGGACATCAGCGCGGCACGGGTCGATACCGTCAAGGTCGCCGCGGGCCGGGCGGTGCTCTCCGATCTGAACGGCAAGATGCCGATGGCCGACATCGAAATGCGCCTGCATGGATCGCTGGCGCGCGCGCTTGATATTCTCGACAGGGATCCGTTCCGGCTAACATCGAAGGCCGGCCTCGATCCCGCCGGGATCGAGGGAGCCGGCGAAGCGCAGGTCACGCTCGGCTTCCCGATGCTCCAGGAGTTGCGGCTTGCACAACTCGACTACGCGGTCGAGGCCCGGCTGGCGGACGTGACACTCGACGAGATGGCTCTCGGCAGCCCGCTGACCCACGGAACCGTTCGCCTGTCGCTCGACCGCTCCGGGCTCGAGGCCACGGGCAGTGGTCTGCTGCGGGACCAGCCGATCGAGTTCACCACCACAGACCGTCTCGACCGGTCCGCTGCTGTCACGCGACACACCCGGCTCTCCGGCCTGGTATCGGGACCGGTGCTGCACGAACACGGCTGGCCATACGAAGTCGGGGTGGAGGGAGAGATGGAGGTTCAGGCCGAGGTGGTCGAGCAGACCGGGGGAGCCACGGTGGTCAACGTGCTGTTTGACGCCCATCGGGCCCGCGTCTCTATTCCCGACATCGACATCTTCAAGCCCGCCGAGACGCCCGGTCGGTTCGAGATGGTCCTCGCCCTTGCCGAAGGCCAGCTGACAGAGATTCGCTCCGGCATCGTCGAGATCCCGAGCCTGTCGTCGGACTTCGAGGTGACGCTGGATAGGAGAACCGGACGGGCGCGCCGTATCGACATACACCGGGCAGAACTCGTGGACAGTGACCTGCGAGGTGTGATCGAGGCCCGCGATGACGGAACCTGGCACGCGTCGCTATCCGGCAGGCGCCTGGACGCCAGCCGGATCCTCAACAGGGCAGACCCGTCTGCGCGCGGCCCGTCGTTCACCGCGGAAGCCAGGTTCGACCAGGTGATGCTGCCGGACCTGCCGCCGATCGACAACGCGCATCTCACGATGCAGCACGACGGGATCCGCGTCGTCAATGCGCAGGTCACCGGAGAATTCGATGGCACCGGTGTCAACGCCACCTACGAGGAAGTTCCCAGGGGAGCGCTGATCCAGGTCAACTCGGACGATGCCGGCCGAATGCTGACCTATCTGCGCAATACCACCTCGGTCCGTGGCGGGACCCTGGAAGCCTCCGGCAAGATCGTCGGCGAGGATGTCGACCGGCGCACGGATCTCCAGATCACCATCGACAGGTTCCGGGTGATCGAGGCTCCCCTGCTCGGTCACATCCTGAGTGCCGCGTCACTCCCGGGGATGCTGGATCTCCTGCTGGGCAAGGGGATCCAGTTCGAACGGCTGACCGCAACCGTCCAGAGGGAGGGTCCGATCCTCAGGATCACGGACTCGCTTGCCTTTGGCCCGTCTCTGGGCGTTTCAGCCATCGGCACCGTCAACCGCGAGACCGGAATCGCGGATCTGGAAGGCATGGTCGTGCCGGCCTACGGGCTGAGCCGACTGATCGACCGGATCCCGCTGCTCGGACGGATCCTGACCGGCGGAGAGGGCGAAGGACTGCTCGCGGCCGAATACTTCCTCGATGGCCACGTCGACAACCCCCGCGTTGTCATCAATCCGCTGACCGCCCTTGCGCCCGGCTTCCTGCGGTCGCTGGTCTCGATGTCAAGTGCCGGGACGGCGGGCGAGAAACCGGCCGAGGCTGAATCCGAGGACGACCAGCGGTAGGAGTGCCGCCGGTCCGGCACGGTCCCCGGCAGCGTCGGCGTGAAAGGCACTCCACACCTGCCTCGCACGGCCAGGTCCGGCACGCGGCCCGGGAGCGATCCGCGCTGGGCCCCTTTGGCGGCAGCCGCGTGGCCGGGACCATGGAAGGCGTCCTGAATTCGCGCTCCGCAACGGCACTTCGCGAGGGTCCTGTCCGGGCCGACCGCGGAGGTGAAGAAGACCACTGTCTCGACGCCGTTCCGCAGTCGATGTTCCTGATGCCGCCCAACGCGACGTGGAGGGAAGGCCCTGACCCGTAGCCCCCGGTGGAGATGTCGCCGGTCATGGCCGCGTCCCCCACAAGCCGCTCGCCCCGACCGTTTCCGGTGGCGGGTGTTTCCGCCACGATGCCGAGCCGGGTCGCGCACCGGGCCGGAGGTGGGCCCGTGAGTTCGCCGACGGTGATCCCGTGCCTGATGTCGACCGCGCCCTCTTCGCCGGCCTGGCTCTCGCCGAGGAGCGCGAACGAGTTGTGTTCCAGCCGCACGCAGAGGCTGGCAAGATCTGCACCAGTATGCGTCGGGGACTCCCGGAACAGGGTGATCGCATGATTCTCACCGAGTGCGGTGGCGGCGCCCTGCCGGAAACGGGTATCGGCAACGTGATCGTGTCTACGGCGTCGCTCAGTGGATCGGTCGCGGCGCATTGCGTTCCGCTGCACTGCAACAGGAGACAGAAGGTCGTCATCTCCGCGCCGCACGTCTCCCCGTGCATTGTGGACAGGACCAGGGAGTTAGCGCGGGCGAAGATGTCCAGGCCAGTGCCGGCTGCGCCGTGTCCGTCGGCGCTGACACGCCTGTCAGCTCTCCCGTCTCGTCGACGGCGGGCGTTCGCGGGATCGTGAAATCAGAGCCACCGCAGGCCGCGAGCGAGAGGGCGGCGGTCTCCGCCAGGCCGCAGGCAGAACGTCGTCTCATGTCCGCTCTCCCTTCGCAGCCGACCGGGTCGCCGAACCAGCGCCGGAACCGCCAGTCTGCGACGTACCGTCGCAACCATGCTTCCGTTGTATGTTGTACGCGGCATTCTGGCAAATGCGCATGTGACAATTCGACTTTTTGGTGTTGTATCTCACTAGTGTCCCAACGTTTAATCGAATAAATTCAACTGGTTAGCAGAGTCGGGGTCTTCAATTTTGTACGGTGCGTTGCTAAGTAGTTGTTCCAGTGGAGTTTTTTCAAAAATGACAAGGCTTAACA
>MPMT01000081.1 GCA_002238645.1 Alphaproteobacteria bacterium bin52 | reverse complement strand
CCTATGAACAGGCCCGGATCGACCAGGAAATCTTCGCGAAGCTTCATCGGAGCAGCGTTGTCCTGGCCGATATCACGGGCATGCGGCCGAACTGTTTTCTGGAGTTGGGCTATGCGCTGGGACGCGACTTGCCGACGATGCTTATGGCCAGGAAGGGCAGTGTGCTGCCCTTCGATGTGCAGACCTTTGCCGGCCTGCTGTGGGAGACAGGCGGGACGGTAGACGATCGTCGTCGGACCTTTCGCAAGCATTGGGAGGCCGTGAAGAACCGCCCTCCCCTGGTGCCGGCGGAGTCGCTGGTTTCATGAGCACGCAGCGTGAAATCTTCGTCTCGATCGATGTCGAGACGGCGGGGCCGATCCCGGGCGAGCACAGTCTGCTGTCTATTGGCGGCTGCGACGTGGACAACGAAGACCGCACGTTCTCGTGCGATCTGAAGCCGGTCAATCGCAACGCCGACCCGGCGGCCCTGAAGGTGACGGGGATGTCCCTCGATGTTCTGGAGCGGACGGGGCAGACGCCCGAGGAAGCGATGGAACGGTTCGACGTCTGGGTGACGGGCCTAGCGCGGGACGGAGAGTCGCTCGTTATCGTGGGCTACAATGCTCCTTGTGTTGGCCGCGTTGACGACGGCATCCACCCCAAGCCGGGTGATGTCCGCGACCTCGATCCTGATCCGGTCCGTCACGCTGCGCTTCCCCTCCCCTGTTCCCGGCACCGCCGGCCCCTTGTTCCGCGAACGGATTTCCGGCACATACGGGGCCGGGCCGCCACGCCCGCAACTTCCGACACCAGCGCCAGGTGCAGGATCGATGAACCAGAAGACAGCTCCACGCGAGGCCGGCGCCAGGCCGAAGAAGCGGTTGCTGAACTTCTACACCTCGAATTTCGACCAGTTGATCGATGCACGCAACCGCGACCGCTCGGAACGGTACCGCAAGGCCGAGGAACTGGTCCGCAATGGCCTGAAAGAGTATCCCGGCCACCCGATGCTCGAATGGCGGCTCGCATTGCTGTCGAACCGCGGGGGCCGCACGGCAGCGGCGAAGAAGCGCCTGGTCCGGGTCGTACGCTCGAACCACGCCGGGTTTGATGCCCAGTTCTTCGTCGTCGGGGCCATGCTCGGCAGGGAAAGCCGGGACCGGTCCTACGAGATGTCGATGATCCGCGAGGGACTGAAACGGTTCCCGTTGTTTCCGGAACTGCGGTTCCGGCTGGGACAGGCCCACGCCGGCCAGAACGAGTTCGAAAAGGCGCTGCCTCACCTCGAGGTTGCGGTCAACCTCGATCCGCACCGGCCTTCGAAGCGCCGCGCCCTCGCGCTCGCGCTCGGCAAACTGGGCCATGTCGACCGGGCCGAGCGCGTGCTCGGTCACCTCTCGGAGCGCTGCAGCGGATCCCAGCGCTGCGTTACCCTGCTCGAACTGGGAGTGCTGCAGCAGTCGCAACAGCGCTACGCCGAGGCCGAAACCAGCTATCGGTCGGCGTTGAGATCCGAGCAGCGCTCCACGGTCTATTCCAATCTCGGCACGGTGCTGAGGCAGACCGAGCGCTTCGACGAGTCCCGTACCGCGTTCCGGCATGCGCTGGTCCGCGACCCCGAGAGCGCCTCGGCCTGGTACAACCTCGGCAACCTCGAGCGTGACGCCGGCAGGCTCGTTGATGCAATGGCCTGTTACGACCAGGCCTTGCGTATCGAGCCCGACCAGCCGGGGTTTCACTGGAACCGGTCGCATGTGCTGCTCGGGCAGGGGCGCCTGGCGGACGGTTTCGAGGGCTACGAGTGGCGCTGGCGCGACCCGCGGTCCGGTGTCAGGCACCCCGAGTTCCGCCGGCCGGCCTGGGACGGCAGCGCACTCTCCGGCCGGACCCTGCTGCTGCGGGCCGAACAGTCCGTGGCCGACCACATCCATTTTGCCCGGTTCCTGCCCGCGGTCGCCGCCAGCGGTGGCCGTGTCATTCTCGAGTGCCATCCCCTTCTCCTGCGCCTGTTTGAGCGCGTGCCGGACGAGGTGCAGGTGGTCGAACCCGGCTCGGTGCAGCGCGATGTAGATGTGCAGCTGCCGTTGCCAAGCGCGGCCCACGCCCTGGGCGTGACGACGGAAGACGACATTCCGGGCAGCCCGTGGCTCGACCTGCCCGGGGACCGGCACTTCGAGGTGCCCGAGTTCGGGCAGGCCGACGGTCGGCGCCGGATCGGGCTGGTCTGGGCCGAGAGCTGGAATCCGGACAGTGACCGGCGATACTCGATGCCCGCAGAGGCCATCCGCCCGATCGCCGCCCGCACCGACGTCCGGCTGTTCGCCCTGCAGCCGGGCGAAGCGCCGGACAGGGTCACGGGACTGGGCGAACGGTTCGGCGACCTGTGCGATGTCGGCTCCGTATTGCGGCAGCTCGACCTGGTCATCACCGTCGACGCGACAATCGCGCGACTTGCGGGAGCGCTCGGTGTGCCGTTCTGGGTCCTGCTCGGCCAGGCCTGTGACTGGCCGTGGATGGAAGAACGCCCGCAAAACCCCTGGTACCCGACCGCACGCGTGTTCCGCCAGACGCGACCGGGCGACTGGGCGGGCGTCATCGAGGCGGTCGGCGCGGCACTCGGGGAGAACGGATGTTCCGCTGGTGACGAGGTCTTTTCCGCGCCGGCTTCGGGCGCTATTGTCCAGCCGGCACCAGGTGCCTGATACGGTACACCCGCACCCGACCTGTTCCCTGATGACATGCAAGCACTTACCGCAACACCCGGGCACGTGTTCGACCGGCTTGACAGCCTGGGAATTGACACGGTCACCCACACCCATCCGCCGCTGTTCACCGTTGAGCAGTCGAAGGCGTTGCGCGGCGACATGCCCGGCGGGCACTGCAAGAACCTGTTCCTGCGTGACCGGCGAAAGCGAATGTGGCTGGTCGTCTGCCGCGAGGATCTTCGACTCGACCTCGGCTGGCTGCGACAGCCACTGGGCGCTGACAGGTTGTCGTTCGGCTCACCCGATCGCCTGATGCAGGTGCTGGGCGTCGTGCCCGGGGCCGTTTCCCCGTTCGCGCTGATCAATGACGCCGAAGGCCGGGTCCAGGTGATTCTGGACAGGCACATGCTGGCGCTCTCGCCGCTCAACTACCATCCTCTCTCGAATGACATGACCACGGCCATCGAGCCGGACGATCTCATCACCTATATCAGGTCATGCGGGCATGAACCGCGGATCCTCGACCTCGAACCGTGCGCGACCCCGCGCCGGCGGCCAGCCAGTGACGCCAGGAAGGGCTGAGTTCACATGGAGACACTGATCAACGCGTCTGCCGCGACACCGGACGTGGTGTCCGACGCCACCACGGCAAGCTTCATGAGCGATGTCGTCGAAGCCTCGAGAACCACACCGGTCATCGTCGATCTCTGGGCACCGTGGTGCGGGCCCTGCCGGCAGCTCGGTCCGGTACTTGAGAAGGTCACCCGAGAAGCCGGGGGCGCTGTCAGGCTGGTGAAGGTCGATATCGACCAGAACCCGGAGATCGCCCAGTCGTTGCGGGTGCAGTCGATACCGGCGGTCTTCGCCTTCAGGGACGGTCAACCCGTGGACGGATTCGCAGGTGCGGTGCCTGAAAGCCAGGTGCGCGAGTTCGTCGCCCGGCTCACCGGAGGTGCGGGCGCCACATCGCCGATCGATGACCTGCTGGAACAGGCCGGGGAGATGGCGGCTGGCGGAAACCACCGCGGTGCTGCCGGTCTGTACAACCAGATACTCGCCCATGCGCCCGGCGAGACTCGCGCCCTGGCCGGGCTGGCGACCTGCCTGGTGGAGACGGGCGACACCGAACGGGCCCGCGAGATGATTGCGGGCCTTGATGACGAGCAGCAGCGGGATGCGGAAATCGTCCGGGTGCTCGCACGCATCGACCTTGCGGACGCGGGCGCGGAGGCTGGAGACGCGGCCGCGCTCCGCCGCCGTCTCGAGGCCAACCCGGACGACCTGGATGCGCGCTACGACCTTGCCATGGCGCTCTACGGTGCCCATGATCGCGAAGGTGCGGTGGACCAGTTGCTCGAGAGCATAAGGATCGACCGGGACCACGACGACGAGGCAGCCCGCAAGCAGCTGATCAAGCTGTTCGGTGTCTTCGGCCACTCCGACCCGCTGACCGTATCGGCCCGCAAGCGACTGTCCTCGATCCTGTTCTCCTGAGGCCGGCGCGAGGCTGCAATGGACGGTGACAGCAGCGCGGACGCGGGAACCGGCGACCTGCCGAGGATCCTGCCCGTGTTTCCCCTGCCCGGCGTCCTGCTGCTGCCCGACGGCGTGCTGCCGCTCAACATCTTCGAGCCTCGGTACCTGGCGATGACCGAGGATGCGCTCGGCGCCGGCCGGCTGATCGGCATGATCCAGCCCGCCGCCGGTGAAGAGTCCGCACCTGTTCCTGACCTGAGCCGGACCGGTTGCGCCGGACGCATCGTCCAGTTTTCCGAGACCGGTGACGGTCGCTACCTGATCACGCTTGCAGGACTGATCCGCTTTGACGTCGGCAGCGAAACCGAAGCCCGTCGCGGCTATCGTCGCGTCGTCGCACGCTGGACGCGGTGGCAAGCCGATCTCGAGACGGATGACGGCGGGGATGTCGACCGCGAGCGGCTGATGTCCGCGGTTCGCGGCTATTTTGTCCGCCGCGGTATCGAACCCGACTGGAAGTCACTGGAACGGGCGGGTGATTCGCGGCTGCTGGCCGCGATCGGCATGAGCTGCCCGTTCGCACCGCATGAGAAACAGGCCCTGCTCGAGACACCCACCCTGGGCGAGCGGGCCAGGCTCACCGTCGCACTGCTGGAAATGGCGCTGCACGAATCCGATGCCGGAGGAAGCGATGTCAGGCACTGACCCCGACATCACCCGTCCGGGGGAACTGGACCCGAAGCTGCTCGAGATACTGGTCTGTCCGCTGACCAAGGCACCGCTGCGCTACGACCGCGAGGCACAGGAACTGGTCAGCGTGCAGGCCGGCCTCGCCTTTCCGATCCGCAACGGCATCCCGATCATGCTGGTTGACGAGGCGCGTCCACTTGGCGACGAAAATGATCCGGCGCGGCACTTCGAGGACCCGGCCGGGTGAGCCCCGCTGACGCCACCCGGTACTGGCCGGTGGAGATCCGGGCGAACTCCAGGGACAGGGTGCTCGATGTCGTGTTCGACAACGGAGAACGGTTCTCGTTGCCGGCCGAACTGCTGCGTGTCGAAAGCCCGTCGGCCGAGGTTCGCGGACATGGACAGGGCCAGCCGATCACCGTTGCCGGCAAGCGCCAGATCGGAATCGTGGCGGTGGAACAGGTCGGCAACTACGCGGTCCGGATCAGATTCGACGATGGCCACGACACCGGCATTTTCACCTGGCGCTATCTCCACGAGCTCGGGACACGCCGGGAGACCATATGGAACCGTTACCTGGCCCGGCTGGAAAGTGAAGGACTGAGCCGGGAGCCGTAGGTCAGGGCAGCCGTCCGGCAAGCAGCGCCGGCAGGTTGCCGCCGATACCCATGCCGCGGCGCATGAACATGCGCTTGAGCCCGGGGCTCCTCTGGACGATCGCGAGACCGGTCTGGCGGGCGGCGCGCACCGGGACCGCCGCGTTCGAGAACAGGCGGTTCAGCCCGTGGGTTGCCACGGTAAGAGCGGTGACGTCGACGCTGCGGGCAGCCTCGTAGCGACGCAGGAGTTCGGGATCACCGGGATCGAGCCCGAACCGTCTGGCGTACGCAAGCTGTTCCGCCAGTTCCGCGACGTCCCTCAGCGCCAGGTTGAAACCCTGTCCGGCGATCGGGTGCAACGCCTGAGCAGCATCGCCCACCAGCACCAGCCGTGGTGCACGCCGGCGACGGGCCTGCACCAGCGAGAGCGGAAATACCCAGCGCCGGCCCACAATCTCGAGCTCACCGAGCATGCCTTCGAACCGGGCATCGAGAGCATCGGCAAAATCCCGGTCGTCCAGTCCGGTCAGGGCCTGTGCGGTCGGTCGCTGCTCGGTCCAGACCACCGAGGAGCGGCCCCGTGTCATCGGCAGGACCGCCAGCGGACCACCGGGCCAGAACCACTCGTAGGCGACGTTGTCGTGCGGACGGGCATGGGCAAGGGTGCAGACCATTGCCGTCTGGTTGTAGTCCCAGCGTGTGGCAGCGATCCCTGCGTACCGCCGGACCGCGCTGTCACGCCCGTCGGCGCCAACGAGCAGACGGGCGCGCAGGGTTGTGCCGTCATCCAGTCCGATCCCGATCACCGCACCTTGCGCATCAAGCCGCACCACCCCGGCGCCCCGATGCTGGCTGACGAGCGGCTGGGCGAGCACCTGCGCCAGCAGGGTGCGGTGCAGCAGGTGATTCTCGACGATGTACCCCATCGGGCTGTCACCGGCGGAACGATGATCGTAGGCGAGGTAGCGCCGCGACGCACCGTCGCGCACCCGGATGTCAAGGATCGGCTCGGCGTGCGGTGCGAGGAATTCCCAGGCCCCGATCGCAGCATAGAGCGCCTGGCCCGCAGCCCCGATCGCCGTCGTCCTGCCATCCGCCACGGCCGCATCGAGAGGCCGGCGTTCCACCAGTTGCACCCGGTGCCCGCAACGGGCAAGCGCCAGCGCCGTGGTCAGTCCGGCAAGGCCGGCACCGACAACGAGGATGCTGTCGCCGGTCAACCCGCCGTCACCCGCGACATGGCAGACTCCCGAAACGCACGCGAGCCGGGCAACGCCTCGTGCCAAAGGCCGTTCGGGCCACTCGCACCTGGACAGCGCGGATGCGCAGGGCACGGTCGCATTGATCCTCCTGTCGGGTCGCGACAACAGCGGGGTCATGATGCCCGTGCAGGGCGCGATGTCCAGCACCATGCCACACCGACGCGCCGACAATTGCACATAATTTAGTCAGCTTGATATTAATGCACAAATGTTGGTCAATTCTGATCGTCCTCCCGACGAACAGGCCCCGGCACGACGCAGTGCAGCATGAATGGCACGGTTCTTGATTGTAAGTGTGATCGAGGCCGCAATCAGGTCTCGCGCAACGGTCTCGAAGGGGAGAGGCAAGACATGAAGCTCGTCATGGCGGTCATCAAGCCATTCAAGCTCGAGGAGGTCCGCGAAGCGTTGACAGGCCTGGGAGTGCAGGGTCTGACCGCAAGCGAGGTCAAGGGGTTCGGGCGCCAGAAAGGACAGACCGAGATCTACCGCGGCGCCGAATACGCGGTGAACTTCCTTCCCAAGGTCCGCATCGAGGTCGTGGTCGACGACAAGCAGGCGGAAAGCGTGGTCGAGACCGTCCAGCGGTCGGCCCACACCGGCCGGATCGGCGACGGCAAGATCTTCGTCATCGACGTGACATCCGCAGTCCGCATTCGCACCGGCGAATCCGGGCCCGACGCTCTCTAGGAGGACACGAGAAATGAACAGGTTCAGGACCTGCATGGTCTTCTGCCTCGCCGCCGGCATCTCCACCGTGATGGTCTGCGGCGCGGCCTCGGCAGCCGTCTCCGCGGAAACGGCGTACATATTCAACACGCTCTCCTTCCTGGTTCACGGCTTCCTCGTCATGTGGATGGCCGCCGGTTTCTGCATGCTCGAGGCCGGCCTGGTGCGTTCGCGCAACACCACGGTGCAGTGCACCAAGAACATCGGCCTGTATTCGGTGGCCGGCCTTACCTTCTGGCTGATCGGGTACAACCTCATGTACAGCGGGGTCGACGGCGGACTGATCGGTGCTCCCGGACCGTGGAGCGCGTCCGACCC
Organism: Alphaproteobacteria bacterium bin52; assembly: GCA_002238645.1. Lineage (GTDB taxonomy): Bacteria > Pseudomonadota > Alphaproteobacteria > Thalassobaculales > Thalassobaculaceae > Bin52. The sequence goes on along the minus strand of MPMT01000081.1, from coordinate 10,225 downwards.
GTCGCTGACGCCCGACGGGTTCGTTGCCGACGAGAGCAACGTCTACGCTTCCGGTTCCGACTGGTTCTTCCAGATGGTCTTCGTTGCCGCCGCCGGGTCCATCGTCTCCGGCACGGTCGCCGAACGGGTCAGGGTGCTGCCGTTCCTGATCTTCGTCGTGTTCCTGACCGCGATCATCTACCCAATCCAGGGGTCCTGGACCTGGGGCGGCGGCTGGCTGTCGGAACTCGGGTTCTCCGACTTCGCCGGATCCACCATCGTCCACTCTGTCGGTGGATGGGCTGCGCTCGCCGGCGCACTGGTGATCGGTGCCCGCCGCGGGCGGTTTGCCGCCGACGGGCGGGTGACACCGATGCCGGGGTCGAACCTGCCGCTTGCCACTCTCGGCACCTTCATCCTGTGGATGGGCTGGTTCGGGTTCAACGGCGGATCGCAGCTGGCTCTCGGGACCGGTGCCGACGCCGCCGCGATCGCCGCGATCTACATCAACACCAACCTCGCGGCCGCCGCGGGCGTGGTCACCGCCATGGTTCTCACACGGGTCATCTACGGCAAGATCGATCTCACCCTGGCGCTGAACGGAGCGCTTGGCGGACTGGTCGCCATCACCGCCGAACCGCTGATGCCGGTGCCTGGCCTTGCGGTCATCATCGGCGCCATCGGCGGGGTGCTGGTCGTCGTGTCTGTCCCGCTGCTCGACAAGCTCAGGATCGACGACGTGGTCGGCGCGATCCCGGTTCACCTGCTGTGCGGCATCTGGGGCACCATTGCGGTCGTGTTCAGCAATTCAGGGGCAGCCATCGGAACCCAGCTGGTGGGCATCGCTGCCATCGGTGCCTTCACCTTCATTGCCAGCGCCCTTGTCTGGCTTGCTCTCAAGGTCACCATCGGGGTGCGGCCCGAGGAAGACGAGGAGAGCACGGGTCTCGATCGGTCAGAATGCGGGATGGATGCCTACCCGGAATTCGGGCAGGGGTCCCAGACCATCTGAGCCCCGGTCCCGGCCCGGCGGGCCTCTCCCACCCGCCGGGCCGGACCGCATCACCGGACGTGGAAGTGCCCGCCTGACCGGGACGGAGACTCCGTCCCGGTCAGGCGCTCGGGACTGCCCCGTGCACGGCGCCACGGTTGCGGAAGCCGGCCGGCTCCAGCCCGCAACGCCCGGCCTGTCCAGCATCGGAAAGTCCGGCGGGCATCGACCTTTCGGTCCGGCCGCTGCCCGCGTTTCACCGATCCCGACACCATCCAGTGTCCCCGCCGCCACCCACCCGGCCCGTGATCCACTCCATCCGCGCGGCAAAGGCATGTCATCACGGGATGAAAGGTTCTGGCTGTATCGCGCCGTTTGCGCCGGACGGTGTGGCCCGGGACGAACGCCGTTCACACCCCTGGCACTCACGTCCGGTCTGACACAATCGGCCGTTCCGGGTGTACCTCGATGTTCATCGGAAGATCCAGACCACCTCGAGCGTCTCCGACCTCTCCCGCAGGAACAGTCAGCGCAAGCCCTTGCGATAGAGGGTGGGTTCCGGGGCGTCGCGCACCGGTTCGCTCGCCTTGCTGTAGCTGCCGCTCGCCACCAGACCGTCAACGAAGCGGGCGGACCTCGGGGACTGTGACCCGTGAGCGCTGCCGTCACGGTCCGGACCTCGCCGGACCCGGCCCCGGCGAACGCTTACCAGCCCGGTCAGCGGGAGATTGCGCGCTCGAACCCGCCGGGAGTGCGAAGATGCGAAACGCCGGCCGCCCACCTGGGCCGGTCGCATCGAGAGCGTCCGATCCTGACATCCCCGACCGCAACGGCGAGCGTGCCCGGGAAGAGAATCGCGCGATCGAGCCTGTGCGCGGCAGCCTTCCCGCCATTGCGCGTCCGACCGAGTGCCCGGGCAAGCCGCGGACCTTCGCACAGGGAACCCGGGCGGCGTTGTCCGATGACCCGCTCGGGGCTGGTCTTACACCACGCGCCTGACCGGACTCCATCAAGTTACCGGGCACGATTAAAGTTGTTGCTTAACTGTGCGCGCCATATACTCCAGCGGTTGTCGAGACCGCACGGATGCCGCGATGCTGAACCCGGCCCTTGAACCGTTCGACCAGTATACCTTCGCTCGTCTGAACGCGATCCTCGGTACCGAGCCGCCGGTTTCGAACGAACCGCCGATCCTGCTGTCGATCGGCGAGCCGCAACTGCCGGTGCCCGATTTGGGAACCGATGCACTTGCCGAACATGCCGGGCTGTGGAACAGGTATCCTCCACCAGCGGGAGACATCGCGTTCCGTACCGCGGTGGTGAACTGGCTCACCCGCCGGTTCGCGCTCGCGCCGGGCAGTCTCGATCCCGAACGTCACGTGATCCCAGCCTCGGGCACCCGGGCGCCGCTTTACCAGATGGGTTTCGTCTGCACGCCGGCGCAGAAGAACGGCAAGCGCCCGGCGGTTCTGATTCCCAACCCGTTCTACCATGTCTACCAGGGTGCCGCGATCGCGGGCGGTGCCGAGCCGATCTACCTGCCGACCCCGGCCGAACACAACCACCTGCCCGATCTCGATGCGCTCGATGAGGAGCTGCTGGCGCGCACCTCGGTGTTCTACCTGTGCACACCGGCCAACCCGCAGGGAACCCAGGCCGGGCCGGACTACCTGCGACGCGCACTGCTCCTTGCGCGCAGGCACGACTTCGTGCTGGCGCTGGACGAGTGCTACTGCGAGATCTACCGGGGCGAGCCGCCGTTCGGCGGACTGCAGACCGAGGGAGCGTTCGACGACGATCTCGCCAACCTGGTCTCGTTCCACTCGCTGTCAAAACGCTCCAACGCACCGGGGTTTCGCTCGGGCTTCCTGGTCGGGGATCCGGCGATCATCCGCCGCTATCAGCAGTTTGTCACCTTCGGCGGGGTGCCGCTGCCGTTGCCGATCCTCCATGCCTCGACTGTCCTGTGGAACGACGACGATCACGTGGCGGGCAACCGTGCGCACTATGCCCGCAACTTCGAGATTGCCGAGGAAGTGCTCGCACCCCGCACCGACGTGTTCATTCCGCCATCAGGCTTCTTCCTGTGGCTGGATGTCGGCGACGGCATGGAGGCTGCGCGCAGACTGTGGCGCGAGGCCGCAGTGAAGACCGTTCCCGGTGCGCTGATGGCACGCGCGGACGCCGACGGGCGCAACCCGGGCCTGCCCTACCTGCGTATCGCCCTGGTCAACGACGCCGAGACCACGCGCGCCGGACTCACCAGGCTCGCGGACATGCTCTTTGGCAAATGACCAGCACCGGGATGCTCTGATTCGCACGAGGACAAAGGCCATGACCACCGACACGTCCGACCTGCTCCCCGACATTCTGCGCCACGGCATCCGGCGTTGCCTCACGAGCCTGGCCGGACTCGGTTTCCTGGCGCTGGTCGCAGCCCTCGCCGCGGCACTTCTCACGTATTCCTCCACCGATCCGTCCCTGAACTCCGCGGGAGACGGCAGCGTCACCAACGTGCTGGGGCTGACTGGTTCGGTGACGTCGGACCTGCTGCTCCAGTACCTCGGGATTGCCGCGGTCCTGCCGGTGACCGTGCTCGCGGCCTGGGGTCTGCAGTTGCTGCTCACCAGCACGATCCCGCGGATACTGCGGCGGGTGTTGCTCCTGCCGGTGACCCTGATCGTGTTCGCCGCCTTTGCATCCGGACTTCCCGCCCCGGCGGCCTGGCCATTCAACCAGGGTTTCGGAGGCGCCATCGGCGATATGCTGTTGTCCTTCCTGCTGGGACTCGACACGTCGATTGCGGCCCATCCGATCCTTGCCACGCTCGCACTTGCGCTGCTTGCGGGCATTCTCGGTGTATGGAACCACGGCATCTCGCTCGAGTGGTGGCGGCGCCTGGCATGGCGGTGGCCCCGGGCCGCCGCCGCCGCCCTTGTGCTCGGGACGCGCTCTCTGTTCGCACGTCCGCCTGCCGGACCGGACCGGCGGACCAGGACATCACGTCGCGAACCCGTCCTGTCGGGCCCTGCGACCCCGGCAGCCGATGAGTTCGAGGATCCCGAACCGGCACCGCAGCCGGTGCTGCGAAGCGGAGCACCGGCCAAGCGGCGCAAGTCAACCCGCACATCGAAGCGCGCGAAGCCGCCGCAGCAGAAGGCGCTCGATCTCGACACAAGGGACGGCCACGTGCTGCCGCCTCTCGTGCTGCTCGGGTCCGGTGAGCAGGGCCGTGACAACGAGACACCGCCCGAGACGCTGGAGGCGAATGCCCGTATGCTCGAGGCGGTGCTCACGGACTACAAGGTCAAGGGCGAGATCGCGAATATCCGGACCGGGCCGGTGATCACGCTCTACGAGCTCGAACCGGCGCGGGGCACCCGGGCTGCCCGCGTCATCGGCCTGGCGGATGACATCGCCCGGTCCATGACCGCCCTGTCGGTCCGGCTTGCCAGCGTACCGGGACAGAACGCGATCGGGATCGAGCTTCCCAACAAGCGGCGCCGGACCGTGTACCTGCGCGAGATGCTCGAATCCCCGGCCTACAGCCGGAGTACGGCCAGGTTACCGATTGCGCTGGGCTGCGACATCGGCGGCGATCCCATGGTGGTCGATCTCGCCAGTATGCCGCACCTGCTGATTGCCGGGACCACCGGCTCCGGCAAGTCGGTCGCGGTCAACACCATGATCCTGTCGCTGCTCTACACCCTGCCTCCGGAGCGCTGCCGGCTGATCATGATCGACCCGAAGATGCTGGAACTGTCGATCTACCAGGGCATCCCGCACCTGCTCACGCCGGTGGTCACCGATCCCAGGAAGGCGGTGGTGGCGCTCAAGTGGGCGGTGGGCGAGATGGTCAAGCGCTACGGAGCCATGTCCAAGCTCGGGGTGCGCAACATCGAAAGCTACAACGCCCGCCTGGCCCAGGCCAGCGCCCGCGGTGAGTTGCTGAAACGCCGGGTGCAGGTCGGGTTCGACAGCGAGACCGGCAGGCCGCTGTTCGAGGACCAGATCCTCGACCTGAACCAGCTGCCCCACATCGTCGTCGTGATCGACGAGGTTGCGGACCTGATGCTGGTGGCCGGCAAGGAGATCGAGGGAGCCGTGCAGCGGCTGGCCCAGATGGCGCGCGCAGCCGGTATCCACGTGATCATGGCCACGCAGCGGCCGTCGGTTGACGTGATCACCGGTACCATCAAGGCGAACTTTCCAACACGGATCAGCTTCCAGGTCACGTCGAAGATCGACAGCCGCACCATTCTCGGCGAACAGGGCGCCGAGCAGCTGCTCGGGCAGGGCGACATGCTCTACATGGCCGGGGGTGGCCGCCTGGTCCGGGTGCACGGCCCGTTTGTCGCGGACGCTGAGGTCGAGTCGGTGGTCGAACACCTGCGCGGCCAGGGCGCGCCGGAGTACGACGAGACGGTCACCCAGGACGACGCTGTCGGCGATCCGCTCGAAACCTTCGGTCTGGGATCGGAGGACAGCGGCGACAGCCTCTATGACCAGGCGGTCGCCATCGTTGCGCGGACCCGCAAGGCGTCGACCAGCTTCATCCAGCGGGAACTCAAGATCGGGTACAATCGCGCCGCCACCCTCATCGACCGTATGGAGAGCGAGGGCGTGATCAGCGCAGCAAACCACGTCGGCAAGCGCGAGGTGCTGGTCGGCAGTCACGACGACGCCTGACACTGCCGTGCGGAACCGGCCCGCAGGTCTCTCGGCACCTGGTGCGGGAGTGCGGCGCGCGCCTGCGCTGCTGGTGACCGGTCTGTTGCTGGCAGCCGCGGCAATGGGTGCTCCGCGACCGTCCGACGCAACCGCGGAGAGTGCCGCCCGCGATACAGAGCGCCGCGAGGTCGTCGCCGAGGTTGAAGGGTGGCTCACCGGCCTGTCCACCCTGCGTGCGAAGTTCATCCAGAACGACAGCGAGGGTGCTGCAGCTGCAGGCGTGGTCATGCTCAGGCGCCCTGGCCTGATGCGATTCGAATACGAGCCGCCGGGAACACTTGAGCTGATCTCCAACGGCGTGTTCCTGGTTGTCGTCGATCATCAACTGCGCCAGATCAACAACATCCCGCTGCATCTCACCCCGCTCTCGGTGCTGACCGCCGAGCAGGTGGACCTCGAACGCGCCTACGAGGTGACCGGAACGAGGCGCACGGAACGTGTCATCGAGATCACGATCCGTTCGCGCGAGGATCCGGACGCCGGGTCGCTGCGGCTGTCGTTCAGCCGTTCGCCGCTCATGCTGCGCCAATGGCTGGTCACCGATGCACAGGGGCTCGAAGTCAGGGTATCGCTGTTCGAGATCCAGCGGGGGGTCGAACTCGAACGCTCCCTCTTCAACGTGGACCAGGATCAGTTCGAGGACGACCCGGGTTCGTTTCGGTAAGGCGCCGCGAAAGAAACGGCCGGACCACGAGCATGCCGAAGGCATGGTCGCGTGCCCCCTCGACACCGATCGGCATCCCCGCGGTTCTCGTCGTGGGACTGCGTGATCCGAACAGCCGGTCCCACAGGCTCAGGATGGTCGCGTAATTCGAATCGGTATCCCGCCGGACCGCGTGGTGATGCACCCAGTGAATTGACGGGGTGACGACGATGCGGGACAGGCCACGCTCGAGGCCGGGCGCGAGCCGAAGGTTGGAATGGTGGAAGGCGGCCAGTGCCAGCACCAGGGTCTCGAACCCCAGCACCGAGATGATCGACATGTCGAACAGCACGATAACAAGTGCCCGGAACACCGCCGACAGCGCCACCTCGCCGAAGTGGAACCGGACCGCGGACGAGACGTCGAGAAACTCGTCCAGATGATGGATCTCGTGGAAGCGCCAGAGAACGGGAACCACATGGTTAGCCCGGTGCCACCAGTAGATGAGGAAGTCGAGCAACAGCAGGTCGACGAGGAGTCCGGTCCAGCCGCCAAGCCAGTCCGGGCGCCAGTCAAGCGCGGTGTCGGCGGCCCAGTACGACAGCGGGATCACCAGGGCCAGGGACAGGCCGATATTCAGCCCCCACAGACTGGCATTGCGCAGGATGCGACGCCAGCCGCCAAGCCGGGCCACCGCCGGCAGCAGCCGTTCGCCGGCAAGCATCAGGGCCAGCCACAGGACTGTCACGTAGCCCTTGTTCTCGAGTACCCCGTATGCGGTGTCTTCCATCCGGCAGGTATGGCAGACTTCGCCCCGGTCTTCACCTCCTGCCTGCGGAGCGCACCATGCCGAGCGCCACATCACCGCCCCTGGTCGGGGTGTCCGCGTCGCGCGGAGTCGAATCCGGACGGCCATCGCACCGCTGTGCCGAGAAGTACCTGCAGGCGGTGGTCGACCCCGGAGGCTGTGCGCCGGTGGTGCTCCCGGCCCTGCCCGGTCCCCAGATCCGTGAAACGTGGCTCAACGCCCTCGACGGGCTGCTGCTCACCGGCGGTGCCGCCAATGTCGAACCGCACCAATACCGGGGCGAGCCCAGCGTCGAGGGGACCCTGCACGACCCCCGCCGAGACGCGACCATGCTGCCGGTGATCCGCGCCTGCGTCGAACGTGGCATCCCGGTGCTCGGCATCTGCCTCGGAATCCAGGAGATAAACGTCGCCTTCGGCGGCAGCCTGCACCAGTGTCTCCACGAGAGCGACGGGCTGTTCGATCACCGAATGCGGCGTGACGAGGATGACCAGACGCGGCGTTACCGTCCGGCCCACAGCATCGATCTGGCTCCGGACGGAGTACTGCGCAAGATCACCGGTGCGAACCGGATGCTGGTCAATTCCCTGCACGCCCAGGGCCTGGACAGGCTGGGCTCAGGCATCAGGATGGAGGCCGTCTCACCCGATGGTGTCATCGAGGCGATCAGCCTCGTCTCCGCACCCGGCTTTGCGCTCGGAGTGCAGTGGCACCCGGAATGGCCACGGCCGATCGACGAGCACAACCAGCGCATCTTCGAAGCCTTCGGCGCCGCTGCACGAGCCCACGCCGAAGCGCGCCGCACGCAGCCGGAAAGAGACCGCGCACGGGTTTTCACAAGCGCCGCGACCTGAGCGACCTGCAAGCCTGGTCAGGGGACGGGCGGCATACCGGACATTCCGTCCTGGACATGACCGGAGCTTCAGTCCGAAGGACATGTCCCCGAAAACCCAGCCGCGCGGATGCAGCCCATGGTTCCGGAACACTGCTGTTCCGTCACATGTGCGCGGTGACGCCTTGTTCACTCCCTCATCGTCGACGCGGTGGTTGCACAGGAGATGTCATCGAGGTCCGCCATCACGTGCAACGAAGTTCATTTCTCATCTGCCGGCACCCCAACAACAATACATGGACCGTTGTCAGTTTCAGGATGGATTCCGTCACAACCCAGAAGGTGGACAATTTCTTCGAAACATTTCAAATACTGTTCACATTCTTCCCGATCGTGCAAACTTCCACCTGGTTACCTATGGTACTTCGTATCTTTACTCGTGAATGATCGCACCCTGCTCGCGCAATACCGCCTGCAACTCGTTGACCACCAGTTCCCGTATCGGCGTTCCGGTTCGTGCCGACAGTGCGGCCGCCGTTCCGGCCGCCTGGCCCGTTGCCATGCTCGTGCCGGTGATACGGGCACTCGCCAGGGCTCTCCGTTCGGCCGATATGCACCGCCCCGCCACGACAATGTTGGCTCCCTGGTCCGGGACCAGGGCACCGAACGGAATATCGTAGCCCCGGGGAACACGCTCCGTCCCATCCATTCCCTTCCCCCTGGGATCATGGCTGTCGATGGGAAAGCCGCCTCTCGCGACCGCATCGGTCCTTGATCTGCCGGCGCGAACATCCTCATCCGTAAGGACTGTCAATCCCCTTATTCGGCGACTTTCGCGAACGCCGACGCAGGAAGCCGTTGCGGCAAGGAAGGAGTTTTCGCAACCCGGCACACTCTTCTTGAAAAACCTGGCAAATTCCAGCACCTGCCTCCTCAGGACGGATTCGGCCGTTGACAGTTCCTGTGCACTGGTCGCGTCAGCGGCAAACCTGGTGACATTGATCACCGCCTCGTTCGTCAACACGTGCCCGGCGTAATGAAGTTCGTTCCGCTCGAGCGAGAGCCGGCCTTCGGCATATCCTCGTTGCAGGAATTCGCCGAACCCCCAGAGATTGACATAGGGCCTGTCACGAAGACATCCGGGTTCAACTTCCAGTTTGAAACCCGAGGCATTGGCTTCAACATAATCGAGCAATCTGTCGTGGTTCACCCCGCCAAGTTTGAACAGCAGACTGACGGGTTGCGTTTCGGCGCCGTCCTTGTTCAGGAATTCGCAACCGGAAAACGCGCACACATCAGCATCGCCCGTTGCGTCGACAATCGCACCGGCGGCGAAGGCATGCCGACCCGACTTGTTTTCGACGAGCACATACAGCTGACCGTCGTCCACCTGCACACCAACCACCATCGTCTGGGTCAGAAAGTCGATGTTCTCGTCGACAACCCATTGCGTGACTGTTGATTTCATGACTTCGTGCTCGAGTGGAAGTCTGAATTTCGTGTAACCGGTGTCGTCGCGAATGTGCCCCGGAGAGGCACCATCCTGCCTGAGTCGTTCCACGAGAACATTCGCCAACCCGCCAACCGTGGCTTTGCCCGTGGCATCAAACCAGCCAACGCTGTGCTCAAGCAGTTGCGTGACGGGATGACCACCCAGGAAACCGCCGCGCTCCAGGAGAAGTACGTCAGCGCCGTTCCTGGCAGCGGCAACGGCAGCGATCACTCCCGCGGTCCCACCGCCGGCGATAACGACATCGTAAGCCGCCTCAATCCGGGTTTCTCGAGCCGGCTCCAGCAATGTCGGCATCAGAACTTCTCCTTCCCCCTGGATACGGGGGATTCTAAACCGCTGTCCGGGACAGATGCAATTTGCGCGACGACGTGCCGACCGTATTACCGGACCTTCCTCAAACACCTGTTGCCAAGTGTCCCCGACTCCATTCTCTCGAACCATGGCACCCAATTGGGCTGAAGGTTCATACCCTTGATTACGGTGCCCCGAGATGTTGTGCCGGCAGTCGTTCGCCGGGCTGACCGGACCTGGCGCCAAGGCGATGCCGGCGGCGCGGTCGCAATGCCTTGAGGGTTCTATCGGCCCCCCTCAAACCGGACAAACCGCTTATGCACCTGGCTCCGGCTTAGGTGGTTTGCCACTACATGTTGGGGTTGCCCGGCGGACCCGAAACGTTCATTATGTTCCCGGTTCGTACCCAGTCTTTGGAGTTCCGGGATGCCCCAGTA
>MPMT01000080.1 GCA_002238645.1 Alphaproteobacteria bacterium bin52 | reverse complement strand
GTCTTCCGATTCAATCGGCGCAGGACCCGCCATGCCGCTTTCCGGTCACTGTTCGGCCTCGCCCTCAAGGCAAGGCCCAAGACCTACAACATGTTGATCATGCCGGAGCAAGGTGCATAAGCGGTTCTGACGAAATATGGGCATAGAGGTAGCGGCGGCGACATGTGCCGCCACAGGAAGCGCCACCCAACAGGCCTGGGAGACGTGGATACTGTTCGTTCTCGAGGCTGTCAGAACGACAGCCGAATGGACCACGGAGAAAATCCATGCGATCCGGGAGATTCTCGACGAGACGGCAGGTGCGTTTCGGCGGAGAATGCCGAGAATCTACTCCCGCGAACTGGCGGAACTGATCTTCGTGGATTCCTACTGCTGCATCGGCTTGCCTCGACGGGCCGGAACCGGTCCGCCACGTCGCCCAATCCGAGGATTCCGCCACCGATGGCGCCGACGTCAGGGTCAAGTGGAGCGGCTCCCGCCCGGCACCACCGCGTGCTGGCCGGTGCCGATCATCCCGCGGGAAGCGTTTGTACACGATCCACTTCGCCAGGGCGGTCGTCTTGCGAATCGCAATTTGACCGCCCCCGCGGCCCAGCTGCTGCGCTTCGATTATCCGTCGGGCGATGCGGAGGCGGTCGACCGTACAACGCTCGCAGAAGCGGTGCGAGCAGGGAAACGCAAGCTGTCGAAAGTATTGGGCGCGGATTCGGATGCGGAGGCCGGCTAGCGTCTTCTGATGCCGCCCCGTGGGACGGAAGGTGCGCGCGGGAAGCGATCGGCCGTGCGGCGTTGCACCGGGGGCAATGCTGAGAAAAGCCCGCTGCCGTGGCTGACATCGGTCGTCTTGCGATGTATTCGGCTGCGCGGCGGCGACGACTGGCCGCCGGGCGGTTGGGGGTTCTCATGATGGCGCTCGAATGGATGAAAGAAGCGACGCCAAAAGAAGCGACGCTATGGGCGGGGGAAAGGTGAGTAGCTCTTCTCCGCAAATGACCGATCCAGGGTCCCGGTTCGGCGTGAAGCGAACCGGGGGGGCAATGCTGCTGTTTGCCATATTCCGTTCGGGAGATGCCCGAGCGGCATCGGTGAATGCCGACAGCGTCGAGCTCGCCTTCGGGTCGCGTTCCGCGAATATCGCTCTCGGCGACATCGGAGCGGTCGCGGTGAAAGCGGGGCGGCGCTGGGCTGGCGTCAGGCTCGGCCATGCCGGGACGGCGGCGACCGTATCGGGCCTGTCCCGATGCGAAGCGAGGGCGTTTGCCGACGCGGTGGAGAGGGCAAGGGTCGACTGGTGGCGGCGCACGCTGGCGGCGCAGATCGGCGCGATTCACCCGGTCCACGACCGGCTGGCCGGCCTTGCCGATCCTCCGGGTTACATCCATGGCGACGCATTCGGCGAGCTCGTGCGCGACGCGCGGGCGGCAGCTGGCGGGTTGGTGGCGCGCTGGCCGGACGCCCTGTCCGATGCCCCGGAGATACGGATGCTGCGCGGCATCCTGGAGTTCCTGGAGGCGCCGGAAGAAGCCCGCTCGAAGGCGAACGAAGCGTTCGTCGCGAACGAGCTGGTCCGGTCGAGCGACCTGTTCGACCGGATCGAGGCCCGGCCGCTGACCGACGAGCAGCGCAAGGCGGTGGTGGTCGACGAGAAGCGCAATCTGGTGGTCGCCGCCGCGGGCAGCGGCAAGACCTCCGTCATCGTGGCGAAGGCGGGATGGCTGGTCCGGCGGGGATACCGGAAGCCGTCCGAACTCCTGATGCTCGCCTTCGCACGGGATGCCCGGAACGAGATGGAGGAGCGTGTCCGCGCGCGCCTCGGGGCGGGCGCTGCGAAAGGCGTAACGGTCCGGACCTTCCACAGCCTGGGCATGGCGATCATCGGCGAAGCCGAAGGCAAACGTCCGGCGCTGGCCCGGACGGCGGAGAGCGACCGGGCGCTGTTCGATGTGCTGAAGGGCATCGTCGCCGATCTGCTGGCCGACGGCGCGCTCTCGGAAACTGTGCTGGAATGGTTCCAGGACCAGTTCGCGCCATACAGCAGCGAGCACGAATTCCCAAGCTGGGGCGCGTACTGGAACTACATCCGCCGGAACGACATTCGCTCGCTGAAGGGCGACGAGGTCAGGAGCTACGAGGAATGCGAGATCGCGAACTTCCTCTATCTCAACGGCGTCTCCTACGATTACGAAGCGTCCTACGAGCACGAGACGGCGACGGCCGAGAAGCGCCAGTACAAGCCCGATTTCCATCTCCCCGACCACGGCATCTACATCGAGCATTTCGGCATCGACGGCGCGGGAAACACGGCGCCGTTCGTCGACCGGGAGAAATATCTCGAGGAGATGGCGTGGAAGCGGCAGGTCCATGCCGAACGGGGCACCGTCCTGGTCGAGACCTTCACGCACGAACGCGCCGAGGGCCGGCTGATCCGGAACCTCGAGGAGAAGCTGGCGGCGCACGGCGTTGAGCTGACGCCGCTGCCGCGGGAGCGGGTGTTCGCGGTCCTCGAAGACGGGGGACGGATCGACCCGCTCATCCGCGTCCTGGCGACCTTCCTGCAGCACTTCAAGGGCAGCCGGCTTTCCCTGGAGGAGGTCGCCGAACGGGCCCATTCCCTCGACGATGAGGGGCGGGCGGAGGCCTTCCTGACTGTATTCGGGCCGATCTTCGAGCGCTACCGGGAGACGCTGGCCAAGGCGGGAGAGATCGACTTCCACGACATGATCGGCAGGGCGACGGAGCATGTGGAGGCTGGCCGCTACCGCAGGCCGTTCGGCTACATCCTGGTCGACGAGTTCCAGGACATCTCGCCGGCCCGGGCTCGTCTGCTGAAGGCGTTGCTCGACAGCTCTCCGGGGGCGCAACTGTTCGCGGTCGGGGACGACTGGCAGGCGATCTACCGGTTCGGCGGCTCGGACATTGCTGTCATGCGGGAATTCGGGGACCGGTTTGGCGACTTCGAGCGTATCGATCTGGAAACCACGTTTCGCTGTTCGGATCGCATCGCCGCGGTCGCGACCGATTTCGTGCTGCGCAATCCCGCGCAGATCCGCAAGACGGTCCGCGCGGTGCGAAAGGTGGACGGCCCGGCCGTGCATGTCGGCCTTCCGGGCGACGAAGGACTCTCGCTGCTGAAGGAAGCGCTCGACCGGATCGCCGAAGACGCCGCCCGGCACGACGGGACGTCGGACGTGCTCCTGCTGGGGCGCTACCGGCACTTGCAGCCGCTGAACCTCGGCAGCCTGGCGAATCAGTATCCGGGCCTGCGCTTCAGCTACATGACCGTGCATCGCTCCAAGGGACTGGAAGCCGACTATGCCGTGGTGCTCGGGCTGTGCGCCGGCAAATACGGGTTTCCGGTCGAGATGGCCGACGACCCGCTGCTCGACCTGGTGATGGCGGCGCCGGAAGCGCATTCCAATGCCGAAGAGCGGCGCCTGCTATACGTCGCTTTGACCAGAGCGCGCCGGCAGGCGTTCCTGCTGGCCGAGGGCGGGCCCCCGTCCCCGTTTGTCACGGAACTGATCGACGGCCAATACGACGTCACCGTGTTCGGGCGCCCGCCGGAAGGCGACGTGCCCTGTCCGCAGTGCAAGGAAGGGCGGCTCGAACGCCGGGAAAATGCCCGCGACGGGAGCGTCTTCTACGGCTGCTCGAACTGGCCGTATTGCGAGCACACCGGGCGCCCGTGCCCGAAATGCGGAACCGGCCTGCCGGTCCGGTCCGGCGACGGTTTCCGCTGCCGCGACTGCGGCGGGTCGATCGAGAGCTGCCCTTCCTGCGGCGGCTGGCTGGAAACCAGGATGGGGAAGTTCGGCCGTTTCCTCGGCTGCTCGAATTATCCGGATTGCGATTTCACACGCAATCTGCAGAGACGCGGATTCCGGCAAGGTCCACGAAGCCGGCCAGTATCTCAGAAATAGGTGAGGTCAAGGGGACTCATGAGTCTGAACAAGATCATTTCGATCAAGAATATTGGGCGCTTTCAGAACTGCTCGGCGTCCGGCGATGTCAGCCTTAAGGCCCAAAACCTCGTCTTCGCCGAGAATGGGCGTGGCAAGACAACGCTCTGCGCGGTCCTGCGCTCCCTGCAATCCGGCGACCCCGCCCACATCCGGGGCCGCAAGACCCTCGGTTATCCTGATGAGCCTGACGTGCATATTCTGACGGCGGGCGGCCCGGTTAGGTTTACCGGCGGTGCATGGGACTCGGTTATGCCCGAGCTTGCGGTTTTTGACGGCACCTACATTTCAGAGAACGTCCATGGCGGCGATGCCATCGATACCGAGCAGCGGCGCAATCTCTACCGCGTCATAATTGGTAGCCAGGGCGTGACCCTCGCTCTCCGGGTCGAAGTTGTTGACGCCGCCTTGCGCGAGAAAACCGGCGCCATCAGCACGGCGCGCACTGTTATCCAGCGGCACGCGCCCGAGAGCATGAGCGTCGATAACTTTGTTGCCCTTGGTAAAGATGATCGTATTGATGCCAGGATTGTGGCCAAGCAGAGCGAATTGGAGGCCGCGAAAAACGCCGACCAGATCAAGCAGCGCGAGGGCCTGAGTACAGCGTCGTTGCCGGAGCTTCCCGGGAGTCTTTCGGCCGCGCTCTCCAAGACGATTGAAGGCATCGCCGAAGACGCCGAGCAGCGGATCGCCGTTCATATCCGCGCGCACAACATGATTGAGGCAGGCGAGCCGTGGCTAGGCGAGGGGCTGACCTATATCGCCGAGGACAACTGCCCCTTCTGCGGCCAGTCGCTCGAGGGAAGCGCCCTGGTCGGTGCGTACAAAGCCTATTTCAGCGAGGCCTATCACGGGCTCAAGGACGAGATCGCTGCCCTTGCCGGCGAGGTGGAAGTACTGTTCGGCGAGCGCGCCATAGCCGCTATCCAGCGTACCATAGAGCAAAACGGCCACGCGGCTGCCTTCTGGAAGGACTACTGCACCCTTGAGCCGCCGGGGCTTGATCCCGAATCGGATATCTCCGCCATACTGGGCAGGCTGCGGGCCTCAACGCTCTCCTTGCTCAAACGCAAGGAAACGGCGCCTCTGGAAACGATCGCCGCGGATGAAGAGTTTACGCAGGCTGCCGCGGCCCTTGCCGCACTCGCCGAAGCTATCGCGACCTACAATGAGTCCGTCACCGCGATCAACAAAGTGATCTCCGCCAAGAAGGAACAGACGGGTGCGGCGGATGTGGCGGCTGTGGAGGCGGAACTTACGCGGCTAAATGCGCAGAAGACCCGCTACACCGAACAGGTCGATGCCGCCTGCCAGACATACCAGACGCTGATGGGCGAAAAGGATGACCTTGAAGGGAAGAAGGCCGTGGCTAAGGCGCAACTCGACGAGCACACCGAGAGCGTCATCGAGCAGTACGGACACAGCATCAACCGCTATCTCGACCGATTCAATGCGGGTTTTCGCATCTCAACGCCGACGCACGATTACAGGGGTAGGACACCCAGTTCGAGCTACCGGATCATAATCAATGAAACGCCGGTGGCGCTTGGCAGAGCCGATACACCGCTTTCCGAGCCGAGCTTCAAGAACACGCTCAGCTCGGGCGACCGGAGCACGCTGGCCTTGGCTTTGTTCTTTGCCCAGCTAGAGCAGGATCCCGACCGCAGGCAAAAGAGTGTTGTCCTGGACGATCCCTTCACCAGTCAGGACATGTTTCGGCGTACACAGACAGCCATGGAAATCAAGCGCTGCGGCGATGCCTGCGCGCAGATGGTGTTGCTTTCCCACGATCATCATTTCCTGAAATTGGTCTGGGACCTGCTTCCCCCGGCTGACCGGAAGACACTCCAGCTTGCGCGCGTCGGCGAGAAGAACACGACGATTGCCCAATGGGATATCGAGCAAGCGGTTAAAGCCCGTTACCGCGCAGACATGGAAATTCTTCAGCGCTATTATAGCGATAGCGAGGGCAATGCGCGCGATGTCGTGCAGAAAATCCGTCCGGTGCTGGAAGGCTACTGCCGGAATCTATACCCCATCCAGTTCACAGACGAGGACATGCTTGGCGCCATGATTGGCAAGATCACTGATGCTGGGAATGCGCATCCGCTTTCCGATATTAGGGATGATCTTGAGGACCTGAACGTATACACCAGACGCTATCACCACGCCGAGAATCCAGGTGCCGCGACCGAAGTGATCGATGATACGGAACTCGCCGGCTGCGTTAAACGCACGCTGAGCTTGGTCGGAAACCTGATTTAGCTTCTTCAGGAAGTTCCGTTGTGTCACGCTGATTGACGCGGTCACTGGTAATCGACAGAGTTTAGGGCTAGCTGGATCTCTTGTATGGACGCCAAGATCTCTTCGAATGAAGGGGCGCCTCCGAAGATCATGGCCCTCGTGTTGGCGTAGTCGTTTTCGAGCGCGCCGATCATTGCGCCGGTTGGCCTGATCGCAAATGAGCCCGGAACAGCGGAAGCGAGATCATAGTCGGGCCGGTCGAAGAACATCCGGGCGTGGTGAACGCAATCGGCGCCGAGATTCCGGTCGACGAGGGCCTCTTCGCCGACATCCGAGCGAAGCAGGCAATGGAGGTCGTAGTAGTGCCGCGAAACGCGCTGACCCTCCTGCCGAAGAAATCCGCGGCGCTCGTGCCAACGGCGCAGGCCATGCGCGATCACCACTTTGTCCCAGAAGGTGCGGGCGGCGTCGATGGTGGTTACTTCGTCGGTCCTGAGATCGAGTCCGGCGGCATCCTCTGCGATGTAGGGCTTGATCGTGACCGGACGGTGGGGATCGAGAGCCGACTTTGCGCCGGCTTCGATGCGGACCGCCGGTTGCACATAGGCTCCGTCGCGCGGCTCGACCTCGGGATACCAAACAAGAAGTGTCTGTCCGTCCGGATCGGCGGCGTCGATCTGGATGCGCCCGGCGCCGGCGGTCGCGTCGCTAAGCTGCGCGTCCAGGAACTCTCGGAGCGGGCCGGTGATGTAAGCGCGGCATGCGTTCCTGATCGCGTCGAGCCTGGCTTGACGTTTCTTCCTCGACAGGGATTCCAATTCCTCGACGGACGCCGGTTCGTCGAGATCGTCCCGGAACACCGTGATGTCGATGTCCTCGGAAAAGCGCTGGATGAGGCCGTAGGCTTTCGACAAGGACGTGCCGCCCTTGAAGAGCAGACGGGGACCTCCGGCGGGCCGCTCGCGATAAAGCGCGTGTAACGTCCAGCAGACCCAGAAGTCCTTTTCCACATTGCCGACCGGGGCACCGAGCCGATTGGCGGTCGTGAGAAACAGGTCGAGGCGGTCGCGTGGCGTCGCGGCGATGAGTTGCTTGTAGGCAGCGGTGGTCATCGCCGCAGCTCGTCGGTGTCGGCAGGGATGAGCAGCCCGCGCAGAAACTCCTGCATCCAGATTGGCAGGGCCGCGAGACCCGCTTGCAGATCGTCGCGAATCGATTGCCCATGGCGGGGATCGGTGAAGAGGGCGCTCAATTTGGCCTCGACGCGCTGACGTTCGCCCTCCTGCGAGAGCATGTCCTGCATCCAGTGCAGTGCCTGGACGACGCGCATGGCCGGCCGGCCGGCCCAATAGAGGCGACTGGGCGCGGCATACCTGAAATGGATTTCCTGATTGCCGAGCTTTATGGGTTTCAATCGGGCATCGACCAGGACCTCGATGCGGGCTGGCACCGCGGTGGTGAGACCGAGTTCGTTGGCGGCGGTCATGCCGTCGATAAGGGCGCGGGCCTGGTCGCGGCGGGTGACAGCGCGGATGACGGCGCGGTAGTCGGGTACGGTCGGGCGTCCGGTCAGGTCGTTTATCCGCGGGCGGTCGTAGAGGCCCCGGTCGATGCGGCGCAGATCGCCGGAGGCGACCAGACGCTGCAGGGTCTTGTCGATAGCGGGGCGGTTGCCCAGGTCGGCAAAATCGCCGGGGACCCAGACCTCATCCGGCTTGGTCGCAACGCGGGCAAGGAGCCGGGAGCGCAAACCTGTATCTTGCATGAGCGTCGTCATGTCGGAAATATGATACATGTTTCGGACAATGCAAGGGTCGTCCAAAACATGCCGCAAACTTCGGACGCGACGGACGGGGCAGCAGAAGCGCGGGACAGGCTACGCCGGTTCGGATGGCACGATATGTGCACCGATGCTGTCGCCGACGCGCGAACCCGAGGCCTTCACGGACTCATTGGCCAAGTGCGCATAGCGCGCGGTGGTCTGGACCTGGGTGTGACCGAGCAACTTCCCGATCATAGGAAGGCTCTCTCCGAGGGCCAGGGCCCGGGATGCAAAGCTGTGGCGCAAGTCATGGATTCGCACGTTGTCGAGGTCCGCGCGGACGCGGATGCGGCGCCAGGGGTGCTGAAGATCGGTAAGATGGGCGCCCGGCTTCCTGCCGACGATCACCCATGGGTTGTCTTCCGGGCGGGGAAGGGCGGAAAGGACGCGCACCGCCGCGCCGGAGAGCGGCACCATGCGCGCACCCGTCTTGCCGTCTCGGAGCCTGATCTCTGCTGCCTCCAGGTTGACGTCCTCCCAGCGTAGAGTCTGGATCTCGCTCAGCCGACAGCCGGTCAGCATGAGCAGGCGGACCGCCGTCACGGCGGCGAGCGTCTCCGAGCCGTCGGCCGCGATCTCGTTGAGGACTCCGCCGAGGCGGTGGAACTCCTCGTCGGTCAGGAACCGCTCGCGCTTCTTCTCCTTGTACTTCTGCACGAAGCGGCAGGGGTTGCCGCCGTGCTTGCGCAGGCCCCAGGCTTCCGCGAGGTTGAACATCTTTCTGACCACCTCGAGGATGCGGTTCGCCTGGTAGGGCGTGTCCCGGTGCTTGTGGTGCAGGGCGGCAATGTGTTCCCGGTCGACCGCATCGATCGCCATCTTGCCGATATCGGGGATCACGAATTTCTTGACCAGCCAGCGGCAGGCCTCGACCGTGCGCGGCTTGCATCGGACCTCGACATGCTCGGTCAGATATCGCTCGGCGAGCTCGGCTACGGTGGGCGCCGGCGCTGGCTTCGCAGCATCGGGGTCGGGGTCTTCCCCGGCCTTGATGCGGGCGATGATCTGGGTCGCCTTGGCGCGGGCCTGCTCCGAGGTGATGACGCCATGGCGGCCGATCGCCACGCGCTTCGACTTTCCGCCGGCCCGCGTCTGAACGACGTAGACCTTGGAGCCCGAGGGATACACGCGCACGCCGAAGCCCTGCAGCTTGCGGTCCCAATAAACGGCGTCCTTGTCGCCCACCGGTAATGCGTGAACGGTGCGGTGCGAGATGGTCCTGTATTCGAGCCTGGCCACGTTTCCTCCAAATCCGTTTGCCATTGACAGCGATGGTGGTGAAATCTACCGTAAGCATACCGTAAGCGATCTCACATCACCATGTGGCCCATTTAGGGTCCTGTCTGGCACCGTGTCAAGGCTGAAACAGTCTGGAGATAACCTGAAAAACCGTTGTGTACTAACCCATTAGGCACCGTCTGGCCCCGCGACGGTCCGGGTAGGCACTTTGGGGAGAAATAGTCCACATTCCGGCTCATAACCTGAAGGTCGCAGGTTCGAATCCTGCCCCCGCAACCAAGGAAAACGCCGCCAAGACAATGTCTCAGCGGCGGTCTCATTTTCCGGCAATCGGTCGTGCGCCTGCAGGACTCCCGCAATTCGGATGACCCGCACGTCATTGCGCTCGCACAGATGAGCGGCGCCCGGCTCCTGCACTCGAACGACACGGTCCTGCACCGGGACTTCAGGAACAAGTCGCTGATCGATGCACCCCGGGTAAAGGTGTGTTCGACACTGGAAAATCGGACGTTTCGAGACCGACACCGGAAGCTCGTTGCGACGCGAAACCTGTGCCGCTCGAATTGATGACGACGAGTTCCGGGCAGTTGGGAACGCGCCGTCGGCGAATTACCATCGACGCGACCATGCGCGGGTGTGGAATACCGGTCGGGGCTGGCGGGAAACAGGCCTGATCCCGCCGATGACGACGGTGACGGGGCAGGAGAGGCTGTTCCCGAATCCGTCGTGTGCGCATGACGGACCGGACACGGCATACGCTTGCCGGTGGCGGTTGACCGGCAATGGGTGCTTCCACATAGTCCGAACCGGAACCGCAGGGGGAGGCGACATGCGCTGGGCGCGGATTGATGACGCGGGCACGCCGCGGTACGGGATCGTCGAGGGCGAGAACATCGAGCTGGTCGAGGGTGACCTGTTTGCGCCCGGCGGGAGGTCGGGGCGGACGGTTGCTGTCGATGAGGCGACCTACCTGCCGCCGGTGATCCCGCGCACCTTCTATGCGGCCGGGCAGAACTACGCCGAACACGTTCGCGAGATCGCACGTGCCGCCAACCGCGAGCCGGTCCTGCCCGACAAGCCGGACGTCGGCTATCGGGCGGTGAACGCGCTGATCGGGCACGGACAGCCGATCGTCAAGCCGGCGGACTCCACCGACGCCTTCCAGTACGAGGGCGAACTGGTCGTGGTCATCGGCAGGCGAGCCCGGAACCTGTCCGAACGGGACGCGCTCGGCTGCGTGTTCGGATACACCATCGGCAACGACGTCAGCGAGCGCACCTGGCAGCGCACCGATCGCACGCTGTGGCGCGCCAAGAACACCGACACCTTCAAGCCGATGGGACCGTGGATCGAAACGGCAGTGGACCTGGACAGTCTGGTCACCACGGTGCGGCTGTCGGGGCGCGAGGTGATCTCGTTTCCGACCAACAGCATGATCTTCGGCGTCGCCCGCTACATCAGCACCATGTCGCGCTACCTGACGCTGGAGCCGGGCGACATGCTGTGGATGGGAACCGAGGGCCACGCCGAGAACATGAAACCCGGAGACCTGTGCGAGGTCGAGATCTCGGGCATCGGCACCCTGTCCAACCCGGTCGTCTCGGAGGATGTCGCACCGGGCCGGGGAGGTCCGCGGTGAACGTCGGAGTCTCGATATTCTTCACCGACTACTCGATCGGACCCGCCGAACTCGCGTGCGCGCTCGAGGAGCGCGGGTTCGAGTCGTTGTGGACACCGGAGCACTCCCATATCCCGGCGTCGCGGCTCTCGCCGTTCCCCGCCGGCGGTGAGCTGCCGCAGAAGTACTGCGACGTGATGGACCCGTTCGTGACCCTGTCGGCCGCGGCGGCGGTGACGACCCGGCTGCGCCTCGGCACGGCGATCTGTCTCATTGTGCAGCGGGACCCGATCCAGACCGCCAAGGCCGTGGCCTCGCTCGACCGGGTCTCCGGCGGCAGGTTCCTGTTCGGTATCGGGGCAGGCTGGAACGCCGAGGAGATGGCCAACCACGGAACCGAGTTCCGGACCCGGCTCGGGCTGATGCGCGAGAGAGTCGAGGCCATGAAGGCGATCTGGGCGTCGGAAACCGCGTCCTATTCCGGCCGACACGTCGCGTTCGAGGACATCATAACCCGGCCCAGGCCCGTACAGACACCGCATCCGCCGATCCTGGTGGGCGGCGCCTTTCCGTTCGGTGCCAGGCGGGCCGTCGCCTACGGTGACGGGTGGTTGCCGCATGCGACCCGCCCGGCCTACGGCGACGTGCTCGGCAAGCTGCCGGCGTTCCGGCAGATGGCGGCGGAAGCGGGCCGTGATCCCGATACACTGTCGATCACGGTCTACGGACCGGCCGCGGACCCCGACCTGCTGGGTCGCTATCGCGACGCCGGCGTCGAACGGGTGCTGATGACCCTTCCGTCGGACGGGGCCGACGTGGTGCTGCCGATGCTCGACCGGCTCGCCGGCCTTGCAGTCTGAGACCGTCCGGCTTCAGATCGCGAGGTCGCGGGTGTCGTAGTCGCGGATCACGCTCTCGAAGGTTTCGGGCCCGTAGCGGAACTCGTCCTCGCGGTCGGCGAACGGCAGGTAGCGGAAGGATGTTTCGTCCGGAAAGTGCTGGCGGCGCGCGTCGATTGCCACCGCGATCACGGCAGAGCGCCGGGAGATCCGTTCCTCGTCGTAGATCGCCGCGTCCTCCATGCTGAGCGCTCCGCGCTGGCCGATCACCGAACGGAGGCGGTGGAACCCGAAGGTAATCGAGAGGCGCATGTCGGGCGAGGTATTGGCGAAGGACGCATGCAGCATCTGCCGGTTGACCGCGGTCACGTCGCCGGGTCGACACAGCAGCGGGACGGCGTCGGGCAGCCGCTCGTCGCCGCCATTGGCCGCGATGCGAGCCGGGATGTCGATCCTGCCGGCCCGGTGGGTTCCCGGCACCACCCACAGCGAGTTGGCCGGTGTCGTGGGGTAGAGCTGGATCTGGAAGTTGAAACCGTGGCTGCCCTCGTCCCAGTCGGGCGACTCCCAGTGGGTGACGCCGTCCTGGTGCCAGGCGACTGAACCGCCGACCCCCGGCTGCTTGACGAAGATGGCATCGTTGAACGGCACGAAGTCGGGGCCGTTGATGGCCGCGGCCGTCGCAAGCAGGTCCGGGTGGCCGTAGACCCTGAGTGCCGCCGGCATCTCCTGGCACATGCCGTACATCAGGAACACCACGTACTCCGGGGCATCGGTATCGGGAACGGGCTGTGTCATCCGGGAGGGATGCCTGCCATTAAGCTTGTCAGTGCCGCCCCAGGGATCGGACAACGGCTTGATCAGGGTGTAGGGCTCACGGGCGTGGTCGCGGCCCCGCGCAGGGCGTCCCAGGGCATCGACATCCGAGCCCGGACGCACCGGCGCGCCGGCGATCATCATGTCGGCATCGGCCCTCAGTTCCGCGATCTCGGCCTCGTCGATCACCGATTCGAAGACATAGAACCCGTGTTTCCAGTAGGCCTCGAGAATATCGGGATGGAGTGCGCCGCTGCCGTCGCGACGCAGCGGTCCCCGGTTGTCGAGGGCGGCAGCGCGGGCGACTCCCTCGCGCAGGTGTTGCTCGGAAGCGGCGGCGTATTCGGCCCGGGTGGGTGCAGCATCGTTCATCTGGGAATCCTCCTGTTGGCGCCAGTATGGCGAAACGCGGCCTACGCATTCAAGCGTCGGTGTGACCAGCGCATCGTGTGAAGGCGTCCGCGCGCCGATGCCGCCCGCACGACCCGCCACGGACTCCGTGCCCTGCCGGCGCGGGAATTGACCGCGAACGCCGGGTCGGGTCATATCGGGCGGCCCGGAACATGGAGGAGCAGATGCCGAAGACCCCCGACTACTTTGTCGACAAGACCATCCTGATCACCGGTGCCGGCAGCGGGATCGGTCGTGCCACCGCGTTGGTGTTTGCACGCGAGGGATCGTCCGTGGTCTGTGCCGATATCGACGCCGAGGCCGCCGAACGGACCGCCAACCAGGTGATCCAGATGGGTCGGCGTGCCAGCTGGGTCCGGTGCGACGTGACCGACCGCGCCGAGGTCGACGCCATGGTCGACGGTGCGATCCGCGAGTTCGGTCGCATCGACTTCGAGCTGAACTCGGCCGGCGCCGCGCTGGCGCGCAAGCCTTTCCTCGAGATCACCCAGGACCTGTGGGAGCGGACCTACGCACTGAACGTCAGGGGCACCTTCAACGCGGCCCAGGCCATCCTGCCGCACATGCTCGAGAACGGGGCCGGGGTCATCGTCAACATCGCCAGTATCGCGGCGCGGGTCGGCGGTGCCGGCAACTCGGTGCACTACGCCTCCTCGAAGGGCGCGGTCGATACCATGACCCTGGGCATCGCCCGGGAGTTTGCGCCCCAGGGCATCCGCTGCCTGTCGATCTCGCCGGCGATCGTGGACACGCCGTTCCATGACACCACGCCGAAATCGGTGCTCGACTCCTATGCCTCCATGACCCCCATGGGCAGGGCCGCTGAACCCGAGGAAATCGCCGAGACGGTCCTGTTTGCCTGTTCCGACGCCGCACCCTACATGACGGCCGACACCATCTACGTGTCCGGCGGCATGCGGTAGTCCTCCCGGGCCCGGGTCAGGCCGCGTCGGGCTCGGTCAGCAGGGTGAAGATGGCGGCGCTGGTACTGCAGCCGCGCAGCCGGGCGCAGACCGACTGGTCCCTGAGCAGCCGCGAGACCTTTGCCAGCGCCTTCAGGTGGTCCGCTCCCGCCCGTTCGGGAGCGAGCAGCAGGAAGACCAGGTCCACCGGCTGGTCGTCCACCGCGTCGAAGTCGATGGCATGATCGGCTCGGGCGAACAGGCCGTAGAGCCGTTCCAGCCCGGGCAGCTTGCCGTGGGGGATGGCGATGCCGTTGCCCACGCCGGTCGAGCCGAGACGCTCGCGCTGGAGGACCACGTCGAACACCTCCCGCTGCGCGAGCCCGGTGATGTCCGAGGCGAGACGGGCCAGTTCCTGCAGCGCCTGCTTCTTGCTGTTTGCCTTCAGGTGCGGAATGACCGCATCCGGCTCGATGATGTCGCGTATCTCCATGGTCCTTGCGAAACCTGGCGATATCCTCCGGACTTCAGTCCGGCGATCAGGCGCTCCGGCCGAGCGGGTCGATCCAGCCGATGTTGCCGTCCGCACGCCGGAAGACCACGTTCAGACCGTCGTGGGCGGCGTTCTGGAACATCAGCACGGGCGCGTCTGCCAGTTCCATGTGCATGACGGCTTCCTCGACCGAGAGAGTCCTGATGTTGGTTGTCATTTCCGCGACCACCACCGGTTGCCATTCGCCGTCCCCGTCAGGGGCTTCCGGCGCGGCCACCTCGTCGCGGGCGGCGAAGACCACCTCCTGGGCATCGATCTCCTCGGGCTCGGTGCCGCGCTGGTGGTGATCCCGGATCCGGCGCTTGAACCGCCGCAACTGCTTGTCGATCTTTTCGTTCGCCGCATCAAATGCGGCATAGGGCTCACTGGCCTGTCCATGGCCGCGGATCTGGATCCGCCGGCCGACATGGACCGAGATGTCGGCCCTGACTACCGATCCCTCCCGGGTCACGGTGACCGTGGCATCGAGCGGGTTGCCGAAGTACTTTGCCGCGATGTGAGTGACGGCCGTCTCGATGTGTTCGCGCAGCATGTCACCGATGCGGAACTGCTTTCCCTTGACCGCTACCTGCATGATGTCCGTTCACAGTCGAGTTTCCCGGGGCCGTTCTTCCGGCCGTTCGCTGAACCTACCGGCTCAGCACCCATGCATTATCAGTCAAATACTTACGGATCGGTGCCGGTGCCTGTCAAGCAGTCTGGACCGATCCGCGCCGGCTAGATGACCCGGTCGGTCTCGGGATCGATCAGGTGCATGTTGTTCATGTCGATCGTGAAGGCCATTTCCGTGCCCACGGGACTGACCGACCGCGGGGCGGCCCGCGCCGTGACCTCGGTGCCGTCGATCTCCACGAACACCATGGTGTCGACACCCATGGGCTCCAGCACCGAGACCGTGCAAGAGAAGTCGATCTGCTGCGCGCTGGTGTGCTGGCGTTGCTCGGTCATGTGCTCGGGCCGGATGCCGAAGATCATCGGACGGTCGACATGGCCGCGGTAGCGATCGGCCTGGATATCGGGAAGGGCAAGGGTGATGTCGCCTGACAGGCGCACACCGAGGCCGGAGCCGGCGTTGACGATGCGGCACGGAATGAAGTTCATGGCCGGCGAGCCGATGAACCCGGCCACGAACCGGGTCAGCGGCGCCTCGTACATCTCCTGCGGCGTGCCCACCTGCTCGATGATGCCGTGGTTCATCACCACGATCCTGTCGGCGAGCGTCATCGCCTCGACCTGGTCGTGGGTGACGTAGACTACCGTGGTCTGCACCCGCAGCTTGGCGTCGAGATTGGACAGCGGTTCGTCGAACAGGAAGGCCTGCGGGTTGCGGACGATGGCGCGACCCATGGCGACGCGCTGGCGCTGGCCGCCCGAGAGCTGCTTGGGCCGGCGCTGCAGCAACTCGCCGATGTTGAGGATCCCGGCGGCATGCGACACGCGCCGGCCGATCTCGTCGCGCGGGACCTTGCGCAGCCGCAGGCCGAAGGACATGTTTTCCTCGACCGTCATGTGCGGGTACAGCGCGTAGTTCTGGAACACCATCGCGATGTCGCGGTCCTTCGGCGGAACGTTGTTGATCACCCGGTCCCCGATCATGATCTCGCCGCCGGTGATCTCCTCGAGTCCGGCGATCATTCGCAGCGTTGTGGTCTTGCCGCAGCCCGACGGAACCGGCGTTGCCGGCGGACGAAGTCGCTTCAGTCAACGGCATGCTCCCTATCCCTTCACCGCACCGGTCATGCCCGACACGTAGTGTTCGACGATGAAGGAGTAGACCACCGCCACCGGGACCGAACCGAACAGGGCGCCGGCCATCAGTGCTCCCCAGAAGAACACGTCGCCCTTGATCAGCTCGCTGGTCACACCGACCGGAATGGTCTTGTTCTCGGGCGAGTGGATGAAGACGAGGGCATAGAGGAACTCGTTCCACGACAGCGTGAAGGCGAATATCCCGGCCGACAGGATCCCCGGGACCGCGAGCGGGATGACGATGCGGGACATCGCCTGCAGTCGCGTCGCACCGTCGATACGGGCGCACTCCTCGAGTTCCTTCGGAATGGTCTGGAAGTATCCCATCAGCAGCCAGGTGCAGAACGGCACCAGGAAGGTCGGGTAGGTGAAGATGAGTGACCAGGTGGTGTCCTGCAGTCCCATCCACGTCACCACGCCGGTCAGCGGCATGAACAGCAGCGTTGGCGGCACCAGGTAGATCACGAAGATCATGATCCCGAACAAGGTCGAGCCCCGGAACACCAGGCGCGACAGCGCGTAGCCGGCGAGCACGCCAGCAAACAGCGATACCGCTGTCGAGGCGATGGCGACCCACAGCGTGTTGATCGCCCACCGGATGAACAGGGTGGTGCCGAACAGGCTTTCCCAGTGCTCGAGGGTCGGTTCCCGCACGATGAACGGCGAGATGCGCAGATTGTACAGCTCGGCATCCGGCTTGATCGAGGTGATCAACATCCACGCGAAGGGAAACAGCATCGCGAAGACGAACATGAACAGCGGAATGTAGAAGACGACGAGCCGCCGGACATAGGTTTCGCCGACCATGGCGTTCATGGCTATCGCACCCCTTCGCGTCGCAGGTACCAGAGCTGAAAGATGATGACGACCGCAAGGATCGGCAGCATGAACAGCGCGACGGCCGCTCCCTGTCCGATGTTCCCGGATCCCATGCCGAGCTGATAGGCGAGCGTCGCCAACAGGTGGGTCTCGTTGTTCGGGCCGCCGCGCGTGAGGATTTAGACCAGCTGGAAGTCGGCGAAGGTCACGACGATGGAGAACACGATCACCACGATCGCGACCGGTTTGATCAGTGGCAGGGTCACGTGCCAGAACTTCTTCCAGCCGCCCGCCCCGTCGATATCGGCGGCGTCATACAGGTCGGGCGGGATGGTCTGCAGTCCCGCCAGGAACGAGATGGCGAAGAAAGGCAGGCCGCGCCATACGTTGACCAGGATCATCGTCGGGGCCGCCGACCCGGTTTCCGTGCAGCAGCAGGAAATCCGATTCGCGCACGATCGCCTCGCGCGGAATGCTGCCGCCCCGCAAGCTGGTGCTCGCGGGCAGCACGCCCCCGGAGCGCCCGACATCGGCCTCGTTGGCGACCTCAACCAGGACCTTGCGCCAATCGTTCGCGAGCAGCCAGTCAATGGCCTGGTCGACCGCGGTGATCACCGCGGTCTCGTCGGCAAGTCGCCGGTCCTGTCCAAAGTAGAACAACCCGAGAATGACGACCATGCCGAGTTCGTCGGCGCGTTGCAGGATCGTGTCCAGACGCTCGAGGTAGTCGGCGCGCAGCGTTCCGTCACTGCGAAAGGCCGAGTTGTGCCAGGGCTGCTCCCGGCTGTAGCCCTCGGGACTGCCGCCCTGCAGGTTGAGCGTGAAACACACCAGACCGGATGCCCGCCACACCGGCATCGCGGCAACGAATTCCGCGGTGTTGCGCCGTGCGTCCCACGGACCGTCCGGGTAGGTTCAGCGCTCGCGGGTCTGCGGGTTCAGGTCGTCGAACAGTCCCTGGACCATGCGGGCGTTGAGCAGCAGCCCTTCCACTCGCTTTCGGCCGGTGTAGGTGGGCTCGCCGTTTATGAGAAACCGGTTGCCGGCTATACCGAAGTTCCAGCCATGGCCAAG
The DNA here is from genome assembly GCA_002238645.1 of Alphaproteobacteria bacterium bin52. GTDB lineage: Bacteria > Pseudomonadota > Alphaproteobacteria > Thalassobaculales > Thalassobaculaceae > Bin52. Next base: position 167 of record MPMT01000080.1, on the reverse strand, counting down.
CGTACCAGTTTGAATATATTGGCATTCGAGATAAAGGAGCGTGTCGCTACTGGGAACGCGCCAGCCGCACGCCGAGGTGGTCGAGTATTTTCCTCTGGAGCGGCGTGGGCCGGGTAATGGCCTGGAAGGGTTCGGCGCCCGGGAGCCGGGGCGCGACGGTGTTGCGG